>JANXBC010000032.1 GCA_025060555.1 Candidatus Bipolaricaulota bacterium
CCGGTGGTGCCGGAGGTGAAGTTGATGGTGATGGGGTCGTGCACGGTGAGGGGGACCGGCGGGACCTCCGGGGCCTTCTCGATCTCCTCCTCGAAGGAGAGCCAACCGGGGCGCCGGCCGCCGATGAGGAGGAAGTGCTCTAAGGGGCATTGGCCGCGGGCGGCGTCCACCTCCTCCGCCACGGACACGTGGGCCACCACCACCCGGGCCCCGGACACCTCGGCCCGGTAGATGATGTCCTTGGCTCGCAGCATGTCCACACAGGGCACGGCCACCGCCCCGGCCTTGAACGTGCCGATCTGGGCGATGAAGGCCTCGGGAAGCCGGGGAAAGATGTGCAGCACGGGGTCGCCCTTCCGCACGCCCAGGCGCATGAGCACGGCCGCGCACCGCGCGGAAAGCTGGGAAAGCTGCTGCCAGGTGAGGGTGCGGCGCTCGCCTGTCTCTGCCTCCCAAAGCACCGCGGGTTGACCGCCCTTACGCTGGGCATGAGCGTCAATCATGGCTGCGATGTTGTAGGACTCAGGGATATTCCACCGGAAGCCCCTGCGTTCCGCCTCGTACTGCTCGCGGGTGTACGGCATTTAGCCCCCTTTGCTTGTTTTTCCGGGTCCGGCTAGTGTTATAGCATGAGCGCGATGTGGCTGGCAAGCGGGGAGAGCCAGGCGCTAGTAGTCCTCACTCCGGGGGCCGCCAAGCGCCTCATTGCCCGGGGCGTGGCATGCCTTCCGAACGTGAAGCGGGCTAAAGAACACGGGCTGATCGTGGTGGGTTTGGGCACAACCAATGCCTACGTTTTGGAGGAGCTCACTGGGAAGGAGGTGGAAAAAGAGCGATATTGTGCGGGTTATATCAGCAAAGAACTTAGGGTCCTCCCCCCGGAAAAGCGGGAAACCATGATCGTTTTGGAGCGGGGAGAGCCAAAGAATTTGGCTTGGTCGGAAATCTTGGCACGACTAAGCGCAGGCGATGTGGTCATCAAGGGGGGGAATGCCTTGGATCCTGAGGGCACGGTGGGGGTGCTTGTGGCCGGCGAGGACGGTGGAACAGTGGGGAAATTCTATGCCGCCGCCTTGGCCCGCGGCGCGGACATAGTCATCCCAATCTCGCGTATCAAATCCATCCATACCCCTGTCTCCGAGCTTTGTCAGCGGCTGGGCAAAGGAAAACTTCTCTGGGCAAGCGGCTTTAAAGTCGGCCTTTTCCCGCTACTTGGGCATGTGGTCACTGAGACGGAGGCGGTCGAGATCTTGTATGGGATCAGCGCGGAGCATGTGGCCTCAAGCGGAGTTGGTCTTGGTGCGGGAGCGGTAACCCTGCTTCTCTCCGGAAGCAGGGAAAAGGTCGAAACGGCGTTCCGCGAAATCTCCGAGCTCGCGCGCGCCGAACCAGAACTACATTGGGAGGAGGAGTGATCGATTTTCTCGTTGGGAAAGTAGTGGAGGCTCAAGGGGAAACGGTGATCCTCCTCGTTGGGGGAATTGGGTTCCGCTTGACTGTGCCCAACCGCACAGTAAGTGTGCTTTCCCCAAATAGCGAGGTAAAGGTTTATACGCACCTCATCCTCGCTGAGGATGAGTTTTCTCTCTACGGTTTTGCCACTTCGCAGGAGCGGGAGATGTTTGTGACCCTCCTCTCTGTGCCGCAAGTGGGACCGAGGCTTGCGTTCAAGCTTGTGGCCGCGCTCCCCCCAGCTCAGTTCGTTTCGGCGATTCGCCGGGGGGACTTATCGGCCTTAGACGAGGTGAAGGGGATCGGCCGCCGCACGGCCCAACGTGTGCTTTTAGAGCTCTCGGAGCGCGTGCAAAAGTGGGCTCCGGCGGAGGTTTCTCCTGCTACGGAGAAAGAGAAAATCGTGCTTCAAGCCCTAACCTCCAAGGCTTTGGGCTTCAAGCCCGAGGAGGCGCGGAAAGCTTTGGAACTGGTGCGCGGGGAATGCCCAGACGCGCCGGTGGAAGAGTTGCTGCGCCGCGCTCTTGCCATCCTTGCCGAAAGATGATGCACGCGATCGCCTTTGACATAGGTGAGCGTTGGGTTGGGATTGCTCAGGTGGATGAAACGGGGGTTCTGGCCGTGCCCTACGGAACTTATCAACGCCGAAACTTCGCTGAAGATGTCCGGGCTCTCGCTGAGCTCTGCAAGAAATTCCGGGCTGAGGCCTTGGTAATTGGCCTTCCTCTCAATATGGACGGAAGCGAAGGGGGCCAGACACGGAAGGTCAAAGAGTTAGCCCAGGCTGTAGCCCAAGCGACCGGCCTTCCTGTCTTCTACGTGGATGAGAGGTGGACGACAAAGGAGGTGGAGCGAGCATTGCGCGAGGCCGGGGAGAACCTGCGGAACCAAAGAAGAAAGGTGGATGCGCTTTCCGCCGTCCTCATCCTCCAGGCCTGGCTGGAGAGGCGACGTGTGGTATAAAACGCAAAGGAGGTGGTCAACGTGCAGGAGTTCACGTTTTATCTGGGGAACAGGCCGGGTGCCCTCCTGGAGATTGCCGCCGCCTTGGCCGAGGAGAAGGTGAACATCGAAGCTATTGCCGCCCTCACTGTCTTGGATGAGGCCGTGGTGGCGATGGTCACCGATGCCCCGGACAGGGCCAGAAAAGTCTTAAAGCGGTTGGGCGTGGATTACGAGGAACGCGAAGCCCTCACGATGAGCCTTCCCCATCAACCAGGCCAATTGGCCACGGTATTGGAGCGGCTGGCACGGGATGGAATAAACGTGCTTTCCTGCTATTTCTCTGTGGAAAAGAACCAGCTCGTGTTTACCGTGGACGATCTAGCACGGGCGAAGGCCATTTTCCGCCTGTAGATGGGAAAAGCAGAGTTCCGGTTTTACGCGGAGCTCAACGATTTTCTTTGGCCGGAGCTTCGCGGACGCTCCTTCGTTTACGAGTTTTCCAACCAACCCACGGTGAAGGACGCCATCGAGGCATTGGGAGTCCCGCACGTGGAGGTGGAGCTGATCATTGCTAACGGGGAGTCCGTGGATTTTTCCTATCGGCTTTGTGACGGTGATCGCATTGCCGTTTACCCTGTGTTTGAAAGCCTGGATATCACTGAACTTCTGCGTATCCGGCGTGCCCCTTTACGCCAGTTGGCCTTCGCTTGCGACGCCCATTTGGGAAAGCTCGCCCGGCTCCTACGCCTCTTGGGCTTCGACACCCTGCACAACCCAAAGATCACTGACGCGGAACTCATAAGTCTTGCGCGCGCAGGGCGGGTCATCCTCACCCGCGATCGTCAGCTCCTCAAACATGGGGAGTTGACCCACGGTTATTGGGTGCGGTCCGTTGTGCCTTTGGAGCAAGCACAGGAGGTGCTGCGACGCTTTGATCTTTGGGGAAGAATCGCTCCGTTCACCCGGTGCTTGGCCTGCAATGGGCTACTGCAACGCATTTCCAAAGAGGAGGCTCTTCCGCGGGTACCGCCTAAGGTCCGGGCGTGGTGCGAGGAATTTTTACGCTGTTCTCAATGCCAGCGGATTTTTTGGCCGGGCACACATTATCCTAAACTTCAGGATTGGATTCAGCGCATCCTTGGGGAGGGAACTTGAGGCCCAAAAGGTCTGGCCGATTGCGCAAGGTTTTCTTCCACGCCTCTTTTTCCCGCCAGCGCCGGATTCGCTCGTGGTCCCCGGAAAGGAGGACATCTGGGACCGCATGCCCACGGAAGACGCGGGGCCGAGTGTATTGGGGGAAACCCAATTTTGCCCCGGCGTAGAAGGAATCAGTGGCCACGGAGTCGAAGCGTCCCACCACACCGGGCACCATGCGAGCCGTGGTCTCCACGACGATGGCCGCAGCTAGCTCACCGCCGGCCAGGACAAAATCGCCGATGGAAAGCTCCACATCGCAGAAGGAAAGGACCCGCTCGTCCACCCCTTCGTAGCGGCCACAGAGGATGGTTATTGCGGGCTTGCGGGCCAACCTCTTCGCCCACTCCTGGGTGAAAAGAACCCCTTGTGCGGAAAGGAGGATCACAAAAGGTTTGAATTTCAACTCATTTTGTATGGCCTCTACGGCGCGGGCAAAGGGCTCAGGCCGCATGACCATCCCAGCCCCGCCTCCATAGGGCCGATCATCCACCAAACCCTGCGGATCACACGAGAAAACGCGCAGATCATGGACATGGATATCGATGAGACCCTTTTCCTGCGCACCAAGGAGGATGCCTTGGGAAAAGAAAGGGCGAAGCATTTCCGGGAAAATGCTGACTACATCGAATCTCATCGCCAGTCCACGATGACCTCGTGACCGAGCTTCTTCCCGATGCGCTCAACTACCGAGGCCAACGCTTCTTTATCGCGCTCCGAAAGATTCTTTTCATCGGGTCCAGCTACTTCAAAGAAGAGGAAATCCACACCGCCGGAATGCAGGTGCTCGACCCTCGCCTCACCCGGGCGGCCGACGAGCGCCCTAAGAAGGTACCGACTGAGCTCCAGGAGCACTGGGATGGCCAAACCTCTCCTCGTGCCAAAGTTTCATCACCCCGGCACGAGAAAGGAGCCTTTTTGCGGCTTCTGTGGGCTGGGCCCCTTTCTTTAGCCAGCCCAACGCGCGCTCCACATCCACCGTGAGCTCGTCGGCCTTACTCAACGGATGGTAGTGCCCGATGACCTGAATCACCGCACCATCGAGTTTTTCCGCCTCGTCCACCACTACGATTCGGTAGCTTGGCTGCTTCTTTTTCCCCACGCGCATGAGTCGGATCTTTACGGCCATACCATCACCTCGGGAACGGGAGCTTTCCTCCCGGCAGTTTTCCACGCTTCAGCCCCTTGAGGAGCTTCTTGGCTTGTTCGTACTCAGCCAAAAGCCGGTTCACATCTTGAACCGTTGTGCCAGAGCCGCGCGCAATCCTGCGCTTGCGACTGGCTCCGATTATATGGGGGTTACGCCGCTCCTCAACGGTCATGGATTGAATGATGGCCTTCATCTTCTTGAATTCCCGCTCGATTTCCTCCTCTTCGGGACGCCCAAGTCCGGGAATGCGCGAAAAGAGTTGTCCCAGGGGCCCGGCATGGCGCATCGCCTCAAGTTGCCCAAGGAAATCCTCCAGGGTAAAAGTCTCTTCGCGAAGGACTTTCTCCGCGCGGGCTGTAACCCCAGCCTCTTGCAGTTTCTCCACGAGGCCGGAGAGATCGCCCAGTCCCAGGATGCGGTCAGCCATGCGGTTCGGATCAAACGGCTCCAGATCGTCGGGCTGTTCCCCAACCCCGACAAACAAAATGGGCAAATTGAGACGGGAGGGAAGGGAAAGGGCAGCCCCACCGCGGGCATCGCCGTCGAGCTTGGTGAGCACCATTCCACTTAGGCCAAGGGAAAGGAAAACTTCGCCCATGCGGATTGCCTCTTGCCCAACCAAGGCATCAAGCACAAGGAGAACATCGCTGGGCTTGAGGGTAGCCATGAGTTCCGCAAGGAATGCGGGAGGGAGGACACCGGGAGGAGTCCCGGGGGTATCCAAGACGACCACATCCACCAGATCTTTTTTCGCTTGGGTCAGGATTTTGGGCACTTCGCTAAGAGGGTCTTGGTCGGCGGAGGCAAAAGGGATTCCGATACTTTGCGCCAGGGTTGCCAGCTGTTCGGACGCGGCTGGCCGTTCCGGGTCCGCAGAAATAAGGAGCGGCCTTCTGCCCCGCTTCCTGAGGTGCTGGGCCAGTTTTCCCGCGGTGGTGGTTTTCCCCCCACCAGCTGGTCCGACCAGCGCCACCACTGCGGGCCGCCCGGACAGGCGCAACTTATGCACCTCACCCCCCATGACCTTGGTCATCTCCTGGCGCACGATGGCCAAAAGATGCTGAGCCGGGGAAAGGGACTCCACCAGTTTCTCTCCCGCCGCCCTCGCCCTCACTCGCTCCAATAGCTCGCGCACCACTTCGTGATGAACGTCGGCGGAGAGCAATACCTCGCGAATTTCCCGCAGCCCTTGCTCGATATCGGCTTGGGTGAGGAGGCCTTTTCCCCGCAGGCGCTGAAAAACCTGAGCTAGCCGCTCCGTTAAGGACTCAAACACAAAAGGATCCTACTCCCCGGGCCTCATTTGTTCAAGGAAGTCCGTGCCCAAAAAAGCGCGCGCAAACTGGGGATGGCCGATCACCGAAAGGAGAAAATCCCGATTGGTCTTGACCCCACTTATTTGAAAACGCCGAAGAGCTGAATACAGGCGAGTCCGCGCTTCCTCCCGGTCCTCGCCGTGGGCGATGATCTTGGCCAAAAGGGGGTCATAGTAGGGTAAAACCCGCATCCCTTGATAGATGTGGGTGTCTACGCGTACACCCATCCCACCGGGAAGAGCGCGGATCCATACCCGGCCAGTGGAAGGGAGAAAATTCCGTTCCGGATCCTCGGCGTTGATGCGGCACTCGATGGCGTGACCGAAGAATTCAATTTGACTCTGCCGATAGCCGAGCGGTTTTCCCTGGGCCACCCGCAGCTGCTCCCGCACGAGGTTGCGTCCAACGAGCATCTCTGAGACTGGATGCTCTACCTGAATGCGCGCATTCACCTCGATAAAATAAAAATCTTCACCGTCCACGAGAAACTCTACCGTTCCGGCCCCAACATAGCGGATATGCTCGGCCAGGCGAACCGCGGCTTGCGCCATTTTTTCCCGCAACTTTGGGGGTAAGGCCGGCGCTGGCGCCTCCTCCACAAGCTTTTGGTGCCGCCGCTGCACTGTGCAGTCCCGCGTTCCCCAATGCACGACGTTCCCGTGTCGGTCCGCGAGGATTTGGACCTCCACGTGGCGGGGCCGGGGTACGTACCGCTCCAAATACACGCGGCCATCGGCGAAAGCAAGCTCCGCCTCTTTCCTGGACTGGTGGAAAAGGCTCCGCAGTTCCTGAGGGGAGCGGATGAGGCGGATTCCCCGGCCCCCTCCACCCGCAGCTGCCTTGAGGAGCACGGGATAGCCCAATTCCTCCGCCCAATTTAGGGCTTCGCTCTCATCCGCAAGCGGTGGGCTTCCAGGAAGGACTGGTAGGCCCGCGTTTTGCGCGGCCTCCTTGGCGGCAACCTTGTCCCCGCAGAGGCGTAGCACCTGCGCCGAGGGGCCAATGAACGTGATCCCGTGCGCTTCACAAACCTCGGCCAGGTCCGGATTTTCCGAAAGAAAACCATAGCCGGGGTGAAGGGCATCGGCGCCGGTGATCTCACAGGCCGCGATCAATGCGGGGATGGAAAGATAGGAGCGTCGGGGGTCCGGAGGGCCGATACACACCGCTTCGGGAGCCTCCCGCACATGGAGGGCCTCGGCTTCGGCCGCGGAGTACACGGCCACCGCGAACAGGCCCTCCTCCCGACAGGCCTCGAGGATGCGAAGCGCGATTTCCCCGCGGTTGGCGATGAGAACCTTTTCCATCCTTACGCCGGCCGCAGGCGAAAGAGAGGCTGCCCGTACTCCACGGGCTCCCCCTCCTCGGCGAGGATCTCCTCCACCACCCCAGCCACCTCGGCCCGCACCTCGTTCATCACCTTCATGGCCTCCACGATGCACAGGACTTGGCCAGGCTGGACGAGGTCCCCCACCTTCACGAACGGGGGCTCACCGGGGGCGGGGCGGATCCAAAATGTGCCCACCACGGGCGAACGCACGATGATCCCCTCCTTCTTCTCTGGCACCAGGGGGGCAGGAACCCTTGCCCCGGGAGCCCGCCGCAACGTGATCCGCCGCCCCTCCTCCTCCAGCGTCAGCTCCACCAACTCCTCCTCACGCATGAGGGCACACAGTCTCCGGATCTCCTCTAGGTCCATCCGCTCCTCCTGAAAATAAGCTGAAACCCATCCCCATCGGCCTATAATAATGCCGTGAGGTGATCTGAAAAGTGAGCATAGAATCGCAAGTTTTTCTCCTGTTCGTGCTCCTTATGTTCTCCGCTTTCTTTTCCGCCTCAGAAACGGCGCTGAGCTCCCTCTTTGAGCTGAGGATCCGCCATCTCCTCAAAACAAGCAAAGGGCGAAGGGCCAAAGCCCTCGCGCATCTTTTACATGACCCCAACGATTTCATCACCGCCTTGGTTTTGTGCAATAACCTAGTGAACGTGGGCGCCTCCGCTCTCGCCACCCTCCTTTTTCTGCGGGTGTTGCCCCCCAATACTCCCTCCTATCTCACGGGCCTTGTGACTACAGCAGTTATGACCGTGCTTCTCCTTGTGATCGGCGAAGTCACGCCCAAGAACTTGGCCAAGAACCGGCCGGAGGCCATTGGGCTTAGGGTGGTAATACCCGCATGGTATCTCACGCGGGCATTGCGGCCGCTTGTGCGGGCCTTGCGCTCCACCTCAAGCGGCTTGGTCCGCCCATTTGGTGTTGATCTACTTGTGCGCGAAGGTCCACCTATCACCCGCGACCAGTTTCTCTCCCTCATCGAGGTGGCTGAGGAACGTGGGGCCATCACCACCCAGTTTGCGGACATGATGCGTCGCATACTTGCGCTCGATCAGACCACGGCCGACGAGGTCATGGTTCCCCGCACGGATATTCGCGCCATCGAGGTCGACACCCCTATTGCGGAGGCAATCGATTTCGTTGTGCGCGACGGACACTCTCGCTATCCGGTTTACCGGGAGCGGCTGGACCAAGTGATCGGGATCCTCCATGCCAAGGACCTCTTGGCTCACGTGCGGGGCGGTAATCCCCCCGCCTCCCTGGCCTCTCTTTTGCGGCCGGTGATCTTTGTGCCCACCACCAAGCCGGTGAGCGCCCTTCTTCGCGAGTTCCAGCAGGAGCGGGCCCATATGGCGGTGGTGGTGGACGAATACGGCGGGGTCGCGGGCCTGGTTACGCTTGAGGACGTGCTGGAGGAAATCGTGGGGGAGATCGAGGACGAGTACGATCGTCGCCGCCAGCGGACCCTCATCCGCCGCCTTTCCCCAACCGAGGCCCTCGTGGACGGCGACGCCGAAATAAAACGGGTCAACCGCACCCTAGGGCTCTCTTTGCCCGAAGAAGAAGCGGTGACCATCGCTGGCCTTGTCCTTGAGACCCTGGGCGACATCCCCAATCCCGGGACGAAACTGCGCTTTGGCACAGTAGAGATCACGGTCGAGGAGGCCACAGAGCGGGAAATCCAGACGGTGCGGGTTACCATTCTCCCTGAGCCGAGCGCAAAAGAAAGCGCAGACTAAGGGGGTCTTGTGCGGAACGCGTTGGTTTTTCTTTTACTTTCCAGCGTTTTTGTGACCGCGGCAGAGATCCGGATCTCTGTGCAGTTCGACCCGGATAAGCAAGAGGTATACGGTTCCCAGTGGATCAAGTTCAACGAACCCACAAAAGAGGCATGGTTCGTGCTCCTAGCTAACCTCGGTCGGGAACGCAACCCCTATGTCTCCCCACTTGTCATCGACTCCAATTATGTCTTTGGCTTTGACCCTTCATGGACTAAGATAGAAACGGTTGTTTGGGAACCCACCTCTCAACCTGTGGACTATGCGCTTCTTCCGGCGCCCCCTACCTACCAGACTTACTCCCTGGAGGATGTGCTCATGCGGGTGAAGCTCCCCGGCGAGCCCGGTGAGTTACGCATCGATTTCCGCACCCGTTTCCCCCATGTTTGGGTTGAGCCCGGAAGACTAGGGGACATTTATACGTGGCGGTTTGGCTGGCACCCATTGCTTCTTCCTTCCGCGCCGGGGGATGTCCTCCCCTTCGCTCTCCCCTTTCATTCCTACTCGGTGGAACTCGTTCTTCCCGAAGGCTGGCGCGCCTTCCTTCCGGGCAACGCAAAGGCTGAGGGCACACGCTTTTCCACGACTTTTGTGGAGCCAGTGAGTTCCGTGGCCTTGTACTTTGGGCCAGCGGAGCGGTTCCACGCCTTCACTTTGGCGTGTTCTGGGTGGATTTTGGAGGGGGTGGCGCTCCCTGGGGACGAGCCCGCACTGCGTTCTCTTCTCACGTGGATTCCGGAGATCCTCGCTTGGTACGAAGAGCGGTTTGGCCCTTATCCTCATCGACGCCTTCTCCTTGTTGAACACCCCACAGAGCAGGGGGTGGCCATGACCGCGGAAGGGGTTGTTTTCTTGCCGCGTTGGTTTTTCCAGCGCCAGGACCTCACAGCCTCAGGAGTCCTCACGCGCTATGGCCTTTACATCCTGGCCCATGAGCTTGCCCACCTTTGGTGGGGGATTGGGGTTGGCGTGGACTTCGACGCGGAAAACTGGCTCTCCGAGGGCCTTTCCCAGTACCTCTCCATCACCTGGTACGAGGAGAAATTCGGCGCAGAGGGAGGAAATCTCTTTGCTTTTGACAAGAAGGGCCTCGGTGAGGAGATCGTTGACTATGCTCTGGGCTTCGTGAATTTGCGCGAACACCTCACGGAGCTTCCGTACCTGCAGGTTGCCTTCTACGGATTTGATGAAGCCGTGGTGAAACCCACACGGGAAGTGCAGTACGACCACGTCTCCGGGGATCGTTTATACAACAAAGGGTATTTGGTCCTGCGCGCGCTGGCGTATCTTTTGGGCGAGGACACATTTCATCAGGCGCTGCGGCGCGCGGCCTCCCAGTTCCGCGGCCGCACTCTTTCCGTGACGGATTTTCAACATCTCTTAGAGGCGGAAAGCCAGCGCGATCTTTCCCGATTCTTTGAGGATTGGGTCACAGGCCAGGCCTGGGCCGATTACGGGGTGAACGGCCTTCGCCAGTGGCCCGCGCCCCCAGGCTATCAGGTCGAGCTCTCCCTCACATATCGGGGAACAGGCGTCCTTCCCGTCCCCCTTGAACTCCGCGGTCCTGAGGGGAAAAGGAAGGTCCTCGTTTGGGAACCAAAAGGGACGCCTGCGGAAGCTATGGTGGTTATGTCGGAATTCCCCATAGAGCAAGTGATCTTAGACCCCGAGCATCGCGTTCTTGATGTGGATCGTCTCAACAACCGTTGGCCGCGCCGCTATGTCGTAGCCCTAAAGAACGATCTCCCCCTCGATGGCTACCTTGTGTCCCTCGGTTCAAGCGGCGCCTTTTCCCTTAGTTATCTTGACCGCTTCGCCTTTGCCGTCTATCCCCAGGAACTGGCTCTCGAAGGGTTTGTGAATTTCGGGCAGGTCGGTTACGTCTCGGCCTGGGCGCAAATCCAGGACACGCTCGTGGGCGCCATCACCGTCGCCCGCACTCTTTGGCTGACCCCGCGAACGGGGTCGGCGGCCAAGTATTGGGAAGAGGCTGGGGAACTTTCGTTTACCGTCGGCCGCCTGCCGGATTGGGTTTTTGAGGTGGGGCTTGCCTGGCAAGAAAGTGTGGCCCATGCCCGGGCTACGGACGCCTCTTTCTTATTCGTCCCCAATCAAGGTTACGGTCTTTCCCTCAGCCACACCGAGCTTTTCGGCCTAGCGCCAAATCTCTATCCTACGCTCACTTTTTCCTTAGGTTTTGCCAGCCCTGCTCTTTCTCCGCGGTTTTGGCCCACCTTGACGGAGCTGCGCGCTCTCTCCCTGCGGGAAGAAGGTCCTCCCAGTGCGCGTCACAAGGCTGCCGCAGTTTTGGGGGTCTGGCTTCCCCCGTATTTTCCAAGCTACTCTTTGGGGCAAGCCGCTCTCGTTTCGGAAGCAAGGCCACGGGTGTTCTTCGCCGCGGCCCAAATATGGAATGAGTCGGAGGAGCGGCAGACCTTTGTGGAAGTGGGGGGAGAGCTTTGGCTCACCGTGGAGGCCCTGGGCGGCCTTTGGAGTGCCAGCCTGGTCTTGGGTTTGTCTTATCCCCTCCTTCCCGAGGGCCCGGTGCTCTTATACTTCGGCCTCGCGGGGTGAAGGAATGCGTGTCTCTTTGCGCTGGATCGCGGAATATGCTGATCTTCCGGAAATCTCGCAGGATGAGCTCTTCGAGCGCTTGACCTTGGCGGGATTGGAAGTGGAAGAAGCGTGGATTCTTTCGGCCCATGGGGTGTTTGTGGGCCAAATCCTTGGGGTGGAGCCGCACCCGCACGCCCAGAACCTGAAAATCTGCCAGGTGCAGGTCGGAAGCGAGTTCTATACCACGGTGTGCGGAGCGCCCAATGTGGCCCCAGGGTTACTCGTTCCCTATGCCCTTCCCGGCGCGCGGCTGCCAGGCGGCGCAGTGGTCAAGGAAACCGTCATCCGGGGAGTGAAAAGCGCTGGCGTCATCTTGTCCCGCGAGGAGCTTGGGCTTGAGGAAAAGTCCAGCGGGGTTTGGGAACTTCCTCCAGGAACACCACTGGGCGCAGATTTGGCCGAGCTTTTGGAGTTTCCCGACACCGTCCTTGACCTCAAGATCACCTCCAACCGGCCGGATCTGCTTGGGGTCTATGGCCTTGCCCGCGAATTCTCCGCCCTCTTCCGCACAGGTTTGCAAGACCTTTCCCTCGCCTTCCCTGAAGAAGAGGAAGAGGCAAAAGATCTGACTTCCGTTGTGGTTGAGTCCGGCGAAGATTGTCCCCGCTATGTGGCCCGGATCATCCGGGCTATTTCCCATAAGCCTTCTCCCCTACGCATCGCTGTCCGGCTTCTCAAAAGCGGCATGCGTCCGATTTCCCTCGTGGTGGACCTCACGAACTACGTGATGCTCGAGCTTGGCCATCCTCTCCATGCTTTCGATTTTCAAAAATTGGAAGGGGGGCGGGTGGTGGTGCGGCGGGCCAAGGCCGGGGAAACCATCCGCACTCTGGACGGCGTGGAGCGGGTTCTTTCCCCGGAAATCCTGGTGATTGCGGATGCCAAGAAGCCGGTGGCAGTGGCCGGGGTCATGGGCGGCGAGGGAAGCGAGGTGGACGGGGACACGCGGGATGTGCTTCTTGAGGCCGCAGCGTTTGCTTCCGCCCGGGTTCGCCGCGGCTCGCGGGCCCTGGGCCTGAGGACCGAGGCCTCTTTGCGGTTCGAGCGGGGGCTTTCCCCAGAGGGTGTGGACTTAGCATCGCGCCGGTTCTGCGCGCTTTTAGCGCATTTCCAAGGTGGTCGCATCGCGCGTGGGGCCGTGGATATGTACATGAAACGGCCCACCCCCCGCACCATCTTCCTGCGTAAGGCGCGCATCCCTGCTTTCCTGGGGACGGAAATCCCCGAGGACCACGTGGTCCGCGGCCTTTCCCAGCAAGGAATGCGCTTGATCGATCAGGGGGAAAAGTGGGAGGTGCTGATCCCTCCATTTCGGTTGGACTTAGCACGGGAGGAGGACCTCCTCGAGGAAGTGGCCAGACTTTACGGCTATGACCGTATTCCCGAAATCCCTCCG
>JANXBC010000033.1 GCA_025060555.1 Candidatus Bipolaricaulota bacterium
TCTTTCCCTTCCCAAACAAAGCTCGTGGGCGGGCCAGGCTTTTGCGCGAACTTCACCTCTACCTCGACATCGATGAACCGGCCGGCCATCCCCAGGAGTGTACGGTATCCTTGGAACCCATGGATTTTGTGCCCTACCTCATCCAGCCGGCGCGTTGGGAGGAGCTTCCGCCCCGCTGGGAGGAGGTCTTCCCCCGCCCGGCCCCGCTTGCCGTGGAGATCGGCTTCGGCAACGGGGAGTTCCTCGCGGAGATGGCACAAAAGTACCCGGACTGGAACTGGGTGGGCTTTGAGACGAGCCTCACCTGCATCGTGAAGACCGGGCGAAAACTGCGCCTGGCAGGGGTGGAAAACGTGCGCCTTGCTCTTCTCGACGGGAAATTTGGGTTGCGTGAGCTTTTTCCTGATCAGTCCGTGTCTAGGGTTTACGTGAACTTCCCGTGCCCTTGGCCAAAGAGCCGTCATGCCGCGCGCCGCCTTGTCGACCAAGGTTTCGCCCAAACTTTGGCCGCAGTCCTTGCCCCTGAAGGCGAGTTCCATCTTGTCACCGATGCGCGTTGGTATGCCGATGAGGCTGGTGAACATCTGAGACTAGCGGGCCTGGCTGTGGAGGGGCCGGATTTGCTCCAAGCTCAGGGGCCAGGAACGCGCTATGAACGAAAATGGCGTGCTCATGGCCTTTCCATTTGGAGGCTAGTGGCTCAGCCCATAAAGTTGGGTAAAGTAAAAAGGATCGCAGAGGGTGCAATGCCGCATGCAAAGGTAGCTGTTTCGTTTTCGCGGGAGAAAATCGCCGCGCTCTGCGGCCTCAAGGAAACCTGGACCGAAGGGGCCTTCGTCTTGAAAGACGTGTTCTTCTCGGCCACGGAAAAAGCTGCCCTCGTCCGCGTTTTCTCCCACGACGCTGGCTTTTCACAACACTTCTTCCTTTCGATTGCGGAGCACAAAGGGGGATTGATTGTGCAACTTGATGCGGCGAGCACACCTTTCCGGACCCCCGCGGTAAAGCGGGCTGTGGCCAAAGCGGCGGAGGTGTTGGGAACGCCGTGATTTTTCTCCTTTTGCTTCTCACCTTCAGCGGTGCAAGTGGGGAAATAGGTGCACGGGTGGAAGGCTTAGCTCCGGCGGGCACAGTTTGGCTTGAGACAGATTGGGAAGAAGTGGGGGCCACTGCGCGCATCGAGGGGAACCTTTTTCCCCTCGGCTTTCGACGCGGTAACCTCAAAATTGCCTGGGGTTTGGGCGAATTTTCCCTTGCCCCGGAGTTCACGGTATTTGGCTCCGGCCGCATTGATCTCTTCTTGAGTAGCTCCCTCGAATCGCGCTTAACCACCTACGGGTCCAATTTAGCGTTTCACGCTGGGGCAAAAGGAGGGTTAGCCGCAGTAAATCTTGCTCCATCCGTGGTCTTTGCCACCTGGCTTATCATCGCTGTGGAAAAAGACGCTTTCTCTGCGGAATTAAGCCTGGACGGTCCTTACCCGTGGCAATCTCGCTTGGAGATATGTTGGGATCAGGTTACTTTAAATTTGGGCACCATTATTTCCCTTACCTTGTCAGGGGAACAGAAGGAGTGGCAACTGAGCTCAACATTTCAAATCTGGCCTAAACCGGTGCAGACGCACAGCTTGGTGTGGACTGGGGAGAGCTCGGAGTTGCGCATCTCCTTGGCGAGCTCCGGGCAGCATTGGTGCCGGGTGGGCGAATCGCAGGGGGATTGGGCAGTATCCGCATTCTTCGCGTTTTCTTGCGCCCAGTTAACCCAGGTAGCTCTCGAGGTGGTGCGAACGTTTTAGAGTTTGGGAAAGTGGAAGGGCAAGGTGGCGGCCCCCAAAAGCCCCACGTCATCCCCAAGTTTAGTGAGTTCTACCCGGGGGCGAATTCGGCTCATGCTATGCAAAGCAGCAATAACTTTGGGCCCCAAAAAATCCCAGGAATTGGTGAGACCACCCCCGAAGATGACCATTTCTGGCTCAAGCAGCTCGGCCACGATGGCTAACGCTTGCCCCATGAAGAAGCAGGCATCGTCGACGAGGGATAAAGCTCCGGTTTCCCCTTTTTTGGCGCGTTCTACCAATTCCTCGGCGGAAAACCTTTGCCCAAAATGCTCCAAAGAGCGGTCGCTCAGCCCCGCCCCACCCGCGAACGCTTCCAAGCAGCCGCGTTTGCCGCAGCGGCAATGGGGGCCATCCGGACGAAGCGTGATGTGCCCAATCTCCCCGGCTTGGCCGGTCGCCCCCCATACCACCTGCCCACCCGCCACGATCCCCCCGCCAATCCCGGTAGACCATGTGACGTACAAGAAATCCTGAGCCCGCCAGCCGTAGACCAATTCCCCCACCGCCGCGCAGTTCGCATCATTCCCCAAGAACACGGGGCAATCGAACGCATCCTGTAGCTCTTCCGCTACGTTTGCACCGTTCCAGTGCGGGAGGTTCGGGGCATTAAGAATTACACCGCGCCGCATATCCATGGGAGCGGGCGCGCCCACCCCGATCGCATCCGGCTTCTTCCAGCCGGCCTCCAAAAGGACTTCTTTTATTGCCGCTTTGACCTCGGCCAAACCACGTGTGGGAAAAGCTCGCCGCGCGAGAATCCGCCCCGCATAGACCGCACCAACCCTAGTCCGTGTTCCACCAACGTCTACACCAATAAGCCGGTCCATCAACACTGATGGTATCCCAAGAGGGTATGCTTGTGGCAGTCGGCTAAAATTAAAGCGATATGCGCGCAGTAGATCTCATCGAAAAGAAACGGGATGGCGGTGAGCTCAGCGCTGAGGAAATCCGGTGGCTTATTCAGGAATTTGTGGCCGGGCGGGTCCCCGACTACCAGATGGCCGCGTTCCTCATGGCCGTGTATTTCCGCGGGCTGAGCGTGGAAGAGACGGTGGCCATGACCCAGGCCATGGTGGAAAGCGGGGAGCGCATCGACCTTTCCGCTGTTCCCGGGATAAAGGTGGACAAGCACTCCACCGGTGGGGTGGGTGATACGGTCACACTCGTTTTGGTTCCCCTCATGGCGGCGGCGGGGTTGGTTATGGCCAAACTTTCGGGCCGGGCACTCGGGCACAGCGGCGGTACCATCGATAAGTTCGAAGCCATCCCCGGTGTACGCACCGAGCTTTCCCTAGGAGAAATCGTGAACCAGGCCAAACGCGTGGGGGCGGTGATCGCCGACCATACGACCGAGATCGTGCCGGCAGACCGCCTCATCTATGAGCTCCGCGATGTCACCGCAACCGTCCCTTCCCTTCCGCTTATCGCCTCTTCTGTTCTCTCCAAGAAGCTCGCCGGTGGGGCAGACATGATCGTTCTCGATGTGAAGTGTGGTGACGGCGCATTCATGCAGACTTTCCCCGAGGCCAAGAAGCTGGCGGAACTTCTGGTCCGCGTGGGGAATAAACTCGGTAAGAAGTTCGCGGCCCTCATCACCGCCATGGATCAGCCATTGGGACGCATGGTGGGAAACGCCCTTGAGGTGCGCCAAGCCATTTCCGTCTTGCGCGGCGAAGGGCCGGATGACTTGCGCGCTGTGACCCTGGCTTTGGGCGCTGAGCTGCTCTACATGGCTGGTGAGGCGCCAAGCCCCGAAGCCGGGCAAAAAAAGCTAGAGCATCTTTTGGAAAGCGGGGCAGCGTTTGGCAAATTCCGGGAGCTTGTGGCCGCACAAGGTGGGGATGTGCGCGCTGTGGACGATCCGGAGAAACTGCCCCGCTCCGAGAGGGTAGTGGAAGTCCGCGCGCAAGCGCGCGGTTTTGTCCTGAAAATTTCGGCCAAGAAGATCGGGCAGGTGGCGGGGCTTTTAGGGGCCGGCCGGGAGGTGAAAGGCCAGAAGGTGGATCCCGCAGCAGGGGTGGAACTCCTGGTGAAAGTCGGGGCGGAGGTGGAGGAGGGCCAGCCCCTCGCCCGCCTCCATTTGGGCCGAAGGGCTTGCGTAGCAGAAGCCATGGAGCTTGCGCGCGCCGCGTTCATCATCGGTCCTGAACGGCCAAAACCTTCTCCTCTCATTCTAGACCGGATCGTTTAAAATTCGCGTAGGAGGTGGTCTATGGCCTACGTGACGAAGAAAGAGCTCATCGACAAGATCAAGCCGCTCCTCTCCGAACTGGCTATGGTGCGGGAGGAGCTGGAGTCCGCGTTCGAGCGGGTCTCTGACCTCCTGGAAAAAATCGAAGACGCCGTGGAAGAAGCCGAGGACAAGGACTGAGGGGGTGAACCTTGTCCCCTGGGCGCCGCCCAAGCGGCGCCCTTTTCTTTTGCCCAAAAGATACGCTCCTAGGCGAGGATGTGATCCATGTGGACCATGGCACAAACGGGTGTTTATGAGGCGGAATCCGCGTGGCAAGCAATATGGACTTTCATCCAGTCCGCCGCGGTCCTCCTCGGTCAGGGCCTCGTCCGGCTCATCAACCTCATCCTTCCCGCAAGCCGCGCCATCGGCGAGGATTTGGCCGTGCCCTTGGGGTACCTGGCGTTGCTCACCATCATCCTCCTCATCTTCAACTTGATTGCTGCGGCGCGAAAGGTGATTTGGATTTTCGTGGGCATCGGGTGGATTTTGATGATCGTGCGCATCGTCCTTGAGGTGTTGGAGATTCAGTAACCAAGGCCCCGGCGGATCATATTGGCCGCAGAATAAAAGAGGATGAGGGAGAAAAGTCGGCGGAGGGTACGCTGCGGCAGGCGCACGGCTAAAGCCGGGCCCAATTGCCCGCCCAAAAGGATCCCGCCAACGAGAGGAAGCCCTAGCTCCCAATGCGTTCGGCCGGCCATGGCGTGAAGAGCCGTGGAGAGGGCAGCTGAGGGGACCATCACCAAAAGGCTTCCTGCCACGGCCTGGACCATGGGAAGACCAAGCCAAAGAAGCATCGGAACCATAATCACCCCCCCACCGATCCCAAACAAGCTGCCCGCTGTGCCGGCAAGAAGCCCCACAAGCGCTCCCAAATACCAAGGGAAACTTCGGTGCTCGCTGCCCTTGACCAGTTCTTTTGGTTCCTTGCCCAAAACCAGCACCGTGGCGGGGTAAAGGAGGAAAAGCCCGAAGGCCAGGGAAAGGGCGGCGGAGGGGAGGATGCCGGTCAAGAATGCGCCAAGGTAGCTTCCCGCCAGCGCTCCTGGGACAAGGGCTAAGCTCACTCGCCATGGGCAACGGCGCCGCAAAAAATAACCAATGGAGCCGGAGATCCCGCTGGCTAGGACGCCCACGATGCTTGTGCCCGTCGCTCCCTGAGCGGTTCCCACGAGCCCGGAAAGGAGAAGGAGGGGCACCATAAAGATTCCTCCGCCAACGCCGAGGAGGGAGCTCACCACGCCAATGCCAAACCCGGCCAAGGCCAAAAGAGCGTACAGCATAGGAACGCAATTTTAACCGGGGTCTTCCTTTTGGGCGTTACCAATGCGCACATTTGACATAAGGCCGCGGTATTCCTAAACTTCGCCAGCCATCCCAAGTAGGATGGCGTGAAGGGGGTGGTCGCGATGCTGCTTAAGGAGAAAAAACCGAAGCAGCCGAGCCAGCCGGGGAAGCCCTCCAAGTGAGGTGGCTAAATGCCTCGGACGACTTGCCCGGTTTGCGCTGCCGAGCTCCACTTGAGCAAGGCCGAGGCAGTCTTCGGGCGGCGTATCACCTGCCCGGAGTGCGGAAGCATGCTAGAGGTCGTGGAGGAAGAGCCTCTCGAGCTTGAAGAAGTCTTCGACTTCGAAGAAGAGCTCGACGAGGACGAGTTCTAGGGGGCGACGAAGGTCGCCCCCTTTTCTTTTTATGCGACGCACGGAAAAGATCCGTAAAGTGGTGGCATCCCGCCTTGCAAGCCTCGCCGTGGTGTGCGCAAACCTTCAGGATCCTCATAATGCCGCAGCTATTGTGCGCACCTGCGAAGCCTTGGGAATTCTGGAGGTGTACGTGATCGAGGAGGATCACCCGTTCCTTCCTTCGCCGAGGGTGACCCAGGGCGCGGAGAAGTGGGTGAGACTGAGGCGATTCCGCCGGGCAGAGCCCGCGTTGCTGGAGCTTCGTGACCGTGGTTTTCGCATTTTCGCAGCCATGCCCGTGGGGAAGATGCCGGTAGAAGAGCTGCCTGTGGATGGCCCGCTGGCGTTGGTTTTCGGGAACGAGACGGAGGGCGTTGGACCGCAGATCCTGGCCCACTGTGACGGAACCTTTCGCATCCCCATGTGGGGTTTTTCCCAGTCCCTCAACGTCTCGGTGGCGGCGGGGATTTCCCTATATCTTGCGGCTCGCTCTCGCCGCCAGGCCCGCGGCCAAGATGGGGATCTTTCGCCCATGGAGCAGGAGGCCCTTTTGGCCGAGTACATGGCTAGGCAGGAACACAAGGAAAGGGGCGGGTAGCCTGGGCATGGAGTAGGGACTATAATGAAAGAGTGGGCGGCGTAGCCAAGCGGTTAAGGCGAGGGACTGCAAATCCCTTATTCCCCGGTTCGAATCCGGGCGCCGCCTCCCGATCCCTTACCAGGGGACCCAATGGGTGGTTAGCTCAGCCCGGTAGAGCACACGCTTGACGTGCGTGGGGTCGCAGGTTCAAGTCCTGCACCACCCACCAGGTTCAAAACTCTGTTCTACCTTTCCTAGTTCCCACCCGTTTTTTTCTGAGTTTGGCCCCGTTCGTTTTACCCGCATAATGGATCGGTCATCCGGGGGAGGGTGTCCTTCCGCAGGACGGCCAAGGAGGCTTTTGTGCGCATGAAAGGAAGGTGGGGCGCGCTTTTCCTGGGATTGGTGGGGGCCATCGCCTGGGCCCAGGGGATCAAACCCATCGCGTTTCAGTGTAACGGCGACCTCATCCAAGGCTGGTATTGGCTGCGCGATGAGGCCCTGCAACACAAAGCCTGGTGGACCTTCGAGAACCTTCCCGTAACTGGGGAAGGGCTCACCTTGGAGATCGCGTGCCTGGCTACGAGTTGGGCCGGCGGACCCCGCGGCGTTTCCGCATCCTTCCGCTTGGGCTACGGCTTTCCCGGCGCCGGGATGATGGGCGGAGTCTTCGTGGTCCAAGAGGTAACCCTGCCCAACGTTTCTCCGCCTGAAGACCCCGTGGGCTACCTATGCCGGGGCACCGTGACCATCCCGCCGGATACACCCGGGCTCGCCGTGGGCAAACTCACGGTGTTCGCCGAGCGCATCGCAAAAGACGGCCCGCACGTGGCCTTCAATCAAGATAGCCTGGTGATCAAAGTTTTCCCGGCCGAAGTGGAAGCTGGCCCTAAAGAACTTCGCACCGCTCCGCCCACCGGATTCAAATTCAATGGAGCGCTGATCGAAGGAAGCTATTGGTGCCATCGTGAAGGGCATTACCTCGAGTGGCAGTGGGGTCCTATTCCCACAAGCGGCCAGGTGGAAGAGGCCGCGATCAACTTACAACTTCTCGTCACCAACAAGGAGAACGGTGGCTCAGGCCATAGCGTCCGCGTGATCGCCCAAATTCTTACCCCTGAGGGCGAAGGGGTTTATGTCAGCTTTGTGGACGTGCGCAATCCTTTCCTCCCGGTTTTCGCGGGAGACAGCAAAGGCGTGGGTTACGCGGCATACGGCGCGCTTTCCTTGCCGCTAGAAATCATTGCGCGGCAAGGGCTTTTCACGCGGGGGTTTCGGCTGCGCATTGCCTGGCCGGGCCTGCATTCCGATTACCATTTCGCCGGCGCGCCGGCCGCGGCCCTTCTTGCCTGGATCGAACAGCATTGAGGAGGAAAGCATGATCGCTCCACTTTTGCTCTTGGCGCTAAGCTTTGCGGGAAACGTCGTGCTGGCCCAGCCCGAAGCATTCGTATGGAAAATCGCTGGGGATGGGGTGGAAGGGGTATACATAGGAAGCGTTCCGGATTATTCCCAGCCGCCTCGGCTCAGCGAGCTTTTCCGGTGCCTGGGCTTCCGTGCGGTGGATAACTGGTGCGCACCGCTTGCGGCCGCCAACGCTTTGGTCTTCCTCGACCAGATCGCTGCCGCAGAATGGGCGCGCGGGGTAACGGGCATCCTCTCGCCGGAGAGTTTGAGCGCTTATCTTGCCTACTTTATGGGCACAAATGGCGAAGGAGCCGGGGGCACAGGAGGCTATCGGGGAACACAAAGCGCGATGATCGCCGTGGGCCTGGAGAAATTCGCGACGGAGGAGGGCCATGGGCTTCCTTGCCCCTTGGACAAAGCTTCCTACTCATGGGACGTGGAGTTCGTTCGTGCCTTTCCCCACACCGAAAGGGCGTTTGAGGTTTACCTCCCCTCGATCGAAAAAGGGGTCCCGGCAATCCTGGCCTTCAGCTACTGGAATCCCGTGAAAGGCGTAGCACGGGAGCTTCCCGCTCTTGATGCGCATGGCAACAAGGTTTGCCTTGCGTTGACGTTCTATTTGTGGGGTGAGCCCCTGACCTCCACCGCGAGCCTGCGCAAGGAGGATCCAAAGGTGCCTGAAGAGGCCTGGGATGAGAAGGGCGGGATCGGTCATGCCGTGACGGGCGTGGGCTGGCTCAAGGGTGACCCTGACGGCGCGGGCCCCCTGCCCGAAACGTTCTGGCTTATTGTGCACGACAACTGGGCCACCACCGCGGAAAACGTGGCCATCCCTTGGGAAAACCTCCACGACGCGGTAATCATCAAAGGCCGCCGCTAAAACGGGAGGCTCAAAAAGACACCTCGTGGACTTCTGGTTTAGAGATAGCCCTCGCGGCGCAGGGAGAGCCAGCCGTTTTTCGTCACGATCAGGTGATCAAGCAAGTCGATGCCCAAAAGCCGGCCAGCTTCAGCAAGCTGACGGGTGATGGCCAGGTCCTCCGGGCTGGGCTGCAGATTTCCCGAGGGATGATTGTGGCCAACGATAATGGCCGCAGCCCGGTCCGAAATGGCTTCCGCGTACACCTCTCGGGGATGGACTTGGCTGGAATCGAGGAGCCCCACGGTCACAACTCGGAAGCGAATGACTTCGCGCGCGCCGTTTAAGGTCAGCACGGCAAAATGCTCTTGCTTTTTGTCGCGCAGCTCTTGAAAGTAGGGCAGGGCTTCCTCGGGTTCCCGCACTTTGGGTGCACCGCGTTGGAAGTGCCGCCGGGCGAGCTCCAGGGCTGCGGCGATCCGGCTCACCTTGGCTTTGCCCAAGCCTTTTATTTGGGTCAAGGCCTCCAAGCCAACCTGATCCAGGCGGCCATGCCCAGCCTCAAGTATTTCTTTTGCCAGCTCCAGGGCGCTCTTCCTCTTGGTCCCGCTCCCAATGAGGATGGCCAAGAGTTCAGCGTCGGAAAGGGCTGCAGCCCCTTTGGCCCAAAGTTTTTCCCGCGGCCTATCGCACTCGGGCAGGTCCTTTATGCGGCGCGCCATGCTTCGGCCCCCCATCCTGGGCCGCCGGGAGCTCTGGAATCGGAAGATCGGGGTACTTCTCGTGGAAATACGCGGAAAGAAGACTCTTGAAGAGCTTGTTGTGGGTGGGCAGCCGTAAATGCAGCAGTTCATGAAGGATCACCAGTGTGCGCACAGGCGCAGGTTGCCGAAGCAAATCCCGGTCGAAGGTGAGTCGCCCCTGGGAGGAACAGCTGGCCCATTTGCGCTTCATCTTACGAATCCGAATCTCCTTGGGCTCTACGCCCAGACGTTTGGCCCAGGCCATGACCTCAGCACGGAAAACCTCGACGGGAACAATCTCCTCCAACGGTTGCCACCCTCGGTTCACCTCTGCCTCCGCAGGATCCGAAGGATCCCTTCGACCATACCTCGCACCCCATCGACACAACCCGCTTCGAGGAGTACTTTGTACAGCTCTTTACGAAACTCCCGCTCCTGGGCCGGGTCCCAGTCCCAGTGAGGGAGGGCTTTCAACGCTTCCTCCACGCGTTGGGCGATCCGATGGGCCGGCTCTACGCCTTCCCGCTTAAGGGACCAGTACACGGCAAAGCCCTCGGGCGAAAGATCGGAGGCCTTCCTTTCCTCTTCCGCGGTTTTGACTTCATCCACGAGCTTCGTGAGCTCTCTCAACGCCTCCTGCGAGGAAAGCTGCCGCGCATAGAACGCCTGAGCGATGCGTTCCGCTCTCTCGCCAATAGGGATAAGATACGGCTCGTTCTGCTTGCGCTTGTTCACCAACTGGAAGAAGGCCTTAATTAAGTTGAAGACCCGCACGGTCTCGGAAACTTCCTGGTGGGCAAGCTTCTCTAGCGCCGCGCCGTTTAGGGCATAAACGGGGCCAAGCTCCATGATCCCCGGCGTGCGCGTGAGTTTACGAACGATTTCCGCGGTCTTGCGGAGGAAGCCCCGGTCCGTTATGTCGTGGGGCTCGAAAGCTTCGCGCACCAGATGATAAATCCGCACAAGCTTTTGGTAGTCCGGAAGATACGGCCTCAGAAACGGATCGGGTGAAAGGATCTCGTACAGGCTTTCCACCTCGCGGAAGAATTGATAAAAACGCTCGCGCTCTTCCTGATCGCGGAAAAATTCTAGCACGGTTTCGACGGCTTTGTCTCCTGGTTTTCCTTGTTCCAACGTAAGGTAGGAGGAGGCCTTCTCCATAAGCTTCCGAAAGCGTTCCTGTAGAACCTCGATTCCTTCGATGACACCCGTTACGGCCTCGGAGTCAAAAGCCAGAGCCTGCTCGAGCCGGTCAAAGATTCCAACGAAGTCCACGATGAGCCCCGCGGTCTTGCGCCGCCCTTCCTCTTCTTTCTCCTCGCTTAAATGGTAACGGACGAGTTCCGGTGGATCGTTTGGTCCACGGCTGATCACCACCTGAGACCACTCCGGCGGAAGATGGCGATCCAGCTCCTGCTTGTATAAAGCGCAGGCTTCCCGATCCACGGCCACCACAAAGGCTTTGTAGCCGCTGGGATCGACGTACTCTTTGAAATGCTTGGCGATGAACTCCGCAACTTTTCGCACCCGCTCGGGGCTCTTCAGCATGTTCTTGAGGTTCACCGCCTTGTCCAAAACCCTGTTCAGTTCCTCTATATCGGTGATACCTTCGAGCTCCGCCAGGGCCCAAAACTCCCGCTCCATGGCATCGCGATCGGCAATGAGCTCATTAGGAGCCAGCTGATAGTGCAAAGGAACTGTGGTTCCGTCCTCAATGGACTCGCGAATGGAGTATTTATCCAGATACCCTTGGGGATCGTCCGTGCCAAAGGTCTTGAACGTCCCCCGTCCGGAAGCGGTCTTGTCAATGGGGGTGCCCGTGAAACCTATAAACGTAGCGTTGGGGAGCGCGGCCATGAGGTACGTCCCGAGCTCGGCGCCGGTGGAGCGATGGGCTTCGTCCACGAGCACAAAGATGTTTTCCCGCGTGTTGATGTTCGGAGGCATGTCGTCAAATTTGTGGATCATGGAAACGATCAAGCCCCGCGTATCCCGAGCGAGAAGCTCTTGGAGATGGCGCTTGCTCTGTGCCACCTCCACATGACCGAACCCCACGGATTGCAGGTTTTGGAAAAGCTGCTGCTGGAGTTCGTTGCGGTCCACGATCATGAGCACGGTAGGGTTTCGGAAAAACGGGTCCTCGATGAGCCGGCGGGCCACGGTGATCATGGTGTAGGTTTTCCCTGAGCCCTGGGTGTGCCACACCAGGCCCCGGTGTTTCTTGGGGTCGCGGGCCCGTCCCAAAACGCGCTCCACGGCCCGCATCTGGCGGGGGCGGAGCACGACTTTAGAAAGTTCCCCGTCCCGCCGCACGAACAGGATGTACTCCGTAAGCACGCGCAAGATACGGGAAGGCGCCACGAAGCTTTTCACCAAGGTTTCAAAATCCCCGGTCTGCTCTTCACGCCAATTGAAAAGGTCCTTGGGCGAAAGCCGCCACGTGGCCGAATAGTAGAACTGCACAAGGTGCGTCAAGGCATAAAGTTGGGCTAACGTGAAGAACTCCGGGACCTCGCGATGGTAGCGTTGCACCTGCTCCAACGCGATGGAGATGCCGTCCAGGCGATGCGCAGCCTTGGCCTCCACTACGAGCACGGGGATGCCGTTAACGAAAAACGCAATGTCTAAAACCGCTCGGTTGTGCCCGCTGCGGACAGCCAATTCATCGGTAACGTGAAAAGCATTGTTTTCGGGACGCTGGGGATCGAGAAGCTTAACGTTCAGCTCACGCTTTTCTTCCGGGACGAATACCGTCTTTAAACCTTTTAGGTATTCCCAGACCTCGAGGTTTCCCTCCACCGAGGGGCGCACGTGCGACAGACGGCGGGCCAACTCTTCCGCGCGCGGGAGATCGACGACGCCCGGGTTCAGCTCCTGAACTTTCTGAACGAAGACATCGTGCAAGAGGAGGCCGCTTTCCCCACGGCGCAGGCGTTCCGCTTCCTCGGGCGGGAGATAACGCCACCCCACCTCCTGGGCGTAGCGGATGAATGGCATTTGCACCGCGTTGCGCTCACTGCCCAGGACCGCCATCGCTTCAACCCCCAAATATTCTTTAACCGAAAATCATTTGTCCACCCCGGCGAACCGAAAGAGCATCGAGGATCAAGCCGCTCCGGGTTAAGCGTTCTTTGCGACCTCGTGAGTCAGAACCGGCTTTTGGGTTGACCCAGGGCTTTGGCGAGGTATCGGCGCAGGGATTGGTAAGTTCTTCTTCGGCCACATCTTGTGGAGCTCCCTGCGGGGATCAC
>JANXBC010000034.1 GCA_025060555.1 Candidatus Bipolaricaulota bacterium
CCCGCGCCCTTCACGACGATGGCCTTGAGGTTCTTGCTGCCGAGGACGGCCCCGCCCCCGCCCCGGCCGGCCTGGCGGCCGTCGCACTCGATGGTGGCGATCCAGGAAAGCCTTTCGCCCGCCGGGCCGATCACCGCGGTGCGCGCCCCCTCCCCGTAGCGCGCCAGCAGGGCCTTGCGGGTGGCCCGGGTGTCCAGGCCCCAGAGGTCCCGCGCGGGAGCCCGGCGGGCCTTCCGTCCTCGATCACGAGCACTGCAGGTTTCGCGCTCTTTCCCCGGATCACGAGGGCGTCGAACCCGGCCCGGCGCAGGGCCACCCCGGCCCAGGCCCCGGCCATGGACCGGCCGATGGTCCCCGTGAGGGGCGAGCGGAAGGAGAACGCCGTCTTCGAGGCCGTGGGGATCCCCGTCCCCGTGAGAAGGCCGGGGGCCATGGTCACCACGTTCTCCGACCCCAAGGGGTCCGCCCCCTTGGGGATGCGATCCCAAGCGAGTTTGGCCGCCAGCCCCCAGCCGCCCAAAAATAACCTGAACACCCTTTCCGAAATCTCCTCGGTGCGAATCGTCCCCGTGGAGAGGTCCACGGAAAGAAGCCTTCCGGCCACACCATTCATGTAGCCCCCTTTCAAGCTCAGTATACCGCAGGGGCCACAGGAAAAGCTAAGTCTTACCGGGCCTTCTCAAGAAATTTTTGGGAAATCCGCGGGCGCGTACTTCCCGTTTGGGAAAGGCGGGCTGAAGCGCTCGCCGCCTACGGAGGGGAAAAAGTGGGCTGTAAAAGCATCGGATCTGATAAGTGGCATGCGAGTGCGACGGAATACTCTGCATTAAGGATGAAG
Organism: Candidatus Bipolaricaulota bacterium; assembly: GCA_025060555.1. Classification (GTDB taxonomy): domain Bacteria; phylum Bipolaricaulota; class Bipolaricaulia; order Bipolaricaulales; family Bipolaricaulaceae; genus DTER01. Next base: position 839 of record JANXBC010000034.1, read on the forward strand.
TGAAAACCCGCCACACCTAGCGCTGAGCAATCCCAACGAAAAGGTGGAGGTGGCCAGCTTCAGGCTTTTTTATGAAAATTAGGGAAGCTGCCTTGGTGAGAAAAGCAGCCACAGGCGTTTTTCCACTTCAGGGGTGAGATCAGCAATAGCGGAAGTCCGCTGGTATATGACCACGTCTTTTGTGCGCAGCACGAGGTCATACGCGAGTTCTTGGGCCACTTGCTGAGAGGTTTCCAAAATCTTCGTAGCCGCCACCTGGGTTAGAAGCTGATCCACCTGCTGGAACGCGGTTTGCAGCTGTTGAAGCTGGTTGAAAAAGGTGGTGTAGTCGATGATCGTAACCTGGGCTTGCTTAACCGAGGTTTCCACCTGGTCTGCCAGGGGTTTGGCCTGGTCCTTGAGGTTTTGTAGGTCAGTGCGAAGGGAAGCGAAGCCTGGGGAGGCAATCATCTTGTTGAGCATGGACATGTTCACCTGAACCTGGGCTTGCAGGTGTTCAGCTTGAAGTTTGGCATATTGCTGCTGGTAGGCATCTTGGTTGATCTGGCCTTGCGCGTATTTGCTCTGGAGGTCCTGGATGGCCTGGGCTTTGGCTTGGAGGGCGCTGCGCTCCACAGCCACTTGGGGAAGAAAGACGCGTGTGAACAAGGTTTCTACATCTACAACCCCAACCCGAAGTCCCTGAGTTTGCCGTAAGGTCTTGATCTCCCCTTTCAAAGCCTGGAGTTGCGCCTCGTACCCAAGTTGCAATTCCTCAAGTTTTTGCTCGAGTAAGGCCAGCCTCTCCGCGCATAGATTGCAGGGTTCCGAAGGTTCAGGGGGGCACGGGCCAACTGAAAAGAGCATCTCGCGTGTGACCGCCTCCGGAATCTCAACCTCCGCAGGGCACATCGCGAGGAGAACGACATGGCGACCATCGGGGCGAGGCTGAGCAGTGTAGGCAAACCAGGTGATGCCCGCAGGATCGTCCATTTCATACTGCTCGTACACACCCGCTTCTCCGGCGACCACCCCCTCTGTGCGCGAGATCCGGCGCGAGCCTGTACCTGCGGAAGCGAGGAGTTCGGGAAACTTCTCCGCGTCGGCGAGCAAGACCATGAAAAAGGCGGGTTCCTCATCAAGAGTAGCAGGGAGACGGAGTACGGCTGCGGAAACGGTAACCCCTTCTATTCCGGCCTCTGCAAATATCTCTGGTAACAGCAAAAGGCGAGCAAGTGGGGTTATATCAAACCAGTCATCAGGGAATCGGAGGCACAAATCCCCTGCCCGTAGAGTTTCCCACGGCCCTGAAATGTCCTCTGCCACAGTGAAAATGCTGATGAGGGGAAGAAAAATTCCCACAAGAAACCAACGCAGCACACTGAACATGAACCACCTCCACGGAGAGTATAGCGGGGCATTGGGGAAATTTTCGGATACGTTTTAACCTGGGCTGAAGTCACGTGGAGGGTGGAAAATTCACGAGCTTAATGAGTCGGGCGCAAATATAACCTAAGCTTCCTCACCAGGCCCGACGGACAGTTTTTACGAAAACCCGCGTATTTTCGGCGGTAGAGCGCCCTACCGATGCTTCGTAAGTCCCATAACTTAGGCCTTAAAGCTAGTGAAGACAAGGCTTTCTCATACAAGTTTCGTGTCCCTGCGCCGCCTTGTTACTCAACTACTGTGCAGATTTGCCGCTGGGTCGAGCAAGAAAAACCGAGTGAAAAGCTTGTAGAGTGCAGGGTGATACATCCGAAGGGTCCAGGGATCGGAAAAGAAAAGCTCTACCGCTGTGGCGAAAAATTCCGCGGGGTTTTCTTGGCACAAGACGAGAGGGCTAGGATCAGGAAAACTGCCGAGCTTCTGGTATTCCCCAAAGAAAATCTCCTTCCAAGGCTGGACGAGTTCAGGAGGGAGGACAGGAACTCCCTGCATGGCGCCGTCCTCAAGATCGAGTTGGTGTGCAAACTCGTGTACGACCACGTTGCGCGCCCCTTGGCCAAAGCCTGCCTGAGATACCGCATCCCAGGCGAGGACCACGGTGCCCAAGGGCCAGGACTCGCCTGCTCGCACCTCCATCCCTTCCTCCACCGCGCCGCCTGGAGCAGAACGCATATACCGGGCTACGTACAACGTGGGATACACAACTACTGTGCGCAGAAATGGGAAATACTCTGTTTCTCTATGGAGAAGAAGGAGGCAAGCGTTCCCGGCGATGGTAACCCTCACGCGCTCGTCCACCTGAAAACCTGTTGCCCCCTCAAACCGCTTTTCTGCCAGGAAGACTCGAATGTGTGCCCGAAGCTCGTGCTGATCTTGAGGGGGAAGAGACGAAAACAATGGAATTCCTGGGAGAAGGAGCTCCCAGGTCTTGGGGAAAGGTTTAGCTCGGAGTCGCTCTCGGCGCCAGCGGCGGAGAAAACTCACGGCTCAACTGGTCCGGCGTGGAATAGGACCTTGAAGCGGAGGTTAGCAAAGGCGAGCTCAAAGGAAACGAAGCTTGCTACGACTTGAAAATCCTGAACGGTCCAAGTGGCCACGCGAGGATCGATAAGGGGGCGGAGCACAGCGCCGGCCTGAATTTCGAAATTTCCTATATTTCCGCTCACGGTGAATATCTGCTCCGTAAGGCTTAGTCCTTGCCAGGTAGAGAAAGTCCGTAATTCCAATTCGGAAAGGGAGAGTCGCAACACCAATGTGTTCCAAGACGCAAAATGGGTGTTCCCCAAAGTCCAGGCTGTAGAGAGGTTTCCGGAAAGATCCGCTGCGGCGGCAGGCAAGAAGGCCAAAAACATCCTTAAAATCAACCACTCTTTTGCGCGCATCATCTAATGATACTCACTTAGGCTATCTTGGAAAGCTCTACGTCCTCAACGAATTTCTAAGGCCGATCTCTCAAGCATCGGACTCGCTTTGCCAGGAATTCTTTGAAACCGCAAAATCAAGGGTAGGTAAGATGGTCAAATACTCCAAGCCCTTACGCTTGGAGAATAGGGGGGTTTGGAGAATCTGAGGGATTCTGTTCGACACATTTCATGCCAATATCGAGGAGCGTTCCATGCACAGCGCGTTAGAAGCCTGTGGTGAGCGCCTCTTTCACGTGCATCTTGCCGACTCGAACCGCTGAGTTTTGGGAAGCTTTAGCCAAGGTGCGCTATCAAGGGGCATTGGTCCTGGAATGCTTCCCCCATCCTGACCCGGAACACCTCTTCCCTGAGGCTGAGGTGAGACGGCGTGTGGGACTCCGCTGAAGCGGCAAACATTCGGGCCATCTTGGGCGAGGAGTTGCAGGTCCTCTGCGGCTCAGCACGAACACCGCCGGGCGTCAAACTATGCCTGGTTCAAAGAAACACAGAAAAGAGCCTCTTTGTTATGCCTCCCCAACCTGGGTTTGAAGGTTTTCCCGTTCGCGGAGGGCTCCTCTGCCCCCTCACCTGGAGAAATGCGTATGCCTTAATATCTTTACTCCCAGAATTACAACCCAAGCGCATTCCCAGAGAAAAACCGAGCTTCGGCTTTGGTGATCGATTGGGTCTGGCTACACCAGGACATTTGCTAGCACTCCAGGGCGCTTCCGTATTTCCCGTTTTAGCTCAACAATCTATGCGGGAGAACGCCCGTACGGGCCGCTCCTTCGCCGATGTCCTTGCGGATGCGATCTTTGGAGTTTTTCAAGCCGGATGGGAAAAAGGATTCGGCGCAGACGCTGATCATTTGAAAAGCGTGGACGAGGCGCAAAAGGCCGCACGCCTGGGTTACACCATCTTCACCTATGATCCCTCGGATTTCCTCGTGCCTGTGGGGAACCTTTCTAAAGCGGAGTTTGCCCAAAAAAGCCAGGATCTCCCGCTTTCCAAGGTCAAGGAAGAGTATGTGGGACGTGACTTTTTCGTGCCAGGCTTGGGGAAGCTTGTGTTCACGAAAGAGGAGCTCTTGCTTATAGCTCTGAAATACTGGCACGCACTGGAGTTTACAGAGGAAATGTATCGGGCTTTGCAAAGAGAACTTCCTAGAGGGTTCGATTTTGGACTTTCTGTGGACGAGACCTTTGAGCCCACCTCCGAAAAAGAGCATCTCTTTTTAGCTTTAGAGCTTCAGCGGCGGGGGATCCAGCTCACAAGTCTGGCACCGCGCTTTCCTGGCGCTATGGAAAAGGCTTTGGACTATCGTGGTGATCTTGTGGAATTTAGGCAAGCCCTGCGAGCGCATGTGGCCATCGCCCGTGCTTTCGGCTCCTACCGCATAAGCCTTCATTCCGGCTCGGATAAATGGAGCCTTTACCCCGTCTTGGCGCAAGAGACTGAGGGGCTTTGGCACATGAAGACTGCGGGCACAAGTTACCTCGTAGCCCTTGAAGTTCTAGTCCGTTTTTCTCCTGCTCTTTTTCGGGAAATCCTCATTTTGGCCAGTGAGCGTTTCCCCTTCGATCGCCAAAGCCGGGTGGACGTCACCGACGAGTTCGTGCGCTATGCCCATCCTCTTTTGGGCGAGGATCTCGTCTCCGTGCCCATCGTGGGCGGGAGACTCCGTTTCGCCCGCCTCCGGCCAATCTTCGCGGAGAAAAAGCTTCCTCCCTACGTTCCTGTGGCCCAACGAGAAAGGAGATGAAAGTGGATTGGAAAGCCAAACTCCTTGCTTACCAACCCGCTCATGAGTTCTTAGTTTGTATCGATTCCGATGGCTGTGCCTTCGACACCATGGGGATAAAACAAAGGGAGTGTTTTGCGCCCTGGATGATCGCCTATTTTGGGCTTCAGCCCGTGGCCCAGGCCGCGCGGGAGTGCAAGGAATTCGCGGACCTCTTCTCAAAAACGCGGGGAGCAAACCGCCACGTCACCCTGAAGCGCATCCTCTCCGAGCTCCTTCCCAACCATCCCCAAGTCAAGCGCCGCGGTTTTCGCGTGCCGCAGCTCCCCCACTACTTCGCCTGGGTCGAGCGCTCCCCGGACGAACTTTCCAATGAGGGCTTAAAGAAAGCGATTGCTCAGGCCAAGACCGATGAGGAACGCAAGGAATTCGAGCTTGTCTTGGCTTGGAGCGAGAGGGTGAACTGGGCCATCAAGGAGATCGTGAAAGGAATCCCGCCCTTCCCCTATGTGCGCGAGACCTTGGCGCGCCTGCAAAACGTGGCGGACGTGGTGGTGGTCTCCCAGACCCCCGTGGAGGCCCTGGAGCGGGAGTGGGCCGAGCACGGGATCGATAAGTACGCGCGGCTCATCTGCGGGCAGGAGATGGGCACGAAATCCCAGCAAATCGCGGCCACGGCCCGGCATTACCCCAAGGACCACGTGATCATGATCGGGGACGCGCCCGGGGACTTGGAGGCCGCGCGGGAAAACGGGGTCCTCTTCTATCCCATCATCCCGGGGCAAGAGGAGGATTCCTGGGAGGAGTTCTATCGGGTGGGCCTGGACCGCTTCCTTTCCGGCACATATAGAGGGCCCTACGAGGAGGAGAAAATCGTCCAGTTCGAACAGGCTTTGCCGGATCGGCCTCCCTGGGAGGTGGCAGAATGAAAGCACAGTTTGGCATCATTGGCCTGGCCACAATGGGCCAGAACTTGGCCCTGAATATTGCCCGGCATAATTTCTCGGTGGCTGGCTACAACCGCAGCGCCGAGCGCACCCAAGCCCTCATGGCGCGCGTGAAGGACGAGCCGATCCTTCCCACTTTCGCGCTTTCGGAGTTCGTGAGCGTCCTGGCGCGGCCCCGGGCCATCCTCCTCATGGTCCAGGCCGGGAGGCCTGTGGATGAGGTTCTTTCCGAGCTCTTTCCCCTCCTCGAACCGGGCGACCTCCTGATCGATGGAGGGAACTCCCATTTTGCCGACACCGAGCGGCGGATCCGCGAGGCCGAATCCCGCGGCCTTCTCTACCTTGGGGTGGGAATCTCCGGCGGGGAGGCCGGGGCCCTGAAGGGCCCAGCCCTCATGGCCGGGGGCCATGTCGAGGGCTACGCCCGCGTGGAGCCAATCTTTAAGGCCATCGCCGCCCAGGGTTTGGACGGACCGTGCACAGGGTACTTCGGCCCCGGCGGGTCCGGACACTACGTGAAAATGGTGCACAACGGCATCGAATACGCCATCATGCAGATAATCGCCGAATGTTACGACCTTTTGAAGCGCGGCCTTGGGTTTACTCCTCCCGAGATCGCCGCCGTCTTTGCGGAATGGAATCAAGGGGAGCTGGAGTCCTACCTCCTTGGGATCACGGTGGACATCCTGCGCACCAGGGACTCCGAGACGGGCGGGTTCTTGGTGGAGGCGATCAAGGACGCGGCGGAACAAAAGGGAACAGGAAAGTGGTCCACCCAAGCCGCGCTGGACCTTGGGGCGCCCACGCCCACCATCGCCGAGGCCGTGTTCGCCCGCATCGTATCCGCCTTGAAAGAAGAGCGTCTTGGTGCGGAAAAGATCTTGCCTGGCCCCACGCCCAGGCTTTCCCTTGCCCCGCGAGAACTCCTTGAGGACCTCCGAAAGGCTTATGCCTTGGCCCTAGTCACTGCCTACGCTCAAGGATTTCGGCAACTGCAGGATGCTTCCTCAGAACACGGCTATGGCTTTTCCCTAGCGGAGGTAGCACGGGTCTGGACCGCCGGGTGCATCATCCGCGCAAGGATGCTGGGAGTCATGCGCGAGGCCTTCCAGCGCGAGCCTAACCTTCCTCTCCTCGTCCTAGCTGAGCCCTTCCGCAAGCTTTGGCACGAAGGCCAGGGAAGCCTGCGGAACGTCGTTTGTCTTGCGCACCGGGCGGGGATTCCCGTCCCCGCTTTCAGTTCAACCCTGAACTTCCTCGATTCCTACCGTACTGGGAGGCTTCCGGCCAACCTCATCCAGGCCCAGCGCGACTACTTTGGTGCCCACACCTACGAGCGCCTGGACAGGCCTGGGAAATTCCATACCCGCTGGGAGGAGGCCCCGCGGTGCTAGGGTTCGCCCCTGGTCGTTCCATCCCCGCGCCGGAGCTCCGCACTAAACTCCAGGAGTTCTTAAGCCAAACGGATTTCACGCGGGACCGACTTCTCGTGATCGTCCCCGACGATACCCGCACCCTGCCCATGCCCGTGCTTTACGAGGCCTTGATCGAGGCCCTCCTCCCCCGGGTGAAGGAGCTCGCGTTCCTCGTGGCCCTGGGCACCCATCCGCCCCTCTCGGAGGCCCAGCTTTCCCGGCATTTTGGGCCCCGCTTCCCCCATCCGTGCGTCCGGGTTTGTCAACATGCGTGGGCGGACCCTCAGGCCCTTGTGCAGCTAGGGGTGATCTCCCGCGACCGCATGGCCGAAATCTCCCGGGGCCTTCTCGCTCTTGAAGTGGCCGTGGAAGTCAACCGCCTCGTCCTCGCCTACGACCAGATCCTCCTAGTGGGCCCGGTGTTCCCCCATGAGGTGGTGGGCTTTTCCGGCGGGCACAAGTATCTCTTCCCGGGGATCTCCGGTCCCACCATGGTGAACGTCTCCCACTGGCTTGGGGCCCTCATCACCAACCCCAAGGTGAACGGGCACAAGTGGACCCCCGTGCGGGAAATGATCGAGGAGGCCGCGCAGCTCGTTCCCACCCCCAGGCTTGGCCTCTCCCTCGTCCTGCGGGGCCACGAGGTCCTGGGGCTTTTTCTTGGAGGGGTGGAGGAGGCCTGGGAGGCCGCGGCCGACCTCTCCGCAAAGGTGAACATCGTATGGGCCCCGCGCGCCTACGATTTCGTCCTTTCCATGGCCCCGCCCATGTACCGGGAGCTTTGGCTTGCGGGAAAGTGCATGTACAAGCTCGAGCCCGTGGTGGCCGACGGCGGGACCCTCGTCATCCACGGCCCCCACATCCGCGAGATCTCGCCTACGCACGGGGAGTGGCTTCTGCAGGTAGGCTACCATGTGCGCGATTTCTTCCTCGCCCAGTGGGAGAAGTACAAGCACGTGCCCTGGGCGGTGCTCGCCCACGCCACTCATGTGAAGGGCATCGGGACCTTCCGCGGCGGCGTGGAGCGGCCGCGCATCCAGGTGATCCTGGCCACTGGGATCCCCGCGGAGGTCTGCCACCGCATCAACTTGGGCTATCGCGATCCTCGCACGATCCAATCTGAGGAGTTCCAGGGACGGGAAGGAGAGGGGGTCCTCGTGGTGCCCAACGCGGGCGAGCAGCTTTGGCGCCTCGCCGACGGAACTGTGCCCGACATCGACCGCCTGTAAGTTTGTGGTCCGCCGCGCGCCGATGCTCTAAGCTTCGGAGGTCATGGCGGAGGAGCTTTCCCTGTACCGCCGGTGGCGCCCGAAGCGGTTCGCCGAGGTCGTGGGCCAGGAGCTTGTGGTGGCCACGCTCAAGCGCGCCGTGGCCCAGGGGAAGCTTTACCACGCCTATCTCTTCGCCGGCCAGCGGGGCGTGGGCAAGACCACGCTCGCCCGTCTGCTCGCCCGGGCCGCCAACTGCCTCGCCCCCGAGGACGGTGAGCCCTGCAACCGCTGCCCCAACTGCGTCCGCATCCTTTCCGGGCAATCCCTGGACGTGGTGGAGATCGACGGCGCCTCCCACCGCGGCATCGACCAAGTTCGTCAACTCCGCGAGGAAGTGGCTTTCCTCCCCGTGGGGGCTCGCTACAAAGTGTACATCATCGATGAGGTCCACATGCTCACTCAAGAAGCGTTCAACGCCCTCCTTAAGACGCTGGAAGAGCCGCCGGCGCACGTCATCTTCATGTTCGCCACTACCGAGCCCCACAAGGTTCCGGCCACCGTGCTCTCCCGCTGCCAAGCGTTTTGGCTCCGCCCCATCCCCGAGGAACTCATCGCTAAAAAGATCAAAGAGGTCGCCCAAGCGGAGGGTTTTGCGCTTTCCGAGGGGGCTGCGGAGTTCTTAGCGCGAAGATCTGGGGGCTCCCTTCGCGATGCATTGGTGCTTCTGGAGCAGCTTGGACGGGCTGGCCCAATAACCTCAGACCAAATTGAAGCCTACCTGGGTCTCCCTCCGCGCGTTCAACTAGACGCTTTCCTTGAAGCGTTGGTAGCAAAAGATGGCGCTAGAGCTTTGGAAATCATCGCTGATCTTGCCCGGCGCGGACGAGATTTTGCTCTTTTTGTGGAAGAAGCCCTTTCTCGCGCACGAGATCGCGTGGTAGCCGGAGAAGATGAGCTCTTGTCTCTTCTCCCCGATTTGGTTGAGCTCCGCGCTCAGCTCCCCCGCGCTTTCTCCCGGCGGCTTCACCTGGAACTCTTTGTGCTCGAGAAATGTGGAGTCCCCAAGCCTTCCCAACCAGATGGGCTCAAAACTTCTTTTCCCCCGGCGGAACAAGAAAAAGTGGTCTCCCCGAAAGACAACCCTGGGGAAAGCCTCGGTTTGAGCACCGCGGCTAGTGCCACCGAAAACCTTCCATGCTATTCTTCAGAAACTTCTGAAAAAGGAGAGGCGTTCCGGTTCCAAGGCGCCAAAGAGGACGATCGGTGGGCGGAGTTCTTGCGGGCAGCCTGGGAGAAACGCGCGGATCTTGGGGTGTTCCTTGCCCCCGCGCAGCAGAGTTATGTGGATGGGGTCCTGCGTCTTGTCTTACCCGAGGGCTTTCGTTTCCACTACGAGTCCCTGAAGGAACGCGAGCTTCTTGCTGATCTGGAAGAGGTGGCGCGAAAATTCTATGACCCACTGCTGGCAGTGGAAATCTCATATGCTGGGGATGATGGACCTAAACCTCTTACCTTTGAAGAAGCAGTGCGGCTTTTGGCGGAAAGCCTGGAGGGGAAAATCATAGGCCCATGATTCCCATACTGGAGCAGGCTCTTTCCGCGCTTTCCCGGCTCCCTGGGATCGGCCGCCGCTCTGCGGAACGCATTGCTTTCTACCTTCTCGCCAAACCCGCGGAGGCTGAGCGTTTGATCCAAGTCCTTTCCTCTCTTTCTCGCATAAGCCGCTGTCCGCGCTGTCATGGGTTTTCCGAAGGAGGTCTATGCCCAATCTGCCGCGATCCCACCCGAGACCAAAAGACGATTTGTGTGGTGGCCCATCCTTGGGAAATAGAACGACTTGAGCGAACTGGAGAATACCATGGTTTGTACCACGTTCTGGGCGGGCTCCTCTCCCCAAGTTCCGGGATTGGTGCGGAAGATTTGACCTTAGCTCATCTCGCCCAGCGGGTAGCTGAGGAGGGCACGGTGGAGGTTATCTTAGCCCTTGAGCCCAAGCTAGAAGGAGATCTCACGGCCATGCACATCCTTCGTCTTCTCAAACCCCTTGGGGTGAAAGTCTCTCAGCTTGCTCATGGGATTCCTGTGGGGCGGGATTTGGAATCCGCCGATGAACTCACGCTGGGGCGGGCCCTGAAAGGTCGCATTCCCCTCTAGGCAACCCCTGGCGTTTTCGCTACCTTACAGTGGGTGAAAACTTATGCCGAAAGTACGGGTGGAACGAGTCGAGGTTTTCCTATTTCGGTTTAAACTAGAGAAACCTTTCCGCATTGCCCTTGGAGCAACCACAGAGAAAACAGAGATCGTTGTGGCAGTTTATGATGACCACGGCCGCGTTGGGTGGGGAGAAGCTTCACCAAGCGCGGTTATCCTCGGTTGTACTCCTGATTCTATCTTGGCCAGCCTAGACCTCCTTGTTCCTACGATCCTAAACGAAGATCCGCGGCGGATCAGTCATCTTGTGGACAAGATGGACCGCGCTCTTTTGGGGAACGCCGCAGCCAAGGCCGCCTTGGATTTGGCCCTGCACGACCTCGTGGGCCAGATCTATGGCGAGCCCGTGTGGCGTCTCCTGGGCGGGAGCCTCGCCGAGCCGGTGGAGACGGACTTCACCGTGGGGATCGACGAGCCTGAGCGGATGGCGGCGGAGGCGCGGGTCCTGGTGGCCGCGGGATTCCGGGCCATCAAGGTGAAGGTGGGCGAGGAGCCAAGGAAGGACGTGGCGCGGGTGCGGGCGGTGCGGGAGGCCATCGGCGAGGGCGTCCGGATGTGGATCGACGCCAACCAGGGCTGGACGCGGGCCCAGGCCGTATGGGCTCTCGCCCGCTTGAGCGAATACGGGGTGGAATTTGTAGAGCAGCCCGTGCCCGCGGAGGACCTGGAGGGGATGGCCTGGGTGCGGAAGCGCTCGCCCATCCCGGTCATGGCCGACGAGAGCGTGCACTCCCCTGCGGACGCGCTCCGCGCCATCCGGCTTGGCGCCTGCGATTACGTGAACATCAAGCTCATGAAGGCCGGAGGACTCCTGCGGGCGAAGGAGATCGCCGCGATCTGCAAGCACGCGGGCCTCCCCAACATGATCGGGGGGATGGTGGAATCCAACCTTTCCGCCAC
>JANXBC010000035.1 GCA_025060555.1 Candidatus Bipolaricaulota bacterium
GAGGGTGGCCCGGCGCAGCGCCGCCCGCAACTCTTCCAGGGACGCCTCCCCGGCCAAAAAGAGCTCGAGGAACCGGTCGTCGGCCTCGGCCACGGCCTCCAGGAGCCGTTCCCGTGCGGCCTCCGCGTCCCGCCGGAGTTCCGCAGGGATGGGGAAGCGCGGGGGCTCCGCCCCGTTCTCGCCCTCCCCAAGGAGGATGGCCTCCATAGGGAGGAGGTCGATGAGCCCCCGGAAGCCGTCCTCCGCGCCCATGGGGAGCACAAGGGGCACGGGGTTGGCCCCCAGATCGCGGCGCATCTCCTCCAGGACGCCGAAGAAGTCGGCGCCCACGCGGTCCATCTTGTTCACGAAGGCGAGGCGGGGGACGCCGTAGCGTTCGGCCTGGCGCCAGACGGTCTCGGACTGGGCCTCCACCCCGCCCACGGCGCAAAACAGCGCGATCATCCCGTCCACCACGCGCAAGGCCCGTTCTACTTCGGCCGTGAAGTCCACGTGGCCTGGGGTGTCGATGAGGTTGATGGCGTGGCCTTTCCAGGGGAGGGTAGTGGCCGCAGCGGTGATGGTGATGCCGCGCTCGCGCTCCTGGGGCATCCAGTCCAGGGTGGCCTCGCCCTCGTCCACCGCGCCGAAGCGGTGCTTCTTCCCGGAAAGGAAGAGCATGGCCTCGGAAAGGGTGGTCTTGCCGGCATCGATGTGCGCGGCGATCCCAATATTTCTGATCTTTTCCATAGCAAACCTACGCTCTATCTCTTTGCCCCTCCGTGGGTTTTCAGACGAAAGGCAAAAATTAAAAAACCTCGCGACCTAGACCCGACGCGTGGGGTCAAAGTTTAACGTGGAGGCACTCCGACGCAAGTCCTCGAAGAGTTCGGCGGAAAACTTCAAGAAAAGAGGCGAGCTCTGAGGAGAAAAGTCGCTTCCTCAACGAAGCCGTGGCTTTCCTCAACCAGGTCGCACCGCGAGTGGAAATCCAGTCAGGAATACGCCTCAAAAAGTTTCGTTTGGAGACGTACGATCCCTCTGCTCTCCGCCTCCCTTACTATGTTTGCAAGATAATGCAGCATAAATGCAGTTTCTATCTGAAAAACTTTTGGCCTCCGCACACGCCCGCTTCCTGGAAGCGGGCTAAAATTGCGTGCCTTATGCTACGGTATTTTGTATTCTGCCTCACCATCGCCCTCGCCGTAGCCACCCTTTCGGGGTGTACCCCGCATTCGCCCACGTCCTCTAACGAGATATTCCTCAGACCAGGACAGTCAATCCAGGCTGCGATTGAAGCGGCTACGAGTGGAGCGACGATCAGGCTTTCCCGCGGAACTTGGGTAGAGAACCTTCGCTTGGAGAAATCCGTTGTTCTCCGGGGTGAGGGGCCAGATGCCACAATCATTCAGGCGGAACGACCCGGCCCACCCGTGATTTGGGTGGGCAAAGAGGCAAAAGTGGTGATCGAGGGCATAACCATAAAATCCGGCCGCGGCGGGTATCTCTCTCCCGAGCTTTCCTCCGCCGGCCTCTTCGCTGCCGAACAAGCTACAGTGGAATTGCGGCAGGTCAAAGTCACACAAAACGCTGCTTCTGCGGTGTTCGCCCGGGATCAAGCCAGTCTAGCCCTCCACAATTCTGAGCTCTCTGAAAACGCGAGATACGGTGTGGAAGCCTGGGGACAAGCACGACTCTGGCTTGGGGCGACCAAGGTCGTGCAAAACAGCATGGGTGGGGGTTGGGCTTCAGAGAAGAGCTATGTGGAGGCCGATAAGGCCATAATCCAAAACAATTTGGCCCTTGGTCTTTGGCTCAGGGACACGGCTGCGGCCAAACTTTGGGACACCGATGTGCGTGAAAACCAAGGCCCGGGAATTCGCGGTCAGGATGGAGCAAGTGTGACGATCCTGGCCTCGCGGATCTGCGCAAACAGAGACGCAGGACTAGAGCTCCTTGGCAATGCTACGCTTGTGGCATATGGGACGCTTTTTCAGGAGAATTGGACTGGCTTAGAAATCAAAGGTGGCAGTGCAGAGGTACATGGTTGCATGCTCTTTTCTAATCGCTGGGATGGGCTCACTGTAGGCGGCAACTCTTCCCTCTTGATCACAAAAACACACATCTCTGGCGGGCAAGGATCTGGCGTGGCTGTCTCAGATAAGGCAATGGCCACTCTGCTGGAAAACGTGATCCAGAACTTTCCTGTGGCCGGAGTGTCAGGGTTCTCTAGCAATTTGGTGGCTGGAGAGGCCAACGAAATCGAAAACACCGGGGTTCCCCTTTTGGGAAATGTGCGGCCGGAGGTGCGCAAGAAGAGGGCCACCCCACGCTGGGAGTCCTTGGTTTTTCCTAACAAAGATTTCCCGGATCTGCAGAGCGCTATCGATGCACTCCTCCCAAGCGGCGTATTAGAAATCCAAACCGGCCATTACCAAGCGGGGGTAACCGTGGATAAACCCGTAGAGATACGTGGCAATGGCGATGTGGTGCTTTGCGCCGTGGTGTCTAGCGCCCCAGTCCTCTCTCTTGTCCCCAATGCCAACCTCCGCCTGGTCGGGGTGAATGTCACCGGTGGTTCGGAGGGGCTGGCCATGGGCGCGCAAGCCGTTGCCCAGTTATTGGACTGTGGCCTTTGGGAAAACGGGGTGGGGATAAAACTCTGGCGGGATGCCCAGCTTTCCGCAACCCGAGTAAGCATCACGCGCCATGCGCAAGGGGGGGTTTGGCTTTGGGACGATAGCCAGGCGATTTTGACAGATTGCACTGTCCATGGTAACGAAGTGTGCGGAATCGGTGCGGGTGGGCGCAGTCATCTTCAGCTTTACCGATGCTCTATTGTGGAAAACGGGTGGCAAGGTGGGGTACTCCTGCGGGAGTTTGCGCAAGCGGAGCTTTGGCATAACGTGTTCACAAAGAACAAGGGTCATGGTGTGGCTACGCAAAGCCCCGCGTGCGTGGGCTCTGGCCCAGGTTTCTTTGGGGAGATTCGCGGGGGCAAGAACGTGTTTTCCGAAAACTACAAGGGCCCGGTGTGCCCTGCGGAGCTCAACTTCCTTGAGGAATGAGGAGCCCCCTTATCCGCGCGGCCAATTCCGGGTCAATGCGGGCTCGACAAGAGGGGAGGACGGAGTGGAGGGAGCCCCCACCGTCGCCAAAAAACCGGGGGACAAGATGCAAGTGCACATGAGGAATGCCCTGACCCGCGACGCGCCCGTCGTTGAGCCCTACGGTAAAACCATGCGCAGCCAGGGCCTCCTGCAAGGCCTTCCCTACCCGCACCGCGGTCGCAAACAGCTTGCCCGCTATCTCCTCGGGTAGAGCTGTGAAGCGCTCAATATGAGCGCGTGGGATGACGAGGGTATGCCCAGGGGCCATGGGGGACGCGTCTAAAAAAGCCAAAATCAGCTCATCAGCATAAAGAATGTGGGCGGACAAGTCCCCTTTAGCGATGCGGCAAAAGGGGCAGCTCATAGGACCAAACGGGCAAATCGCCGTCGCCCAACCCTCAGGATCATGCCCGCTTTAACCGCTACCCGCTCTTGGCCAGCGGGCACTTTGACCCCGTCGAGCCAAACCCCGCCTTGCGCAAGGAGCCTCCGCGCCTCCGACTTCGAGGCGACAAGCCCAGAAGCGATGAGCAACTCCACCACCGGCGCCTCTCCCTGCGCGTCCAGCAGGTGTCCGACCGCAACTTCCCGGAGGATCTCCGGGGGACGCTCTTCCTCGAATACCCGCTCGAAGTGGGCTTGGGCGCGGTCGGCCTCCTCCACCCCGTGCAGGCTCGCTACCACCGTCCAGGCCAGCTTCTTTTTCGCTTCCTTTGGATGAAGGCTGGCCACCTCCTCCCAATCGATGTCCGTGAGCAGCTGAAAATACTGGGGCATGAGCTGATCGGGTATGGCCATGAGTTTCCCAAACTGCTCTTCCGGGGGCTCCGCGATGCCGATGTAGTTCCCCCAGGATTTCGACATCTTGCGCACCCCATCGGTCCCGATGAGAAGGGGCATGGTGAGGATGACCTGGGGCTCCTGTCCATAGGCTTCTTGGATATCTCGGCCGACCAAAAGGTTAAAGCGCTGATCCGATCCGCCTAACTCTACATCCGCCTGCACAGCTACGGAATCATAAGCCTGGGCCAAAGGGTAGAGGAACTCCATTATGGAAATGGGCGACCCCTCTTGAAACCGCTTGGCGAAATCCTCCCGCTCGAGCATCCTGGCCACGGTATAGCGGGAGGTAAGGACGAGGATATCGGCGAACGTGAGTTGGCCAAGCCATTCGGAGTTATAGCGCAGCTCGGTGCGGGCGGGATCGAGGATACGAAAGGCTTGTTCCCGATAGGTCTTCATATTTTCTGCAATGGCTTCGGGTGAGAGCGGTTCCCGCGTTTTGGAGCGCCCAGAAGGATCGCCAATGCGAGCCGTGAAATCCCCAACCACAAGGACAGCGATGTGTCCAAGGTCCTGAAATTGGCGAAGCTTGCGGAGGACCACGGCGTGGCCTAGGGTCAACTCCGGGGCCGAGGGATCAATCCCGAGTTTCACCCGCAACGGCTTTGTGGTCTCCAAAGACCGCGCAATTTTGCGGGCAAGCTCCTCGCGGGGAAGCAGGGTCTCCACGTTCTTCTCAAGCACGCGAAGTTGTCGTTCCACCTCAAGCGCAACGCTCATGCCCTGCCCTTACACCGCGACCGCTGACACCACCCGATCCTCGGGGTCGACCTGGATGAGCCTCACCCCGCGGGCATAGCGGGAGAACGTGCTCACCTGGGCTACTTCAAACCTGATGACCTTGCCGGCCGCCGTGGAAAGGGCCACCTCATCGGTGTCGCTCACAAGCACAGCGGCCACAAGTTCCTCACCGTCCAACTTGATCCCTATCACACCTTTTCCGCCGCGACCCTGAACGGGGATATCCTCCAGGGCCACCCTCTTCCCATAGCCTTGGCTTGTCACAAGGAGAAGTTTTTTTGCCGCCACACCCGGCGGAAGCCAAACCATCGTCACCACATGGTCCTCGGGCTCCAGCCTCATCCCAATCACGCCCTTCGAGGGTCGACGCGTGACACGAATCTCTTCTTCGGGGAAACGGATGATCTGCCCTTGAGCGGTAGCCAAGACAACCTCCCCGCCGCCTTGGGTGATGGTCACGTCCACAAGGCGATCTCCTTCCTCGGCATCGTGGGCAATGATCCCAGAGGCCCGGGCATTGGCATAGTCAGAAAGCGCGTTCCTGTTGACAATGCCCATGCGCGTGGCCAAAAGGGCATAACCTTGGGAATAATCGGCCACCGGGCATACCGCCCGCACCTCCTCATCCGGGCTCATGTCCAAGAACTGCCGCAGGTTTTTGCCCGGGGAATCGCGGTCGCTCACCTCCAGGCGGGCCAAAGGCACCTTGAACACGCGGCCACGATCGGTAAAGACCAGGAGATCCTCCCGCGTGTTTGCCGGAAGGATCTGGCGCAAGAAATCACCTTCTTTGGGGCGAATGCCGATCACGCCCTTGCCACCGCGGCCTTGGGCCCGAAATGCCTGACGTTCCGTAATGTTCACATAGCCTTTGTTCGTCACACAGACCATCACATCCAAAGCGGGAGCATCAGTGAGCACGAAGGAGAAATCATCACGCTCAACGATAGCAGTGCGACGAGCATCACCGTAGCGGTCCGCCACGGCAGCAAGCTCGGCCCGAATCACATCGTCCAGCTTCCTAGGGTCAGCAAGTATTCCCTCGTACTCCTGAATCTTTTGGCGAAGTCCTACGAGTTCCTCGTCGATCTTTTGGCGCTCAAGGCGGGTGAGCTGCGAGAGGCGCATGCGCAGCACAGCCTCAGCTTGCTTTTGGGTGAGACCGATCTCCGCAGCCAGCAAAGCTTCCGCTTGCTCTGGCTCCGCCGCTCCGCGGATGATCTCGATCACCTCGCTCAAGCGCGCCAAGGCTTTTTGGAAACCCTCAAGGATGTGGGCCCGGTCCCGGGCTTGGCGCAGACGGTATTCGGTGCGCCGCCGCACTGTAGCCCGCCGGAACTCCAAAAAGGCCCGCAGGATCTGGGGTAGGGAAAGCACGCGGGGCATGCCTTGGTCGATGACCAAGAAGTGGCAGGAGAAGGTCCGCTCAAGGGGCGTGAGCTTATAAAGCTGGGCCAAGACCCGTTCAGGATCGGCGCCGCGCTTCAACTCCACCACCACCCGCAGCCCCTCTCGATCCGATTCATCCCGGAGATCACTTACACCCTCAAGCTCCCCTTCCTTGACCTTTTCGGCGATGGTCTCGAGGAGCGCGCTTTTTCGCACCTGATAAGGGATTTCAGTGATGACGATCTTGTCTTCCTCCACGAAGGCCCGGCCGCGCAGGACAAACCGCCCTTCCCCTGTGGTATAAGCCTCACGGATCCCCTCCTGGCCGACGATGATCCCGCCCGTAGGAAAATCCGGACCAGGGATGAGGGATATGAGTTCGTCGACCGAGGCCTGCGGATGGTCCAGGATGTACAACGTGGCCTGGATAAGCTCGCGCAGGTTATGCGGAGGAATTTGCGTGGTCATGCCCACGGAGATCCCCCACGCTCCATTTGCAAGGAGGTGGGGGAAGCGCACGGGTAGGACCTCCGGTTCCTGCAGGGAGCCATCGAAGTTGGGGAGGAAATCAACCGTGTCCTCATCGAGTTCCTCCAGGAATTCCATGGCGATGGGGGAGAGGCGGGCTTCGGTGTAACGCATAGCGGCCGGCTCGTCTCCGTCAACAGAACCGAAGTTCCCCTGGCCATCGATGAGGGGGTAACGGGTGGTGAAGGGCTGCGCCAGGCCCACCATGGCCTCGTAAACCGCCATGTCTCCGTGGGGGTGATACTTCCCAAGCACCTCACCCACGATGCGGGCGGACTTGCGGTGCGGCCGGTTAGGCGCAAGCCCAAGCTCGCGCATACCGTAGAGGATGCGACGCTGCACGGGTTTAAGGCCGTCCCGCACATCGGGGATGGCCCGACCCCGGATCACAGAGATGGCGTAGTCGATGTACGACTGCTCCATCTCCTCTTCGATGAAGGCCATCTCGATCCGCTCAGGCATACACATGGAATTTTACGAACGGATCGTATATTTCGCAACTTTGACGCTCCGGCTAGCCTCAGCTAAGCTGATCCTGCCGTGCGGGGCTTCCTGGCTTTGGGGTTGCTATTGGCGGGGTTAGGAGCCTTCGCTGCGCTCGTAGTCGTAAGCGGTCCCCATGAAATCTGGCAGGCTGCGCGAGCCCTTCCCGTCTGGGCCTTGGGGGTCCTTTTTCTCCTTGAGCTTTTGGGGCTGGCGTTTTGGGCGGCCAGTTGGGGGGTGTTGCTTTGTGCAGCCGGTATTTACGCGCGTCCACACACTGTCCTTGCCGCAGCCATTGCCGGCTACGCTGTGTCCTACCTTACCCCGGTCTCCTACCTTGGGGGGGAACCCGTGCGCGGCTGGCTTGTGGCTCGCCGCACCAAATGTGATCTTTCGGCGCTCGCTGGCACACTGGTTTGGGATCGGGTCATCGCTGGCATCACGCTGCTCTCCTTCGCTTTAGCTGGCGGTGGCTTAGCCCTCCCCCTCCTTGCCCCTGCTCAACGCATCTGGGTAATGCTCGGCCTCTCTGCCCTGGCCTTAGCCATTACTTTGGGAGCGTTGAATTTCGCAAGAGGTTGGGGCTGGCTTGCTCGCCTCATTCAAAGTTTGGCCCGCCGCGCAGGACGAGCAAGAACACGCATGGAAGGGTGGGCAAGAAAGGTCACAGAAATGGAACAAGCTATGCATCACACTTTTCGTCGCCATTTTGGGGCCATCGTCTTCGCTTTCTTCCTCCAACTCCTGAGCTTCGTCTGCCACTACCTCCGGCCTCTTTTTTATCTGGGATTTGCGCAAGAGCGCTGGCTTTCTCTTCGGGAACTTGGGGTGTACTTCAACTTAAATACCTTCCTCTCCCTGTTCTTGTGGGTGACTCCGGCGGGGATAGGCACGGCTGAAGGCGGAAGGATCGGGATCCTCAGCCTTTTTGGCGTCACCCCAGCCGCCGCGATGGCATTCTCCCTTACCTACAGGTTTTTGGAATTGATATTTGTGGGGATAGGTCTTGGGTTGATCCTCAACGCCAGTGCGGGGAAGAGACTGAGGCAGGGGCTGGGAACTGTGCGGGGGTTCGCGGAGATCGGGAACCTGTTGGTTTACGGTTTATTTCTGCCAACTCGTGTTCTACCCCGCTTCTTCAACCTCCGTTTCCGGCGCCCTGATCCTTGGGATTACGCCAAAAGCCCTTATGAACAACGAAAGTACCAGCTTATGCTCGACATCCTTCCCCGCCGCGGTGAGAACAAACCGCCTTATGAGCGGGCTTTGGATTTGGGATGTGCCGAAGGTTTTTTCACCCGGCGGCTTGTACAAGAACGCATAGCCCGCGTGGCCGTGGGGGTGGATGTGGCGGAACGGGCGGTGGCCCGAGCCAGGGCTTGCCATTCGCACCTCCCTGTGGAATTCCACCTCATGGATGTGGGGAAAACCCTGCCCGAGGGAAAATTCGACTTAGTGTTTTGCTCTGAGGTCCTTTATTATCTTGGGTACCACCGAATTTGCGCGCTGGCACAGAGATTAGCCGAAAAAATGCAACCTGGTGGACATTTAGTTCTAGTGAGTGCCTGGCCGGCGGCGCGGCTCATCCACCGCCCATTCTTACGACATCCTGCGTTCAAGCTTGTGGCCGAACACGTGGAGCCTCACCACACCCGGCCTTACGCCATCAATTGCTTAGAACGGCTTCCGTAAAAAGGTCCCGGGCGTAGATCTCATTCTGCCGCACGAACGCTGCGAGGAAACGACCGTTAGTAACACGCTGGGAACCATAGGCCCGCAGGGCCGCGAGCTTCTTCGCCACCGCTTCCTCCCCCAAGGGAACAGAATACCAACCCCACCGATCAACAAGGTACATGGGAGCGATGAGCTCGGCCTCGGGGATGAGGCGAAGGGGGGTGGGCCAGCGCTCCCCATGCACAAGGTAATATCGCACTTCTGTAGCCCACGAAACTCCTTCCAATACCGCTTGCAAAAACAGCGCTGTCGCTCGATGGTCTGGATGACCATCCTCCGGATGGGGGCAGTAGATCACCGTGGGACGGAAGGTCTCCACGATTTCGGCCAAATCGCGAAGCAAATCTTGGCCAGTGTAATTCGCTTCGGGATTGAAACTATTCCGATAAAATGGATGGTCCATTTTCGTATATGGGCTGCGATAAGGTTTGTCTTGATGCAAAGCCCAAAGGGTAAGAAGCCCACGGTCAGGATAGCCCAGAAAGATCAGATGATCCCAGGGCACACCGAGGATACGCATCGCTTCCCCGGCTTCCTTCATGCGGCGATACCCGAGCGTTTGGTAATCCTCGGCTTTGCGCAGGGGATTCCAGGTGAAGAATTGTTTTGCTGCGGTATTGGCGTCTCCGTTGGTCAGGAAAACAATGAGAACCTGATGACCTTGGGCGAGGAAATCGACGATGGTCCCACCCACGCCGAGCACCTCGTCATCGGGGTGAGGCGCAAGAACGAGCACCCGCTCCACACCCTCCCTGGGCTCAGGCACATCGACACGCGGTGGAATAGGGACCCACCACATGAACAGTTGGAGCGCGGGATGAGGAATACCCGGGATAAACCCGATAGCAAAAGGAACGGCCACGATGAGCCATGCCCACCGCCATCTCCTCCGCCTGCGCCCCATGGCTGTTCTCATTATATACACTTTGGCCTTGCCCAAGTTTGTAGCGGAAAACAAAATCGCTGCGGAGGGATGGGTGAGCGGCCGAAACCGCCGGTCTTGAAAACCGGTAAGCCGAAAGGCTTCGGGGGTTCGAATCCCCCTCCCTCCGCTAGCGGTACTCCACGACCTCGGCAAGGGGGCGGCGGGGCCGGGCCCGCGGGGCCTCCCCCGGCTTCCCCACCGGGATGAGGGCCACCGGCCGCAGGGCTTTCGGAAGGCCCAAGAGCTCCGAAACCTTGCCCTCGTCGAACGCGCCCACCCAGCACGTGCCCAAGCCCTTGTCCGTGGCGGCCAGAAGGAGGTTCTGGATAGCCGCGGCCGTGTCCTGAAGGCAATAGAGGGTTTCCCCCCGCTCCCGGTAGGCCCGCCGGGCCCGCTCCAGATCAGCACAGACCACGATCACCACCGGCGCCTCCGCAAGAAAACTCTGCCCATAGGCTGCGGAAACTAAGCCCTCCCGAAGCCTTTGGTCCCGCACCACCACGAACCGCCAGGGCTGGGCGTTGCCCGCGCTGGGGGCCAACACCGCCGCAGAAAGGAGCTCCTCCACCACCGCCTCAGGGATTGGTTCCCGAAGGTACCGGCGCACGGAGCGCCGGGCCCGCATGGCCTCAAACACGTCCACATCCCCTCCTTTCCCCGCCATTATAGGCGGCTAGGATTGGGCGATGCTTCAGGTTGTCCTCTTCGATCTCGATGGGACGCTTTGGGAAAACCCCGTGCGCTGGGACGAGCTCCGCCGGGAGCTTGGGCTCCCTCCCGATGGCCTTCCCATCTACTGGCACATCGCGCGGCTGCCCCCGGGGGAGCGGGAGCGGGCGGAGGCGCGCCTGCGGGAGCGGGAGGCGGAGGGGGTACGGCGGGGCCAGCTCAAGCCCGGGGCCTGGGAGCTCCTCCGGTTCCTGCGGGAAAAGGGCGTGCGCCGTGTGCTTGTGACCAACAATTCACGGGAGAGCGCGGCGGAGGTGCTGCGGGCCTTTCCCCTCCCCTTCGACCTTGTCTGGACCCGGGAGGACGGGGCCCTAAAACCCGACGCGGAGGCGTTCCTCGGCCCCCTTCGGAAACTCGGGATCGTCCCAGAGGCGGCGGCGGTGGTGGGCGACTCCCACCTGGACCTCCAGGCCGCCCATGCCGCCGGGATCCCTTGCGTGATCCTCGTGGCCCCGCGGGCCTGGATGCGCCCCTTCTTCCCCCCAGAGGCCCGCTTCCTCGAGGCCCAAACCCTCGCGGAGGTCCAGTCACTCCTCGCTGCCCGCCTCGCCCAATGAAAAGGGCGGGCCGGCCCGGCCCGCCCCCCTTTCTTTCCGAGGAACCTTAGGCCCAGCCGCGCACGCGCACAGCCTCCGCCACACGCTGCACGGCCACCAGGTAAGCACCCAGGCGGTTGTGAACCTTGTGCTCCTGGGCGGTCTTGTGCACGGCGTGGAAGGCGGCGGTCATCTTCTCGTCCAGGCGCTTTTCTATCTCCTCCTCGCTCCAGTAGAAGTTGTAGGCGTTCTGGACCTGTTCGAAGTAGGAGACGGTCACCCCACCGGCATTGCAGAGGAAGTCGGGGATCACGTAGATGCCCCGCTTGTGCAGGATCTCATCGGCCTCGGGCGTGGTGGGGCCGTTGGCCGCCTCCGCCACGATTTTCACCCGCTTCGAAATCCGTCCCGCGTTCTCCCCGGTGATGACGTTCTCGATGGCTGCGGGGATGAGCACGTCCACATCCAGGGTCAACCACGCATCGCCGGGCAAAACCTTGTATCCGGCGGCCTCGGCGCGCGCCCGATCGATCGTGCCGAACGCGTCGGTAATCCCTTGCAGGAAGCGCACGTCCACCCCGCCCTCCTTGACGAAGGTAAAGGAGCGCTTTTCCTTAGGATCCCAACAAGACACGCCCAGCACCTTTCCCCCCAAACGCTCCGTAAAGAACAGGGCCGCGTACTGCCCTACGTTCCCAAATCCCTGCACGGAAGCGGTGGTTTTCTTGGGGTCAAGGCCAAGGACCTTCATGGCTTCGCGGATGGCGAACACCACACCAAGGCCGGTGGCGCCGGTCCGACCGGCCGAGCCCCCCAAAGACAGGGGCTTGCCGGTGATCACGCCCGGTGCACTTCGCCCCATGATCAGCTCGTATTCGTCCACCATCCAAGCCATGATCTTGGGGTTAGTGCCCACATCGGGCGCGGGCACGTCG
>JANXBC010000036.1 GCA_025060555.1 Candidatus Bipolaricaulota bacterium
TGGGCTTTTGGTTCTACAAGAGAGCGCCAAATCAGTGGAAAGAAATATATCTGTGGACATGGGCCATTATCGCAGGCTATGCAGTAGGATATTGGCACGCCTACGGTAGTTTGATGATCAGGTTGTGGATACCTCTGTATCCATTGCAGCTAGTGGTTGTCGCTCCCATTGTGGAGACTTTGCTGCGCCAACCGTTGTTTAAATGGCTAAAAATAAAATTTCAATACACTGTGCATCAGGCTAAATGAATAAAGTGGCCATTATCGGAAACCAAGGGTTCTCCATGCTCAACTTTCGGGGGCCACTAATCCGAGCCATGGTGGCCCGCGGTCATAAGGTCTTGACTTTGGCCCCGGATTTTCAACCAAGCCACCGCAACGAGGTTAAAGCTCTCGGAGCAGAACCCATCGACTTCTCCCTTTCCCGCACGGGGCTCAACCCCCTCCGCGATCTTTGGGATTTTGTTAAGCTTTGGCGGCTTTTGCGTAGGCTTAAACCCGATGTGACTTTGGCCTACGCCATAAAGCCCGTGATCTACGGGACTTTAGCGGCTTGGCTTGCGGGCGTGCCCAGGCGCTTCGCCCTGATCGAGGGGCTGGGCTACGCCTTCACCCCTTCCGGCGAAAGAGAGCCGCTGAAACGCAAAGTCCTTCGATTCATCGCCCAAAAGCTCTATCGGCTGGCCCTGCCCAGGGCCACCCGCGTGTTCTTCCTGAACCCCGACGATCTTAAAGAATTCGTGGAAAAAGGGTTGGTCCCCAAAGATAAGGCTTTTCTCCTTGGGCCCATCGGCGTGGATCTTTCCCATTTTGCGCCCGCGCCCCCCGTCAAGGAGCCGGTGACCTTCCTCCTTGCGGCAAGACTTCTTCGGGAAAAGGGCATCGTGGAGTTCGCCCAGGCAGCCCGACGCCTTAGGGCAAAGTACCCCAACACCCGTTTCGTCCTTCTCGGGGGCCTCGACACCAATCCCGGCGCCATCAGAAAAGAGGAAGTAGAAGCCTGGGTGAGAGAAGGAATCCTGGAGTGGCCCGGCCACGTCCCTGACGTGCGTCCCTGGCTTGCTCAGGCAAGCGTCTTCGTGCTGCCCTCTTACTACCGCGAGGGCGTTCCCCGAAGCATTCAAGAAGCCATGGCCATGGCCCGGCCGGTGATCACCACGGATGCCCCCGGCTGCCGGGAGACGGTAATCCCAGGGGTGAACGGCTTCCTCGTTCCGCCGCGGGACGTGGAAGCCTTGGCTTCCGCCATGGAGAAGTTCATTCGCGAGCCAGAGCTCATCGAAAGGATGGGCCGGGAATCCCGGCGTATAGCGGAGGAGCGCTTCGACGTGCACAAAGTGAACCAAATCCTCCTCCGCGAAATGGCGCTTTAGACCTTTACTCCGAGACGGAACCGCCCTGTATTCTTAGGTGAGGCGTTACACAGAAGAATTTGTGCGCCACGACGCACAACATTGCAAAGGCCGCATCCTTGCCCATGACTCAGAGATCTTTTGGACTTTTGCCTTTCTTACCGCTTACATTCCCGCTATACCAAAAATTGGAAAGATCGGTTCGTGCTTCCAGTCTCTGTTTGTCCGTAAAGGCTACCAATTGCATCTTCAGGGGCATGGGAGTTCGGAACCTGAGGACCGGGCTGCGCTGTTGCTCCCGGGTTACGTAAACTGCGTGCGGTATGTGAAAGACCCACTTGATTTGTCTAATACAAAAAAGGATTGCCAAAAACTAACGCATGAATAACCTTAACGTGTTACAAGGAGGCAACATTGGTCCGGAACGACGTGGTAGAGAGATTGGTTGCCAACGGGGCCTTGGGGATCATCCGTATCCAAACGGCTCAAGATCTCATCGCCATCGCTAAGGCGCTCTACGAAGGGGGACTCAGTTGTTTGGAAATCACCATGAATACACCTGGTGCGTTACGAGCCATCGAAGCCGCGCAAGAAGAACTTCCCACAGTGCTCATGGGCGCAGGCACCGTCCTTGATGCGGTGACCGCTCGCCAGGCCATCCTCGCGGGCGCAAAGTTCCTTGTTACGCCCACGGTGAAGCTGGACGTCCTGGAGGTAGCTCATCGATACGGGGTTCCCGCGATCATCGGCGCCATGACCCCTACAGAAATCCTCACCGCCTGGGAAGCAGGTGCAGCCATGGTCAAGGTCTTCCCAGCGAGTGTCCTTGGGCCCAAATACATCCAGGAAGTCCATGGCCCGCTTCCCCAAATCCCCCTTGTCCCTACAGGAGGCGTTACCGCAGAAAATACCCCGGATTTCATCAAAGCTGGCGCAGCACTGGTTTGTGTTGGCTCCTGGCTTGTGGACAAAAAGGCCGTGACTGAAGGCCGGTTTGCTGTCCTGACCGAACGGGCGCGCCTGCTTGTGGAAGCAGTAAGAAAGGCCCGTGAGTCTTTGGCCGCAAAGTGAAAAGGAGGCCCGATGCCCTACGATCTTGTGACTTTCGGCGAAACGATGATTAGGCTTTCTCCTCCCAACTTTCAGCGCCTTGAGCAAACGACCTCTTTGGATGTGAACGTGGGTGGCGCGGAGCTCAACGTCGCTGTAGCTGCCCAGAGGCTGGGGCTTCGCTGCGCCTACGTCACACGCCTCCCCGACAACCCCTTGGGGCGCATGATCGCAAACAAAGCCCGCGAACACGGGATCGATGTTTCTTCCATCGTTTGGACGAAAGAGGACCGCGTTGGTCTGTATTTTGTGGAGTTTGGCGCTAGCCCCCGCGCCAGTTCCGTGCTCTACGACCGCGCAAATTCCGCTATGGCCAAAATTAGGCCGGGAGAAGTGAAATGGGATGCGCTATTCACCGGGACTAAGGTGTTCCACACCACCGGGATCACCCCCGCTCTCTCCCCATCCGCGGCGGAGGCCACAAAAGAGGCAGTGAAAAAAGCCAAAGAAAAAGGGACCATGGTCTCCATCGACCTCAACTACCGCGCCAGGCTGTGGAGCCCTGAGGAAGCAAGAAAGGTGATGACCGAGCTCGTCTCCCAGGCGGATTTGCTCATCACCACCGAAGAGGACGCGGAACGCGTGTTTGGCGTGAAAGAAGACGCGTTTGAGAAAGTTGCCGAGAGGCTGAGCCAGATGTTCAAGAATCTCCAGGTGGTGGCCATCACCATCCGGGAGACGCCCTCAGTTTGGCGCAACACTTGGACAGCGTTGGCCTATAGCGCGGGCAAGGTCTTCCGGGCCCCGGTTTTCGACATCGAGATCGTGGATCGCGTGGGAGCTGGCGATGCTTTCGCCGGAGGATTCCTCTACGGGTACTTGACGAAAGGTGTGGAGGCCGCACTCCAATACGGCGTCGCGCTCTCGGCCCTCAAGCAGACCAACCCCGGTGACCTGGTTTGGGCCACAAAAGAAGAGTGCGAGCGGATCTTGGCGGGAGCTGGGCTCAGGATCTTCCGCTGAAGGAGAAGCCATGAAAATCGTGCGCGTTGGGCGGGGAAGCTGGGGTGTGGTAGAGGGTGAAGTGATCCGGATCACCCGCGGCCCAGGAGGAAATTATACCGGGAAGCGCTTGCCCCTTTCCGAAGCGAAGCTTCTCCCCCCAGCCAAGCCCACAAAAATCGTTTGCGTAGGTCGGAACTACCACAAGCACGCCAAGGAGATGGGGGAGGAAATCCCAAAGGAGCCTGGGCTTTTCCTCAAAGCCCCCAATGCCCTGGCCGCACCAGGCTCGTCCATTCCCTATCCGCCATTTACGAAAAGCCTCCATTACGAAGGAGAACTCGCGGTGGTGATCGGGCGTAGGATGCACCGCGTTCCCGAGGAAAATGCGCTTTCCTACGTCCTCGGCTACACCTGCGCCTTAGACCTCACCGCCCGCGACGTACAGAAGACGGACCTCCAGTGGATCCGAGCTAAATCCGCCGACGGTTTTTGCCCCTTGGGGCCGTGGGTGGAAACCGCTTTGGACCCTAGAGATCTTCGCCTGCGCACCTTTGTGAACGGGGAAGTGCGGCAAGACGCGCGCACCTCCGCCATGATTTTTTCCATTCCGTTCCTCCTCAGTTACGTAAGCTCCTTCATGACCCTCGAGCCCGGCGATGTTCTCCTCACCGGAACCCCAGAAGGAGTGGGAGAACTCAAGCCCGGGGACGAGGTGGCCGTAGAGATCGAGGGGATCGGCAAGCTCTCCGTACGCATCGCCCCTGCATCCTAAAGAACATCTCCGTACAATTGGCTAGCGTATGGCCATGCGACGGTTTGTCTTTTTTGTCGGCTTAGCGTTGACGCTAGCGAGCACGGGTTTTGCGGAGCCGGTGAAAGTGTATGTGGGCATCTACGTCCTAAACCTTGGCAAGTTCGAGCTTGCGACCGGGGCATACACGGTGGATTTTTATCTTTCCCTGCGCGCGGACGCGCCGGTGATCATGGACGAGTTTGAGTTCATGAACGGCCGCGCAGCCACCGTGGATAAACTGATCGATACGCCCACAGAAAAATTCTTCCGTATCCAAGCCAACCTTTCCCAAAACCTGGACCTGCGCCGGTATCCTTTCGACAAGCATGTTCTAACCATCGAGATTGAGGACAAACGGCGAACAGCGGAAGAGTTAATCTACGTTGTCGACGAAAAGGCATGCGGAGTGGATCCGAGTGTGATCGTGGTGGGCTGGCGCCTCGCCGGATGGGAAGCACACGTTGTAACTCACGCATACGAGATCTACGGGGAAACCTACTCCCGGTTCGTTTTCGGCTTACAGATCCAGCGGGTAACCCTCAACGCCGTGATCAAATCTTTCCTTCCCATCGCTTGCATGCTCTTGGTCGGTTTCCTTTCGCTCCTCTTGACCCCAGACAAAGTGACGACCCGCCTTTCTTTGAACATCTCCACCCTTCTGGGGGCAGTGATGTTCCACGTGAACCTCACCTCTTCCATACCTCCCGTGGGTTACCTCACTTTGGCCGACCGCGTCATGATCGTGACCTACATCATCCTGGCCCTGATTCTGCTAAGTGGAGTGGCGATCCTGCGGTGGGCGGAACGCGAAGAAAAAAAGGCGTTGGTCCTGCGCATTTATCACCAGGCCTTGGGGATTATCCCCGGTCTTTCCCTCGTCTTTTATGCACTAGTGTTCTTGCTTCCCGCTTAAGGGCGGAAGGCCACCTTGATCCCCCGACGGGCTAGCACGGTACGAAAAGCAGAACGGTAATCCGCAAGGGGGAAGGTGTGGGTCAGAAGCTTTTCCAGCCCTTTGGCCTCGCCCAGGAGTCCCACGGCATTGCGAAAGTCCTGGTCGCTGTAGGTGTATGTGCCAAGCACCTGGATGCCGCGGAACCAAAGGGGAGAGAGGTCAAGGCGTATCTCTCCGGGCGCACCCAAAAGGAGAACAGTTCCGCCTTCCTGAGCCGACCATAAGGCTTGGTCCACGCTCGTTTCCGATCCCGCAGCATCGATGACGAAGGGAAAACCTCCGCGCCAAGCTGCCGGCCCAAGGGGCGGCCGATAGCTTTTTCCCCCGAAAATCTTCACCGCTTCCCACGGAGAAGCATGCACCGCGGTGGCTCCAAGGTCCTGGGCCATATCGGCCTGCAGCCGATGGCGCGCCACCACATGGATTGCGCCCTTGTGGCCTAAAAGTTTCAAACTAGCAACAGTTAGAAGCCCAATGGCGCCCGCCCCCAAAATGAGCACAGGCAAATCCTTGCTTGGCAAAGCCAGGCGTAATCCGCGAAGGACCACGGCAAGGGGCTCGGCCAAAAGCCCGCGCTCCGTGGGCACTTCCGGAGGCAAAACATGCACCCGCGCAGGATGCACCACGATTCGCTCTCCCCAACCGCCAGGAAGATCGCGATGATATCCAAGCATTCCTGGGGGGAGGGTCCCCTCGGCCACATTTTGGCAGAGGGCATCCTCGCCTTTCGCGCAGGCCCAGCAGGGAGGAAGGCCGCGCTCCCGGCAGGCCAAAAGGGGGTTGATCGCCGCCCGTACACCGCCTACATCGGCCACGATTTCGTGCCCCAACACCGCGGGGAACGAAAAGAACGGGGCTAACCTCGGTGAGCTTTTTCCAAATAGTAAGGCCAGGTCTGAACCACAAATTCCGGAAAGGAGGACCTTACCCCTTTCCCAACCCGCAGGAGGCTCAGGCGCAGGGATTTCCCGAAGCCGTAGGGGTAAAAGCTCCAGTGGTGTATGCTTTCCCAGAGTTTTCGCTAGGAGATAGCGCGGGATCGAGGCCGTGTAGACGAGGGCCTTCATGTCATGGGTACCTGACGGATGAGTTTCCCCGCGATGCGGTCGAGGATTTCCTCGAGGGAGCGACCAGTGATGGTGAGGCCATGGTTTTTGAGGCCGATCACCGCGCAGGCGGGGTCGGGGCTTTTTCGCACAAGCTCGGCCACGGAGCGCGCAAGCTCATAGCTTCCGCACGGATAATGAGCCTGCGTGGCCAGAACTCCATCCATCCAGGCGTGCACGTGGATGATGGCCCTGACCTCCGGGTGTTCGCGGTAGATCATCCAGTGTTCGATGGCGTCAACGGAGACGCGGCGGGGCTCGATGTGGGGCGGCACGGAAAGCACAATGCACTGCTGCGAAGGATCGTAGTCCTTAACAAGAAGGATATCACGGCCGATGACCCGCAGGTTCGCCTTATCCACGCCGGAAGCCGACATCCAAAAGCGTTTCGCGTCTTTGCGCACGGAAAGGTTCCCGTAGGAAAGCCCACCTATGCCGTAAAGCCTTTGCACGTGGCGGAAATCCTCGGGAGGGAGGATTCTATCGATGGGGAATGGCGCAGGAAGAAGATCCCAGGACTCTAAGATCTTCCCGGCTTCGCTTAGGGCACGGGTGAGGTCATCCCCATCCCAAAGTTCGGGCTCCAAGTCGGGCTCGAACCGATTCTTGATGACCAAGGTAGCAGAGGCCATGGGCTGGATTCGCTCCACGAGACGGTCGAAAAATTTCTCCCCTTCTGGCTCGCTATAGTGGCCCAAATCCAGGGTGAAAAAATGCGCCTCTTTTCCAGGGATATAGACAAGAAGCATATTTGCAAGGGTGCGCACAAGATAGGGGTACATGGCTTGCACCGGCTCCCCTGGCATTTCCCGCGCTTCCAAGATGGAGAGGACGAAGGTGGCCTGGGCCCGGCGACGATACGGACGGGGATCGTCCAGGGAACAGGCATTGAGCACAAGATCAGGAGCTTGAGCATCAGGGTCATAGGTGTAACCGCTTTTTTTCAGGGCCTCTGTGAGTCCGGTGAGGAACGGCACCAACCCCGGCGTCGGTGCTCCCCAAACCCTAAACGTGCGCGACATTCCACACCTCCATAAGTCAATGTACTTAAAAAACGGTCCTAAAGCTACTCGGCCTTTTGCATGAGTTCAGCTGCTACCTCCTTGGCCTTTTGCGCCAAACCCGCAGGGATAAGACCGTCCGCAACCTTCTTTTCCAAGATCTCCTCATCAAGGAGCCGGATTTCCCCTCCCATATGCACGACATCCAGCTCCAAATCCAAATAGCGTACGCCTTCAGGCAGGAGTTCCGGAGGGGTGTGGATATTGTAGATTTCACCGATGAGAGTGGCGTCGGCGCGAAAATACCGGCGCCTTCCCCACCAACGTCCCATATAAAGCTCAAAAAGCCCGTAGTCACCCTCTTCTTTTTGGAGGCCGAGTCCGTCGTAGAACCCCCCGGCGCTGAAATTCCGGCGCAAAACAAGGACCGCCCTTGTTCGCTCCACTACTTCCCCGCTTTGGCGAATAGGGGGCTCCCCAGCCTTGCCGTGCCAGATGGTCACAACCTTCCCCGGCATGTAGTGAGGTCCTACCAGCTCCTCCCAGAGGGCTTGGGCCGCTTCCCGCAGCCTCAAGGGGTCGTTTTTCGCCTCGGCTTCGTCCACGCGCGTGGGATCCACTGTCTTCAAAAGATGATGCCCAGGAATGGTGGGCACAGCTTTGGCTCGCACGGCATCGAGGAACTCTTTGACCGGGCTAGGGAATTCCGCCTCAAATCGGGAAAGGAGGGCTGCGGCCGCCACAAGAGGCGATGTTTTCTTACTTTGCACCTCCTTTCGCATGAACAATGCCCAGGGGAGCAAGGCTCTTAGGAAATGGACAACTTCTTCCACCTCGTTTCGCAGGCCTTCCACCACTATTCCGTGTCGATCCGGACGGTCAAAGATTTGGACCTCCGCCGGACCTGGCAAGGGAGGAAGGCCAAGACGTGCCTGGATTACCTCGCTTGGGTCTACGATCTCAAACCGTTCGGAAAGGAGGAGGGTCAAGGCTGTCGCATAGATCCCGCGCAACCGCACCTTAACCCCGGGCATAACCAATCCCTTTGATCCAAAGAGCCTTCCCCTGCAGTTCCCATTTTGCGCCAAGGAGGGTCTCGACAAGCCAAAGGTTTGCTTCCACATGGTCGGTGAAAGCGGGGATGAGGTAAAAGCTTTCACCTTGAGCTAAAGCGGCGTAGAGGATGAGCTGGTCGGCAAGGTGCCGATCCACAGTGGCTCCGCAGTTCAAGTCCTCAAGGAGACTATGGGCCACGAACTCGGCGATTTTCTCCGCCGGCCGGCCAGGCGCGCCAGCTTGGTCCGCTCCCATTCTTGCGCCCCTTTGGTCCTCGGCGAAGAGGGCCAGGGCCGCACCGGGTTGCACGGATGTGTCGTCATTGAGCACCCGGAACTCCGCAACTACCCCATGTTTAGCGAGCTCCTCTTGGCACCGGGAGGCCAGGCGTTCCGCCACTTTCCGTTCCTTAAGATGCGAGGCCAGGGAGATTCCCCAAAACCGAAGGGGCTTTTCCAGGCTCTCCCGGCGAATGGGGCGAAGCGGCCCGGTGCCGGGCTCAACCCGCAGCTCGATCTCACCCCCGCCCCTCGGCACATACCCAGGCCGGATGAGCGTGACCTCCGCCTTGACCCCTATCGTGCGAAGGGCGGGAAGGAGCACTTCTTTGGTATGGAAGGCTGAAGGGGCAAAATCCTGGAATAGGCCGCCGCGGATACGGAAGACACTGGGCTTTTGCGCAAAAACAGCGATGGGAAGCAATGTGAGGGCCAGCATGGTGGTGGAACCAGCGGTACCAATGTCCCAAAAGAATTCACCGCCTAAAGCCCCGGATTTAGGTCGGAAAAAGATCTCTTTACTCCCCACCTCCGCGCCAACGAGTTCAGCCTGGACCAAAGCTCCCGCAGCTTCCACAGCCTTGAGGTGTTGTGGTCGTAGTCCGGGGTTATCCCGCTTAGCGCGAATGTTATGAATGCGCAGGGGCTCGCCAAGAAGGGCGGATAAGGCCACGGCTGTGCGCACGATCGTTCCACTTCCGGATTTTTGGGCTCCATCAATCGCCCACATGCCTATCCGAGGATACCCAAAGCTCAAGGGAAGCGCTTGAGCCCAGGATGGCAAGTATAATTGTGGTCGCCGATGCGCCAAATCCTTCAAGAACTCTGGAAAAGAAGGTGGCGCCTCCTTTTGGGCGTCATCGCTCTTTTCATTGTAGACGGGCTCCAACTCGTCGCTCCCCTTGTCGTGCGGGATGCCGTGAACGACCTCGTTGCGGGAAGAAGTGGAATCCTCACACGCTACGCCCTCTATCTTGTGGCCATTGCCGTCGTGGTCTTTGCCTTCCGCTTCGTTTGGCGTTATTTTATTTTTGGTACGGCACGCCTGGTTGAGCAAGATGTGCGTAACCAACTGTACGCACATCTCCTGCGCCTTCCCCAAGGTTATTACATCCAGCATTCCACGGGAGAACTCATGGCCCATGCCACAAATGATCTTGAAGCTATCCGCTTTGCTTGCGGACAAGGGGTCCTCATGGCCTCCGACGCACTCTTCATCGTCTCTTTCTCCCTCGCCGCGATGATCGGAATCTCCCCTTGGCTCACCCTCTATGCCTTCATTCCGCTCCCTTTCTTGGCCCTAGTGGTCCTGAAATTCGGCCGCGTCGTGCACCGCCGATTTGAACGAGTACAGGAGGCCTTTTCCCAGCTCACAGAGCGCGTGCGGGAGGGCCTCTCCGGCGTGCGCGTTCTGCGCGCCTTCGCCCGCGAGGCGGGGATGGAGCGCGTTTTCCACGAGACGAACCTCGCCAACGTGCAGGTGAACATGGCGTTGGTGCGCATCCAGGGCGTGTTCGAGCCCACGGTGGGGTTCCTCGCGGGCTTGGGGACCGGGCTCATCCTGTGGTTCGGCGGCCGCGGCGTCCTCGCCGGGGAACTGGCCCTGGGGGATCTCGTGGCCTTCACAAGCTATCTCGGCATGATGGTCTGGCCCATGATGGCCCTGGGGAACGTGGTGAACGTGCTCCAGCGCGGCGCGGCCTCCATGGCCCGCATCCAGAAGATCCTCTCCACTGAACCGGAAATCCAAAGCCCGCCCAAGCCCAAACCCCTCCCGGCCTCGAAAACCATCGAATTCCGCAACCTCACCTTTTCCTATCCGGGCGTGGCCAAACCCGCCCTGCGCGACATCACCCTGCGCATCGAGGAGGGGATGACCCTGGGAGTCGTGGGCCTCACAGGATCCGGAAAATCTACGCTCGTGCGCCTCATCCCCCGCCTCTACGATCCTCCACCGGGCACGCTCTTCCTCGGTGGGGTGGACGTGCGGGAGCTCTCCCTTTCCGAGCTGCGCAACCTCATCGGCATGGTGCCTCAGGACGTTTTCCTCTTTTCCACCACGATCCGGGAAAACATCGCTTATGGTCGGCCGGGGGCGAGCGA
>JANXBC010000037.1 GCA_025060555.1 Candidatus Bipolaricaulota bacterium
AGGTGGATGAGCGTGTGGCCGTGGGGGATATCCAGCGCGCTGCTTCGGGATATGCCCGGCTTTTGCGCGCCCTGGTGCGGTTGGATGCCCAACCTGCTCCGAACCATGCTGCGGCAAAGGAGAGGCGGCACCATCAGCGGCGCCGGCGTTAGAAAATAAAAGGCCCCGGAAGAATTTTCCGGGGCCTGCCTTACTAACTCAGCCTCAGTACTCCGGCGGAGGCGTGGGTGGGGTTTCCTTCTTTTCCTCGCGAACCTCGGCGACAAGAGCTTCGGTGACGAGGAGCATCCCTGCAATGGATGCGGCGTTTTGGAGAGCGGAACGCGTCACCTTCGTGGGGTCGATGACCCCCGCCTCGTACATGTCCACGAACTTCTCCTGAACCACGTCGAAGCCAACGGTGTCCTTCTCCTTCTTCAGTCGCTCCACGATCACCGCGCCCTCGAAGCCCGCGTTCTCCGCGATCTGCCGCACCGGAGCCTCTAAGGCCTTCTTCAGAATCTGCACCCCGAGCTTCTCGTCGCCCTCGAGCTCCTTCTCCAATTTGTCCAGGACGCGGCTAGCGCGGAGCAGGGCCACCCCACCGCCGGGAAGGATGCCCTCCTCCACCGCGGCCCGCGTGGCCTCCAGGGCGTCCTCAAAGCGGTGTTTCTTCTCCTCAAGCTCGGTCTCGGTGGCTGCACCAACCTTGATCACCGCCACGCCGCCAGCGAGCTTGGCCTTGCGCTCCTCCAGCTTCTCCCGGTCGTATTCGCTGTCCGTGGTCTTGATCTGCTCCTCGATCTGCTCGATTCTGGCCTTGATGGCCTCGGGGTTGCCCTTCCCGCCGATGATAGTGGTGGACTCGTGCGTCACGCGCACCCGCTCGGCCTGGCCGAGCATGTCCAGGGTGGCGTTGCGCACCTCCATCCCCGCGTCCTCAGCGATGACTACGCCGCCGGTGAGGATGGCGATGTCCTCGAGCATGGCCTTGCGGCGATCGCCGAAGCCCGGGGCCTTCACGGCACAGGAGATGAGGGTGCCCTTGAGCTTGTTGATGACCAGGGTGGAGAGGGCCTCGCCCGTGACGTCTTTAGCGATCACGAGGAGGGGCCGGCCGGTCTGAGCCACCTTCTCCAAAAGCGGGATCATCTCCAGCGCGTTTTTGAGCTCCCGGTCAGTGATGAGGATGTAGGGGTTCTCCAGGTTCACCTCCATCTTCTTTGGGTCAGTGACGAAGTAGGGGGAGAGGTACTCCCGGTCGAATTGCATTCCTTCCACGACCTCGTAATAAGTCTCGATGGTATCAGAATCTTCCACGGTGATGACCCCGGACTCGCCCACGACCTCCATGGCATCAGCGATGATCCGGCCCACTTCAGGGTCGTTGGCGGAGATGGCCGCCACCTGAGCGATCTCGTGCTTGCCGGAGATCTTGCGGGACATCTTCTGGAGTTCCTCTACCACGGCCTTGACGCCCTTTTCGATGCCGCGTTTGAGGGCGATGGGGTTAGCGCCGGCGGCCACCATCTTGAACCCTTCCTTGATGAGGGCGTGGGCCAAGACGGTGGCGGTGGTGGTGCCGTCACCAGCCACATCGTTGGTCTTGGAGGCCACCTCTTTCACGAGCTGAGCGCCCATGTTCTCGTAGGGGTCCTTATATTCCTGCTCTTCGGCGATGGTTACGCCGTCGTTGACGATGTCCGGGGAGCCGAACTTCTTCTCGATGCAGACGTTGCGGCCGCGGGGCCCGAGGGTCACCCGCACCGCATTGGCCAGCTTTTCCACGCCGACCAAGATCTTGCGCCGCGCCTCTTCCCCGTAGACGACCTCTTTCGCTGCCATACCCACCTCCTTACTCCTCGACGACGGCGAGGATGTCCGCGGTCTTCACGAGGAGGTATTTTTCTTCGCCCACGCGGACCTCGGTGCCGGCGTAGGCGGCGATGAGGACCTTGTCGCCCACCTTGACCTCGAACTTTTCGCCGGTGCCGAGGGCCACCACCTCCCCCTTCACGGCCTTCTCGTCCTTCACGGACTCGGGAAGGACGATGCCGCCGGGGGTGCGGCGCTCCTCTTCCTCGATCTTTTTCACGAGCACGCGGCTACCCAATGGCTTGATCTTCATCACACCACCTCCCAGGTTTAGCACTTTGAGGTCTAGGGTGCTAAAAGATTGTACGAACCTCCAGGCCCTCCCGCAAGGTTGACAGGGGCACACCCCCCAAGAACAATGGCCCGTGCCGCGGAGTTCAACCCATTTAGCGGTGGAGCTGGCCTTCCTCCCGGTGTTTATCCTCGTGGGCTACCTTTTGCGCCTCAAAACCGCACTCCTCCCCTTCAGCGTGGGCTAC
Source organism: Candidatus Bipolaricaulota bacterium (assembly GCA_025060555.1). Lineage (GTDB taxonomy): Bacteria > Bipolaricaulota > Bipolaricaulia > Bipolaricaulales > Bipolaricaulaceae > DTER01. Next base: position 2,334 of record JANXBC010000037.1, read on the forward strand.
TTAGGCGGAAGCCTTCTTCTCTCTCCGGACCTCGATCTTAGGGGGAGTCGGGCCGCCCGCCGCTGGGGATGCCTGCGAGTCATATGGTGGCCGTACGCCCTGCTCTTTCGCCACCGCGGCCTCTCCCACCATCCTCTTTTCGGCCCCCTCACCCGCTTTCTCTACCTTGGGGCTTGGCTTGCGGGGCTTGGTGTGCTCCTTGTGCGCCTCGGCTTGCAATTCCCCCCAACCCTTTGGGCCTGGCTCATCCCCGCTTTGGTTGGCCTTTGGGTCCCCCAACTCCTCCACATCTTGCTCGACCGCCTTTAGCTTGTCAGTCCGGGTGGTTGGGGGTATAACGGCAAAAGAAGGAGGACTCATGGGGATCACCATCGGTGAGATTACCAAAGGGATGACGCTCGTTTATAACGGGGTTCTCTATGAAGTATTGGAATTTGAGCACGTGAAGCGTGGCCGGGGTTCGGCCTTCGTCCGGGCAAAGCTCCGCAACCTTCGCACCGGGCAAGTCATAACCGAGACCCTTCGTGACTCCGATAACCTCGACGCGGCTTTCCTGGAAGTTCGCCCCATGCAGTACTTATATCAAAGTGGTGATTCCTTCGTGTTCATGGACAAGGAAACTTTTGAAGAGAGGATCATTCCCGCGGAAGTCATCGCCCCCATCCGAGGCTTCCTCCTCGAGGGCATGGAAGTCACCGGTCTCTATTACCAGGGGGAACTAGTGAAGGTGGAGCCCCCCAATTTTGTGGATCTGCGGGTGGTGGATACTCCTCCGGGTGTACGCGGCGATACAGCCACAGGGGGTGAGAAGCCCGCTACATTGGAAACCGGTTTTGTCGTAAAAGTACCGCTTTTCGTACAGGTGGGGGATGTGATTCGGGTGGACACGCGCACCGGAGCTTATGTGGAGCGGGTGAGCTGATATGCCCGAGGTGAAGGTGGAAATGCGCCTACCGTTGGGCCGGTTGACCATTCGGCCCGAGGTTTTGGCGGGCATCGTGGGGAAGACCGTGGATCAGATGGAAGGGGTGAAACTCTGGCAGCCCAAAGGGTTCATGGGGGTATTGGGCGGGGAGTCCGGGGTGGAGTTAGTGGGTCCCGAGCCAGGGGCTATTGACGTCAACGTGAAAATCGCCGTAATGTATGGCTACCCTGTGCACGAAGTGGCGCAAGGCGTGCAGCAGGCTGTGCGGGAGGCTTTGGAGGGGTTGGCTGGGGTGCGGGTGCGGGAGATCAACGTCTACGTGCAGGAAGTTTTCCTTCCGGAGATAGAGATGGAAGGAGGCGAGAATGGCGCGGGCTGAGGAGCTGCAGGAGGGGGAGGTTGGGCGAATAAACATCGCCAAGGATGTGATTGCCACCATTGCCGCCCTTGCGGCGTGCGAGATCCCCGGCGTGTTTGCCCCCACTGGGGAAGCTTTTTCCCGCGGCCCGGCAGCCCGGCGTTATGTGGATACCGAGCTTCTCGGTGGGCGGGTGCGCTTGGCCCTAAAAATCGCGGTGGAGTACGGACGTGTTGTTCCGGAGGTAGTTCAGGATCTGCAGGAGAAGATAAAAACTGAGGTGGAGCGGATGACAGCATTGCCAGTGGAAACTGTGGATGTAGAGGTGACCCGCGTGGTGTTTGCCAAGGAGAGGGCATGAGCTTCGTGCTTTGGGTGGAAGCCATTTTGCTGTTGGCGGCAGCGGTTTTGGCTGGGCTCGGTGCGGCCTGGATCCCTCCCACCGTTACCGTTAAAGCGACCTCCCTGCCAGAGCTCATTGTCCGCATCGTCCTTGCTGGTTTTGCCGTGGCGTTTTTCGGGGGTTTTTCCGCGTGCCTGGTCCTTTGGCTGCAACGGCGTGGCTTGTCCGAGCTCCTGCGCCAACCTGGCCCGCGCGGCCTCATCTTCATCACTCCTCACACTGTTTCCCAACTAGCCGCGGGCCTTCTCGCCCAGGAGTTCGCGGAGACCCCATTCCGCATCTATCTGCAACCCCAAAAGGATTCCCTTTCCCTGCGCGTCTTCCTCCGCCTCCCGGAAGAGGCCTCCATCCCGGATCTCGCGGAACGCCTGCAGGAGCTCCTCACCACTGAACTTTCCCGGCGCACTGGGCTCAAGATCCAAGAGGTGCAAGTGGTGGTGCACGGCACAGTCCGCGCGCCCCGTTGATGCGGCGCAAAGCCAGGGACGCGGCCCTTCGCGCCCTCTACCGGGGGGAGTTCCTGGACCTTCCCCCACAAGACCTCCTTGGGGAGTTTGCTCTCCCCAAGGAAGCGCGGCAATTTGCGCAGGCACTGGTCGCGGGGGTATTGGCCCACAAGGCCGAGATCGACACGATCATCAACGACCGCGCAGAGGGGTGGGGAGTAGATCGGCTTCCCCTCGTGGATCGCAACATCCTTCGCCTCGGCCTCTATGAGCTGCTCTTTACGGAAACCCCCCCTGAAGTGGTGATAAATGAGGCTGTGGAGCTTGGGAAGCTTTACGGGACGGAGAGAGCACCAGCTGTAATAAATGCCATTCTAGACAGGGTATGGAAAGAGAGGCGGGATGCAAAGGTGGGCTGATCTGCATTTACATACGCGGTGGTCGGACGGGACCCAAACCCTCTTAGAACTGTTGGCCCGCGCCAAATCCCTGGGCCTCCAGACAGTGGCGATCACTGATCACGATACGATCGGACCGGATCTCCTTTTCCCTGAAGAGGTCAAGGGTGGGTTAGAGGTGATCACGGGTGTGGAGATAAAAGCGGAGATCCTTGGCGAGCGCGGTGAGATCCTCGGGTATTTTGTGGATCCCAAACATCCTGCGATGCGTGCGCTCTTTGCCTGGATGGGCAAGGCGCGAGAGGAGCGAATGAAGGCCATGGTCCAACGCTGCCGGGAGGTCCTGCACCTTCCCATTAGCTACGAAGAGGTGCAGAGCCGCGCCCAGGGCTCCGTGGGCCGACCGCATCTTGCCTCCCTTCTTTTGGAGTACGGGGTGGTCACGAGTCTTGAGGAGGCCTTTGCCCAATACCTAGGGGATGGCGGGCCCTGTTATGTTCCCCTCCCTCGGCCGACCAGCGGCCAAGTGATCGAAGCAATCCGCGCCGCCGGTGGGGTCCCTGTCCTCGCCCACCCAGGGTTCCACACCTTCACTGATTGGGAGGGAACCCTACGCGCGCTCAAGAGCGAGGGTCTAATGGGGGTAGAGGTTTTCTACCCCTATGAGCCCAGGGAAAAGCCCCTCAATCCGCAGCTGGGATGGCTTCCTGCGCTGGTGGCGGAATTTGGTTTCATCGGCACAGGCGGATCCGATGACCATGGCCCCAGATCGGTCAAAGAGAGCTTGGGAATGGTGAGAGTCCCCTATTCTGTGGTGGACGGGCTTCGCGCGGCCAGGACTTGACGCACCGCGGCCAAGGCCACCTCGATCTGCTCCGGCGCCGGCTCCCGCGTGGTTAACTTCTGAAAAAGGAGTCCCGGCCAAAGAAGCGGCCTGAGCCAGCGCCCTTTTGCTCCCAAAAGCAGAAGCTCATAAGTGATAGCGGCTACCACCGGAATGAGCAGGACGCGCGCCAAAAGCCTTGTCCAAAAGGTGCTAGTAGGAATAAGGGAGAAAACGAGCACTGCTACGACGACAAAAAGGAAAACGAAATTTGTGCCACAACGCGCATGAATAGGACTTTGCTTAAGAGCACTGGGTAATTCTGGTGTGCCTTTCTCGTAGGCATGAACAACCTTGTGTTCCGCGCCATGATATTGAAATACCCGGCGCACGTCGGGCAAAAAGGAAATCCCCCAGAGGTAGAGGGTGAAGAAGGCCACGCGGATGCCGCCCTCGACGAGGTTGAGGAGCATTTGGCTTGGGACAGTGATCCGGGAGGCCAAGAAAAAGGGAAGGGCGATGAAGCCGCCTAAAAGGATGAGGAGGGCGAGGCCAACGGCCAAAATATAGTCCCAGGTGGAGCTTTTCTCTTCCGGGTAAGCGATCTCTGCGGAGCGCTGGAGGGCGCGCAGGCCCAGGGAAAGAAGCTGGTACAGTTTAATGGGGCCACGCACGAGCGGGATGCGTTCAAGTTTTGGAAATCTTGGGACAAGCAAGGGCTCGATTACCACCGCCCCATTTGGGTTCCGCACCGCGAGGACAGCGTGCTCCTCATCCGCAATAAGAACGCCCTCTATTACCGCTTGACCACCGAGGGGCATTACTTTCTCGTGTACCGGCGGCGATAGCGCTCAATACGGCCCTCGGTATCAGGGGCCTCGGTGCGCTTGGCCCCAAAGAAAGGATGGCACTCAATGCATACGTCCACGTGGAGCTCTTTTTTCGTCGAGAGGGTTTCAAATTCCGCCCCGCAGCTACAGCGCACCACAGCCCGATACAATTCCGGATGGATCCCTTTTTTCATCGATGATCACCGCTTGGAGTACTGTTCCTTCTTGCGCGCTTTGCGATGCCCATACTTCTTGGGCTCAACCTCACGGGCATCGCGGGTGAGAAGTCCTGCATCCTTGAGGGGCTTCTTGAACTCTGGGACAAGGGCCACCAGAGCCCGCGCAATCCCCAACCTTAGGGCTTCAAGCTGGCCTGTGGGCCCACCACCGATGATTTTGGCGCGCACATCGTACCGGCCCAAAGTGCCCGTGATATAGAATGGGCTGAGAAGGTGACGGTTCAGGTAGTCCTGGGCAAAAGCGAAGGCCTTGAAGTACTCCTCTGCTGGCCGGCCGTTGACCCAAATCTTTCCTGTGCCAGAGCGCAAAAATACACGAGCGATGGCTTCTTTCCTCTTCCCTACTCCGTGAGCAAGCCAACCCTGAGCAACACCAGTGGCAACATTTTCCGTCGTTTGCTTCAAGGGTGAAGTCACCTCCTAAAGGCACAACAAACATCCTAGCCGATCGCCGCGGGTTCGTCAACGCCGGGGCTGGTGAGGGAGCCGCGCAGCTCCTCTAATGAGGTCGCCCCAAAGTAGCGCAGGAGGTCCGCGGTGACGGTGAGGATTTTTGTAGTTCCCCGTTCCTCAGCCTGCACAAAACCTCTGGAGATCAATTCCTTTATATGTGCATAAGCTCTTTGGCCGCGAAGCCTTACGACCTCCGCTTGGGATATAGGGGCGCGGGCCACAATCACCGCCAATGTCCGCAAAGTTTGCTCAGAGAGATCTTGGTGGGGGGCGAATATCCGGACCCGTTCAGCCAAATCTCCCTTTACCCGTAGGAGATAGCCTCCGCCTTCCTGGGCCAATTCCAGACCACGGTCGGGTTCCTCTAGCTCTTCGCTAAGCTGGGCCAGGACACGGAGGACCACGTGTTCATCGAGGTTCAACTTTTGGCTCAGCTCCGCCACAGAAAGTGGGCGATCCGCCAAAAATAAGGCTGCCTCGATCAGAGCCTTAGGAATCATGCGGCACTTCGATGAGGATTTCCCCTAAGAACTCCGGCTGATGGAGGCGAATCTTTCCCTGTCCGTCCAAATGCAGGAGCTCCAAGAAGCGCGCGACCCGTTCGTGTGGATCGGAGCTGTTCAAAATTTGAGAAAAGGGGATCACCCGATGCCCATTTACGAGAGCGAGGAGCTTTCTTAATAGCTGCAGGGCACGAACGACAAAAGGCTCCTCAGTCTTGAGCGGCCTTACTTTTTTCCTTGGGCTCACGGGTTTGTGGCCATGGGATTTAGCCATAGCGGCTGTGAGAGCGCGCCTAAGATCGGTGATGGTCACGCGGGCCTTGGGCTGGCGGCGGAGGGGCAAGCGCAGCTCCGGACCAATATACACGGGGGAAATTTCCCCGTCCCTGTTTTCTTCGGTCAACACAGCTTCCACTACCTCCGCCAACGTGGTTTTTCCCTCCATCCGCTCCGATTTCATGCGCAGGAGGACGGAGCTTGCCAAGACCATACGCCCAGGAACGCGCATCTCCACTGCGGTAGTAGCGAGGAATTCCCGGAAGCGGCCGATGAGGGCGGTAATATCCAGCGCCCACGGGTCCAAACCGCGCGTGGCCTCGCGGAAGAGCTCCTCCCAATCCGCACGGGTGAACCGCTCTGGTTGGAAAACCTCAAGCATGGGGCACTAGCTCCATCCCTACAATCTCCGAGGCCCCATTGCGCAGGACAACCCCATAGATCCGGTCTGCATGGCGCACAAGTTCCTCATTATGGGAAACCACGATCACTTGAGCACTTTTGGCGAACTCCCGCAGGAGACGCGCCAGGCGTTCAGAGTTGGCTTGGTCCAAAGCGGCATCCACTTCGTCCAAAAGATAAAACGGTGCCGGTCTTCCCGCAGCTAGGGCGAGGACGAAAGCAATGGCCACCAGGGTTTTCTCTCCCCCGGAGAGGGCATCCAACACGCGTAACTCCTTTCCCGGCAGTCTAACTTGGACGAGGAGATCAGAGCTGATGTTTCCAGGCTCTGCCAAAACAAGCCGAGCTTCTCCGCCCCCAAAGAGACGCACAAATAACCGGTTCAACTCCGCTGACACATTTTCCACAGTTTCCAGAAACTTCTCCCGCTTCTTCCTTTCGATCTCCGCAATGAACCGCTCGATCTCCTCCTTCTCCCGCTCCAGGGTATTGACGCGCTCTTTCAACTCCTGGACCTCGGCTAACGCCGTTTCGTACTCCTCAATGGCCCGGAGGTTAACCGCGCCGAGGGCAGCGAGCTCCCGCTCAATTTGGCGGAGGCGAGCTTGGAGGACCTCGGGAGCGCCTTGGAGCGGCTGAGCAGGGGGCTGGACCTCGCCCAGGGCGGAGAGCTCCCCCCGGAGTTCCGCAGCCTCTCGTTCATAGCGCGCTAGATTTGCTCTTTTTCGTTCTAACTCGCGGTAGATCTCCCGGCGGCGTTCGCGCAATGCGAAGAGCTCCCCTTCCTCCCTAGCGCGGGCTGCTTGGAGCTCCTGGCGTTCTTGGGCCCGCCGGCTCAACTCTTCCTCGGCCTGGTTTAACGCAAGGGAGATCCTCTCGATCTGGGAAGCGAGTTGGGCCCGCTCCTCTTCACGCCGCCGCAACTCCTCTTGGCGCAGGGATAACCCTGGGTCGCGCCCCCGCTTTATGGACCCACCCACGATGGCGCCGCCACGCTCCAGGAGGTCCCCATCCAGGGTGACCACCCGGACTCCTTCCGTTGTGCGCACCACCTCAAGGGAATCAGCTACCAATGTGTCACCCAGCACGTAGAGGAGAGCAGGCCGTACTTCCGGTGGGCAGTCCACAAAATCCACAAGGAATCCGTGGACTCCAGGCAGACGTTTGGCGGCTTGGGCCTGGGCGGAGGGAGGAGAAAGGAATAGTTTGTCCAGGGGCAGGAAACGCGCGCGACCAAGCCCATTCTCCTTAAGATACCGCACACACTGGAGCGCGAGATCCCTGGTGCTCACCACAATATCGTGGGCATGGTTGCCCAAAGCCGTGGCTAAGGCTTGTTCAAAGCCCTCCCGGGGATGCACGAGCTCGCCCAAGGTGCCCACGATTCCGTCCCATCCCAAACGGAGAACAGCGGATACGGCTTCCGGTGGCTTTCCGCGCTCCGGCGAAATGCGCGCAAGATCGGCCAGGGTTTGGCGCAGGGTTCCGATTTCCCGGTCCAGGAGTTTCAGTGCTGCCTCTTTTCCCGAAAGTTCAGCACGAAGCCTTTCCACCGTTTTGATCAAATCGGTCAGGTCCTCTTGCGGGCTAGGGGAAAGCGTGGCTTGGGTGCGTTCTCGTTCCTCGATTGCTCGATCAAGCTGGTCCACTTCCTGAGCGAGGGCCTCCACCTCTTCGCGGAGTCGCTCCGCTTGGATCAGCGCTTTTTCCAAAGCTTCTCGTTTGGCTTCGTAGCGCCGGAAGATGAGGGTGGCCTGGATCCGTTCGCGTTCGGCGGAGAGGGTTTGGAAAGCGAGTGCTGCTTCGCGCTGGCGGAAAAGCTCGGCTAATCTGGCGCGGCGCTCGGCCAGCACGATTCTCCCGGTGTTGAGGCGCTCCTTAACCTGCCCCAGCTCCTCCACAGCTTTGGCTTTGCGTTCCTCGTAAGCGGCGATCCCTGCCACTTCCTCAAGGATCTCCCGGCGGCGCCGCGCGGAGCCCTCCAAAACGTCGGTCACGGTCCCCTGTTCCACGATGTGGTAGCCATTGGGATCGATGTGGGCCAGCGTGAGGAGGTTTTCCACCTCACGGGCGGCAGCCAAGCGGCCCTGGATGCGGTAAGTGGAAGAGTTTTTTGTGATGCGGCGCGAAATGATGACCTGTGGTTCTGGACAAAGCTCGGAGAAGATTTTGGATTGGTTATCCAAAACAAGGGTGACTTCCGCTTCCTCCACGGGTTCCCCGCCGGGC
>JANXBC010000038.1 GCA_025060555.1 Candidatus Bipolaricaulota bacterium
CCACTGCCGGAAGCTGTCCTTGACATTAGCCCAAACAAAATCAATGCCCGCCGTCCTCGCATTTACGTGAACTATGGACTCATGCAAGTTCCGGGATACTTTGGACCGGAAGAGCGTATCGTGGGGATTGATCCCAAGGTTGCCTCCCAGTACGCCACTGTGGTCGACGATCCAAAAGAGGCCGATTTCATCGTCATCGAGGTGGAAGTGGGCGGCATTGAGTTAGCCCCCGAGCAGCTCCAGCTCATCGATCAGATGGCCGCCACAGGCGCTCCCGTGATCTTGGTCCTAAACTTCAACCGCGCGCCAGTCGTGCTCACGCCGGAGTTAGTGGGGAAAGTGGACGGGATAATCGCAACTTTTGACGTCTTGGACAATGCTCTTCTCGACGTAGTATTTGGCCGGTTCAACCCCACAGGCAAGTTACCGTTCCAGATTCCATCTAGCATTGAGTCTGTAGAGAAACAACTGCCTGACGTGCCTTTGGATCTGGAAAACCCGATGTTCGACTACGGGTTCGGCCTGAGTTACTAGTGCTGAACCGGGGCTGCTGGACGCAAGCCCAGCAGCCCCGGTTTTTCAAACAATATCGGGATTTTTCACAAGCACATTTAAAAGTGGACGCAAACCTTCCAGCGCCCTTCGCCGGTGGGAAATTCTGTTCTTATCAGCTGTTGAGAGCTCAGCAAGGGTTCGGGACTCTCCTAAGGGGATGAAAAGCGGGTCGTAGCCAAAACCTCCAGTCCCCCGCGGGGCCATCGCTATCTCGCCCTCTAAAACCCCTTCGCTTTTCCAAAAGCGACCATCAGGAAGAGCCAAAACGGCGACGGTGCGAAACCGCGCCCGCCGATTCTCCACCCCCTGAAGCAGCGCCAAAAGCTTGCGATTGTTGGCTTCATAGTCCTTTTCCTTTCCGGAAAAACGCGAGGAAAACACTCCCGGAGCCCCACCTAGCGCCTCCACCTCTAGCCCTGTGTCCTCAGCCACGGTGGGGAAACCCGCGCGCTTAGCATAGGTCACAGCTTTGATGAGCGCGTTCTCCTCAAGGGTTTTTCCTTCCTCAGGAGGCTCAGGAAGATCGAGCTCTAGCGCAGAAACCCATTCAATTCCTGGAATATCCCCAAGGATCTCCCGGATCTCCGCGAGCTTCGCGGGATTTCTTGTGCCAAGAAGAACCTTCACGCCACCTTTACACCCCGCAGGGTGAGTTGCGCGGCAAAATGGCAGGCAACGTAATGGTCGCCACTCAGGTCCACAAGCTGGGGTGTTTCTTTGGAGCAAATGTCCTTGGCGTAGGAACAACGGGGGTGGAAGCGGCACCCTTTAGGAGGATTCACCGGGCTTGGAACGTCGCCCTGGAGGATGATGCGCTCCGCTTGGTAATCGGGATCGGGTACGGGAACGGCGGAAAGGAGAGCCTCAGTATAGGGATGGCGCGGCCGCAAGAAGAGCTCCTCCGTTTCCGCAAGCTCCACGATCTTCCCAAGGTACATCACCGCTACCCGGTCGGAGATGTGCTTTACCACGGAAAGATCGTGGGCGACGAAAAGATAGGTGAGGCCGAATTGATCCTGAAGATCCTCGAGCAAGTTCAGGATCTGAGCTTGGATGGAGACATCCAGGGCGGAGACGGGTTCATCGCACACGATGAGTTGAGGGTTGAGGGCCAAAGCCCGGGCGATCCCGATTCTCTGGCGTTGGCCGCCGGAAAATTCATGGGGATAGCGCCGCATGTGCTCGGGCTTCAAACCCACGGCCTCGAGGAGCTCCGCTACCCGCTCACGCAGGGCCCGCCCCTTGGCCACACCGTGCACCACAAGTGGTTCACCGATTATGTCACCCACTGTCATACGGGGGTTGAGGGAAGAATAAGGATCCTGGAAGATGATTTGCATCTCGCGGCGCAGGAGTTTCATTGTCCGTTTGTCGGCGTGGACAACGTCTACCTCGCGGCCAAACTGCTTGGAACGAAACAGAACTTCACCAGATGTTGGTTCGATGAGGCGGAGAATAGTGCGGGCGCAGGTGGTCTTCCCACACCCGGATTCACCAACCAGGCCCAGTGTCTCCCCCTCGCGGATGAAGAAGTCCACCTCGTCCACAGCCTTGACCCAGCCCACTACCCGGCGGAAGACACCGCGGCGCACGGGGAAGTACTTCTTTAGCCGCTTGACCTTGAGCAAAACCGTTTCGGTGTTGACGGTCATCCCTCACCCCTCACGCGTACAGCCAACAGGCCGCATGATGGTTCTCCACCACCTCTTTGAGCGGTGGCATCTCGCGGGTGCAGATCTCCATCACATGTGGACAGCGGGGGTTGAACGGGCAACCCGGCGGCGCATCCAGCGGGTCCGGCACAACCCCCTTGATCGGCTCCAAACGCTTCTTTTTCGTGGCCAAAGACGGAATGGAATTGAGAAGTCCTTGCGTATACGGATGCTTGGGCTCGTGAAAGAGAGGTCGCACCATGGCATGCTCCACTACCTTCCCAAGGTACATGACCACCACTTCCTGACACATCTCTGCGACCACACCCAAGTTGTGGGTGATGAACATGATGGCCATCTTAAATCGCTTCTGCAGATCCCGCATGAGGTCCAATACTTGAGCCTGAATGGTCACATCCAAAGCGGTGGTGGGCTCATCAGCAATGAGGAGAGAGGGGTTACAGGAAAGAGCCATGGCGATCATCGCTCGCTGGCGCATCCCGCCCGAGAGTTGATGGGGGTATTCGTCCACGCGTTGCTCAGGCTCCGGTATCCCCACTTGGCGCAACATCTCAATGGCCTTCTTCCGCGCCTCTTTCTTGGAAACCTTTTGGTGAAGGATGATCGCTTCCATGATCTGGTAGCCCACGGTAAACACAGGGTTCAAGGAGGTCATGGGTTCCTGGAAGATCATGGCAATATCTTTTCCCCGAATGGAGCGATATTCTTTGCCCTTGGGATGGAGAGTAGTGAGGTCCACTTTTCGGCTGTCGTGGTGTAGGAGGATGTGGCCTCCGGCGATTTTTCCTGGCGGCATGGGAACAAGTCCCATAATGGAAAGGGCCGTCACGGATTTACCGCAGCCTGACTCACCAACGACGCCAAGCGTTTGCTGAGGTTCGATGCGGAAAGTAACCCCATCCACCGCCTTGACCACACCATCCTCGGTGTAGAAATAGGTCCGCAGATCCAAGACTTCAAGGAGCGGCACATCCCCTCCTTAAAGGACAGCGAGGAGAACGCCCAAGACAAAGAAGGTGCCGCCCAGGACGCCGATCATGATTTTCTTCGGGTCCTTACGGACATCCCGGCCGAAAACGGTAGCAGACATGCCTGCACCGAACGCCCCGCCCAAAGTGGCGTGCTCCGACATGTGCGTGAGCACAAGCGCTGTCAGCGCAAAACAGTCCAAAAAGAACAAAGCCAAAAGGATCGTACGCAAGATGGCCATCTTTCCGCTCCTTTACTCTCAAGCCCGCGAGTATACGGGAGTTGGTCGGCTTGGTGCAAGAAGGCGAGGTTCGTACAATGAAGCCGTTGGCCAAGTACGTTTTTGTTACGGGTGGCGTGGTCTCCGGGCTGGGCAAGGGGGTACTGACGGCCTCCTTGGGTTGCCTCCTGCGAGCCCGCGGGGTGGCTGTCACCTTGCAAAAGATCGATCCTTACCTCAACGTTGATGCCGGCACGATTAATCCGTACGAACACGGCGAGGTTTTCGTCACCAATGATGGTCTGGAGACGGATCTCGATATCGGCCACTATGAACGTTTCTTAGACCAAGACCTCGGTCACGCTAATTACCTCACCACCGGGCAAGTGTATTGGTCAGTGATCCAGCGGGAACGCCGTGGTGATTATCTGGGGCGCACGGTTCAGGTCATTCCCCACGTGACGGAGGAGATCAAGGCCCGCATGCGCCGCGCTCTCGAAGCCACAGGGAGCGAAGTCGTAGTCGTGGAAGTCGGGGGGACGGTGGGTGATATCGAAGGCCTCCCTTACCTCGAGGCCATCCGCCAGATGCGCGACGAGCTCCCAAGAGAAGACGTGGCCGTGGTCCATCTTGCGTACGTTCCCATCCTTTCCACCACCGGGGAGCTTAAGACTAAACCCACCCAGCACTCGGTGAAGGAGCTGCGCGCCGCCGGGATTCAACCAGACTTCATTGTCGCTCGCTGTCCTGTGCCCTTGCCAGAAAACTTGCGCCGAAAAATCGCACTCTTCTGTGATGTTCCTGTGGAACACGTGATCGAAGACCGCGACCTTCCCTCGATTTACGAGGTCCCATTATTCTTGGCTGACGAAGGATTTGACCTAAAACTCCTTCGCCGGCTTGATCTGAGCCACAAGGATAGCGATCTTCGCGCCTGGCATGATTTTGTGCGGCGCCTGAAAAACTCCGAAGGTCACGTGCGCATCGCGGTTGTCGGGAAATATGTGGAGCTGCACGATGCTTACCTATCGATTGTGGAGGCGCTGCGCCACGCCGGTGCGGCCCTCGGCATGCAAGTAGAAATTCAGTGGGTTCCAGCAGAACGCGTGGAAAAGGAGGGAGAAAAGGCGTTAGCGGGGGTACAGGGCATTCTCGTCCCCGGCGGATTTGGTGAGCGGGGAATCGAGGGGAAAGTTTGGGCGGCGGATTACGCCCGGCGCCAGAAAATCCCGTTTTTTGGAATATGTTTGGGCATGCAGGTGGCAGCGATCGCTTTCGCTCGGCACGTTTTGGGCCGAAAAAACGCTAATTCCACGGAGTTCGACGCCCACACCCGCGACCCCGTGATCGACCTTCTGCCTGAGCAAAAGAAGATCCAGGAAAAGGGCGGGACCATGCGCCTTGGCGCATATCCGGCGGAGCTAACCCCGGGAACCCGTGTTCATGCGGCCTACGGTCTTCCCCGCATTGCCGAACGTCACCGCCACCGTTATGAATTCAATCTGGACTACCTCGAGGATTTTGTCCGCGCGGGGTTCATCCCCGCCGCGTTCTCGCCGGACGGAAGACTTGTGGAGGCCCTCGAACTTCGGGAACATCCGTGGTACGTAGCTGTTCAATTCCATCCCGAATTCCAATCACGACCACTTCGCCCTCACCCCCTCTTCCTTTCTTTCCTCCGGGCATGTTCATCCTCCTAGTGCTCTTCTCCGCTTTGGCGTTAGGGCAAACCGCGACGCTCACGGCGCCTTGGCTTACGGTCTATGACCCCGCCGGGCGGCCCCGCTGGGAAATCCGCATGGAGAAACTGGTTCGTACCAAGGAAGGCTGGGAAGGAGAAGGTGTTTCGGTGACCCTCTTTTCCGCAGGTGCACCGCTCATCTCTGTTCGGGCTCCCCGCTTATCCGCCGATCCCCTCGGCCGGAATTGGTCTCTTTCCGGGGGAATCAGCGGGGAGGGGCAAGGGTTTTCGTTTTCCGCGGAGGAGGCGCGCTGGATGGATCGCCTTATCCTCATCGCCTTTTCTGGGCAAAGGGAGGATCTGAAGGTGGAGGCCCAGGAAGCGCGCTGGGAGCTTTTAGGGGTTATCGAGTTCTTTTCGGCCAAGGTGACTTTCTCTGATTGGTTCTTAAAGTTTCCGTACGGGAAATTTGTGGAAGCCGTGCTTGTCGCGGAGGACGTAGAGGCTCGCGGGCGCGGCCTCAGGATCTCTGCGGATTTCCTAGAGTTTCAGGTGGACAAAGGGCGGGCGAAGTTCCTTGGAGCAAAAGTTGTCCGTTCTTCTTGAGGGTCGGCATTTGGTGAAGCGCTTCCGCCACATCCGCGCGGTAGATGGGCTGTCCGTAGTTTTCCGTGCTGGGGAAATCGCCGGGCTTTTGGGCCCAAATGGTGCCGGAAAAACCACGACCCTCTACCTCCTCGCTGGGTTTCTTCGCCCCACCCGCGGGGAGATCCTTTTCCGTGGCCAAAAGGTAACAACCCTTCCCTTCTACCGCCGTGCCCGCTTGGGAATACATTATCTTCCTCAAGAGCCCTCGGTATTCCTGCGCACCACTGTGGCCGGAAACATCCGCCTGGCTCTAGCCGGAATGAAACTCCCCTGGGACTCCCGGGTGAGGGAAGTGCTTGTAGACTTGGGCTTGGACGGCCTTCTTCGGCGCCGTGTCACGGAACTTTCCGCAGGGGAGCGGCGCAAGGTGGAAGTGGCGCGGGCCCTTGTTACTCACCCCACCTTCCTTCTTTTGGACGAGCCTTTCTTGGGGGTCGACCCGCTCACAGTGGCCGAGCTTTCTTTGCTTGTAAGAAAGCTCGCAAAAAACGGGATTGGAATAGTTATCTGTGACCATAACGTCCGCGATACCTTGCGCATCGTGGATCGGGCTTATCTGATACAAGCGGGAAAAACTGTGCTGGAAGGGGCACCCGAAGAGATCGTAGCGGATGCGCGGGCTCGCGCCGTCTACCTAGGGGAAAACTTCTCTTTGTGAGCCTCTTCCAATGCCAACAGCTTCTCCTTCCAGGCTAGCCCTGGGCCGAATCCTCCTAGGCTACGCTTTCCTACAACACGATGGCAAGGAACGATTATGGGCACAGGGTTATGTGCCATGGCCTGGCCCACGGCACGAAAAGCCTTGGGGTTCCCCACCCGTCTCGCTAATTCCCCGTAGGTTAGGGTTTCCCCATAAGGTATGCGCGAAAGTTCCTTCCAGACCTTGTGGAAAAATTGTGGTCCCTCGAGCTTTATGGGCACAGTAAAAAATGCTCTTGCGCCAGAGAAATACTCGTCAAGCTCCACCGATAACCGCCAAAGCAATGGAGACTGGATAAGCTGGCCCTGGAAGGGAGGATCTGGAAACCGGAGCTCCACAATGCTTGGGCCTTCCCAGCGGGCGTAAAACGTGCCCCAGACCGTTGGCACCTTTCCCCAAGGCATACGGGAGCATAAGGCCTGGGCGGAGTGGGTACAATCCCCGCTGTGCGTGCGCTGACCCTTGGTTGGGATCTGGAGGGCGGAGAGCTGACACGTGCCGAGTTGCCCACTGCGGATTCTCTCGCAAGCTTTGACGTCGTCCTCATTGATCCCCTACCGCTTCCTGCCCTTTGGCAGCCGTATGCGGAGCTTTCTCCCGACGGTACCCAGCGACTTTATCCTGGTCGTGATCTTGGTTTTTCTCGCGCGCTGGAAAACCTTTTTGGTTTGCGCCAGCGTGAGCTGGAGGACTTGCTTCTTCGGGCTGGTGGGATTTTGGTAGTGCGCGTGCGGGCTGCCGCGGAGGGGGTGATCATCGATGGTACTCCCCCCCGGCGCCTGGATAACTACGGTTTCCTTCCCAAAGCCTCTTTGGTCTCCGGCCCTCACCATTTGGCCATCCCTAACGGACTGCGGTTCCTGCCCCGCCGCGGACAGGATGTGTACATTGCTGACCCTCTGCATCCCCTGGCCCCTTACATCCAGCGCTTCTCTTCCTCTGGATACGAGGCGGTGCTGATCGCTGCATTAGGAGCGCCTCTTTCCGCGTTCGGCCGGGTTTTGGCGCAAAATCGCGTCGGGGACATCCTTGGGTTGGACCTCCCGGTGGGTTTAGGCCGCATCCTCTTCCTCCCCGCCTTCCCTGGGGCAGATGGTCGCGAGGCTTGGGCGCTCTTGCGCTCCGGCCTTGCGGAACTTCTTTCTCTTCCCTTGCCCGAAGTTGCACCAGATTGGCTTTCTGACTATCCCTTGCCTGGCGAAGAGGAGCTGCAAAAGCGCCTGAACGAACTAGCGGAGGAGAGGGCCCGGTTGGCCAAAAAGGAGGAGGAACTCCAGGCAGTCCGCCGGGATTACTTGCGGCTTAAGGCCCTAATTTATCCGCGCGGTAAAGCCGCTTTGGTAGAGGCGGCTAAGGAGGCGTTTGTCCGCTTGGGTTTCACCGTGCGAGAAGGAAGAACTTCCATGTCCTTTTTCGCCGAAAGCGAGGAAGGAAGTTTTTATGTGCATGTTGCATTTTCACCGTTTTCCCCGGTGGGCCCAGAGGAGCATCGCGCCCTCCTCCTTGCGCTTGACAAGCTTCGCAATGAGGAACGCGAGGATGTGAAAGGTCTTCTTCTTTGCCTCTCTCAACCTGAATTAGATCCCAGGCGCCGCGGCCCCCCGTGGGAAGAAGCCGTGGAACGAGCCAGCCGCGATCATCATTTGGTGTTGGTCTCTGCGGCTGATCTCTTTCGCGCTGTAGTCGAGGTATTGTCCGGCAAAGATCCGAAGTCGGTCAGAAAAATGCTTGGGGAAACGGAGGGGCCTTGGAGGCCACGGTTTGGAAGCTTGGGCTAGTCTTAGGCCTTGCTTCTGCTCCGCTTGCTGCTTGGGCCAGTCCGAAGTTAGCTATCTGGCTTCGTGCCCGCCAACATATCCGGCCAGAGGGACCCACTACTCACGGGAAGAAGGCGGGGACCCCCACTATGGGAGGATTGGTCCCCTTAGGTCTTGTTTTCCTCAGCGCTGGGATCATCTGGGCTGTGGATGGAATGAGCCGGCCTGACTTCTTCCCCCTTGCTGCCATGGGATTGGGTAGCCTTGTGGGACTAGTCGATGATCTGTGCTCCCAACGCGGACGACGGTCCACCGGGTTCTTCCCCCATCAAACGATCTTCGCCCAACTTGTGGCAGCTTTTATTTTGGTCCTCATAACTTTGCCCCATCCCTATACCGTCCGCCTGCCCTTCTCTGAGCTTGCCGTTTCCCTTCCCGCTTGGGGATGGGTACCCCTCTTGATTTTGGCATTCCTGGGCACGGTAAACGGAGTGAACCTCGCTGATGGTTTGGATGGCCTGGCCACCGGTCTTTTCCTCATTTCTTTGCTTGGTCTCCTTCCCCTCAGCCTGGCTTTCCCGAGGCTCAGCGCTTTAAGCCTGGTTGCCTTGGGGGCTGGGCTTGGTTTCCTTTGGGCCAACGCTTATCCCGCCGCCGTTTTCTTGGGAAACGTGGGTTCCATGGGATTAGGAGGCTTCCTCTTTGGCCTGGCGTGGAGTACGGGCGGAGTGCTGTTCCTTCCTTTGACCGGAGGCGTGTTCGTGCTCGAAGCCATTTCTGACATCCTCCAAGTAGGAAGTTTTAAACTCACCGGAACCAGGTTATTTAAAATGAGCCCATTTCATCATCACTTGGAAGATGTGCCTGTTCCCTGGCCACATCGCTTGAAAAGCCCTAATTGGCCGGAGCCGAAAGTGGTGATACGGCTATGGGTCCTCGGCGCAGCTTGTGCCCTCCTTTGTGTCCTCGCAAGCCTCTAGGACCCAGCTTTTTAGCCGGAAGCCGGGAAAATTAAAAGATCTTGCGAACCATTACCGCGCTTATCCCACGCACTCCGGAATATCAGGACTCTTTGAGCCGTTTTTTCAGCTCTTGGATTGGTCGCACCGGCGTCGGGTCTACCCCGTTGAGGAGAGCTAGGTAAAAGCTAACCCAATCCCCAAAGTACAAAAGCCAAAGCGATTGGGAAAGCGCGTCCTCTCCCTCTCCCCAGACTTCAAAGGAGGAAAGGCCACGTGCGGCGAGCACTCCCTTCAGGATCTCCACGCGCTTGGCCACGCGGGGATGGTCGAAGGCAGTGCGGAGGAAGATCACCACCCCTTGGGGGAAGAGCTTGCCCGCGAGCTCATAGCCGACGATCTCGTTGTGGCACAGCTCCGGAAGCTCCATCCAGTACGCGGGCTGCTTGGCGTTCTCATTGATTTGGGTCTTCCAGCGGTAGGCCACGGGCGCGGTGATGCCCGCGCCGTATACCACCGGGATTTTGCCGCACAGGGCTTGGGCGAGGGCCTGGGCGGGGTTCTCGTTGTGCTCGGGAAGGCAGGCATCGCGCAGCGGGCGCAGGGCCGCGGGAACCCTGGAGGGGGTCTCCCGCAGGTACCCAAGGCGCGCAAAGCAGCCCAGGATGGGAAAGAGGAGGAACGCTAGGGCGGCACGGGGCTGGAGGCCGGGGGGCACGGGGACCCACGGGATCTCCTGCTCCTCGCACAGGGCGGAAAGGGCCCCGCCGGTGGTGAGGGCCACGGCCCGCTTGGTCCGCCGCAGCCCTTCCCGGAAGGCCTGGAGCGTCTCCTCCGTCTCACCCGAGTAGGAGATCGCGATGAGCAGGGTATCCGCGTTCACCCAAGGGGGAAGCACGTAGTCCCTTACGGTCACAACAGGGACGGTGGCGAAGCGGGCGAGGAAATCTCCGGCGATGGCGGATCCGCCCATGCCCAGGACCACGACGTTTTTGAAGCCCTGCACCCCGTTGGGGACACGGCAGGAAAGCCCCAAAGCGCGCTCGATTTGCTCGGGGAAATCTCGCAGGGCCTGAAGCATCCTTCCTTCGTCCAAGGCGAGAAGTTCTTTCCAGCTGGGCATGCCCAAAGTTTACCCGCTGTGCTTGGGTTCGTACCGCCCCCGCGCCCTAAATGCCTAGCCCGGAGAAGGGAAGCTCCGTTGGAGGGAGTTTTTCCGCGAGCTCG
>JANXBC010000039.1 GCA_025060555.1 Candidatus Bipolaricaulota bacterium
TCTCCGTGGTGCGCCGGCCCCCGATCCGCCCTTAAGGAAACTGATCCTCCCACGTCCACAGGCACCTGGGCCCTTGAGGCAAGCCAATCCTCAGGACCCTGCCGATATCAGACCGTTTCCTTATAGGTAAGACTTTCTACCTTTCGTTAGAATATTGAGGCAAAGTAAGACCAAGATGAAGAGAGTCAGACTAGGGAGGAAAGGGCAGCTGGTGATTCCCAAGGAGGTCCGGGAGGCCCTGGGGCTCAAGGAGGGGGATGCCCTCCTTCTGACCCTGGAGGGGCGGCGGGTGGTGCTCACCGCGCCTGAAGAGTACGCGCGGAGCACCAAGGGCGCCCTGCGCGGTACCTGGGGCCCGAAGGAGGCCATCGCCGCCCACCTCCGTGAGGAGCGAGAGGCGTGGAAGCCCGCCTAAGGGACCTCCTTGGGAGGCACCGGCGGTTGGGATTGGATACGTCCGTCCTCATCTACCATTTCGAGGACGTCCCGCCCTACTCCTCCTTCACGGAAGCCCTGTTTTGCGCGGCCGGCCGGGGCGAGGTGGAGCTCCTCATCCCCAGCCTCTGCGTGGCCGAGCTTCTGGTGAAACCCTGGGAGGCCGGGGAGGAAAAGGCCAAGGAAGCCCTCTCCCTCCTCCTTGGGCTGCCGAGCGCGCGGTTCCTCCCTCCTGGGGTGGAGGAGGCCCATGCGGCGGCCCGGCTGCGGGCCCGCTACGGCCTTCGCCTCCCGGATGCCCTGATCCTGGCCACGGTGCAGGCCGCGGGCGCCACCGCCCTCCTCACCAACGACCGCGAGTTCCTCAAGGTCAAGGAGGGCGTGGACGTGATCCTCCTTGATGAGTGCCTAGCCCCATGAGCAAGGCGTAGGCGCGAGGCACGGAATGGGCGAAGCCACTCCGTTTCTAGCCAGTTCCAGATCTTGCCTCGCTCTTCCAGTTTCTGGACAGGCCCTAGGGAGCTCCGCAGGTCTGCCCAGCCTGCCGGCACAAAACCCTTCCTCAAGGGCGGATAGGAATAGAGCGGGCCACACTTTGGGTGGAGAGATCCACCACGCTGATGTCTTCGGACTGGAAGTTCACCACGTAGGCCCAGCGACCGTCGCGTGTGATCACGAGGTCGGTGGGGGCCATCCCCACTTTTATCGTGTTGGTCACGCGCCAAGTCCTTGTATCTATTACGGCTAGATAGTTGCCATCGTGCATGGTTACGTAGAGCTTTGCGCCGTCGGGACTGAGCACCGCCGCGGTAGGGGCGCAATCTGCCTCCCAACGGGCCCCGATGTGCAGGGTCCAAATGACGCGGCGGGTGGCCACGTCCACGATGTGAAGGAAATCATAGAAGTACCCCCAATAGAGGTACCGCCCCTCTGGGCTCACGGTAAGTGGGACCTTCGCTTCCACCACAATGGGCGCGGGCGGTTCCACCCTGCCTGCGGTTTTATCCGTTGAAGTCGAAATGCATAGGATACCCCCGCGGTTGAGGGCGACGAAAAGGAGGGTTCCATCCGGGCTAAGCGCGGCTACCTGCGGCTTTCCCCCCGCCGCGATGGTGGTGATCTTGCGATGGGTTGGGAGCTCTAGAACGTGTACGTACTGCTCGCCCAAAACGTAGGCCTTCCTGCCATCCGGGGTTATAGCCACATCGCTCACGCTTTCCCCAATGGCGATCTCTTGGACCACCCTATTTGTGTTGGTTTCGATGACCAACACTTTGCCCCCAGCCAGGCCCGCGTAGAGGAAGCGCCCGTCGGGTGTCACATCCGAACCGTTCACCGAATCATGGGGCACGATCAGCTCAGCCACTACTTTCCCGCTGGATATGTCCACCGCCAGGATGCTCCCGTCCCTTCGTTCGTGGGCATAACAGCTTATGTAGAGGCGCGTCTCATCGGGGGTCATGGTCATGAGGTAGGGCTGCACCAGAAAGTAGTTGAAGGGGATGAACTTGAGCATCCTTTGTTCCATCAGGTCTACGACCATCACACCGTCCTGGTCCAGGGCCGCGATGTACGCATATCTTCCGTCTGGGGTAAGCACGAGCTCGACTTTGTCTGTAAGCCCTCCCCGGAGCCCGCCCATGCGGATCGTGGCCTCCAACCGTCCGTTCACGAGGTCCACGACGTGGAGCTCCGGGCTGGCCATGGTGACCACGTAGGCTTTGTTTCCGTCCGGGGAGAGGTGCATCCGCAAGGGGCCCCCGTTGACCTCCACCTCTTTGACCACGGCTTTTCGCCTCAAATCAACGAAGTAGATCTTGTTGTGCGCCGCTGCGGGGTCGTAAAGGATGAAAGGGTCGCCTGAGGAAAGGTAGAGGATCTGGCCGTCCAAAGAGAGGGCAATCCCCGCGCGACCCTGCACGGGCACCCCCACTTCGAACTCGTCTACGAAGAAGTTGAACGCCGTGTCCAAGACGTAGAACCGCGAGCCCGTTTGTTCGGGTTGTGTCCCTCCGATGTAAAGCCTTCGGCCATCGCGGCTCAAGGCCAAATCGAACGGGAAGAACCCGGGCGCGAAGTATTTTCGTGTTAGAACCTTGTCCTGCTCCACATCCAGTACCAGAAGGGAGGTGTAGAGCACGGCATAAGCGCGGCGACCGTCTGGGGTGAAGAGCACCTTGGCCGGGCGATGAGGATCGCCCGTCGTGGGCGCGGCGCGCGCCCGAGCCGCAGAGATTTCCGCCTCCCTTATCCCGAGGGAAATAGTCCTCGCCACTTGGTCGGTAGCGGTGTCGATCACCGCGATGTTCGCACTTCGGGCGTTAAAGACGTAGAGCTTTTTCCCGTCCGGAGTCACCCCGGCAGCCCTGGGGCCCGCCCCATCAGGACCAGCCCCGGAGAGATCGATAACTTTGATTACGCGGTTGCTCTTCGTGTCGATGACGAAGACGTTATCGCTCATCCAACAGGGGACGTACACCTTGCTTCCATCGGGAGAGATGGCGATGGCCCAAGGCTGGTCCCCGCGGGGATAAGAAGTCCAGTGCTCCACTTCGGAAGGGCAGCTTTTCGTTGAGGCCGTACGACAGCCCAAGTCCCGCAGGTTGTACGAGAAAACGTTGGTCCAGCCTACGCCCGGGATGAAAAACTGGACCGTGCCACAACAGGGGAAGTCCACGTTGTCCAGCCCTGTATACCAGGGATGCGTGCCCACAAAGAGCCCGGTGGGAGGTTTCTCTAAAGGGGCATCCGGCCGAATCACAGGCCTGCCCCGAGGACCCTCCATGGGGATCTCCACCCCATCCAGATACATCCGCCAACCGGGCCAAACCCCAGGCCAGCGGTTCAGAACAACGTGAATGGCGTGCATCATCTCCACCCAGCGCACATCCACAATCCGCACGGGTGATTCCCCGCTAGCCCATGAGGAGAAGAGAAAGAGCCCGAAAATAAGAAGGCAGATCTCCATGCTCCCCCAGCAACTCCTTAAGGATACACGGGCTAGTGGGTAATGGATAAACCAGCCTTCAGCGTGCGCACAAAAATTGGAGATTCGCCTGTCTCCAAGCATTTACCGGATCCTGACCCCCATCTCCCGCAGCCGGGAGAGGATGGTGTTGTGGGATACCCCCATGATCCTCCCGATATCCCGTGCGGAAAGCCCAAGCTCGTAGAGTCTCCTTATCTCCCGCTCGTCGAGCTTTTTTCTCGGCCGGTGGCAGGCCTTGCCCTGGGCCTTGGCCCGCTCGCGCCCAGCCTGCATGCGCTCCCTTATGATCTCCCGCTCGAACTCCGCAAACGCGGAAAGGATATGGAAAAGGAGCCTCCCGTTTGGGGTGGAGGTATCCAGGTTATCCCCGATGGAGATGAAGTGGACCCCAAGCCGCCGGAGCTCGTCGATGGAGGTGACGAGGTCCTTCACGGACCTCCCCCAGCGGTCGAGCTTCGTCACCACGATGGCCTCGATCTTCCCCTCCCGGGCCAATTGCATGGCGCGGTTCCAGGCGGGCCGCTCGGCGAGGGCCGAAAGGCCGGCGTCGCAGAGGATCTCGAGGAGCTCGTGGCCCTGGAGCTCGCAGAACTTCCGGATCTGGGCCTTTTGGTCCTCCAGGGACCCCGCCTTGACCTGGTTCTCCGTGGAGACGCGGGCGTAGCCGAGGACCTTCACCTTTGGTCAACCATATAGTAGGTTGGTGACCGAATTTGGTCAAGAAATTACTTGGTAAAGAACCTGAAGCTTTTTGCCCCTTAAAGAATCCGTTCAACGGTCTCTTTTGCGTTCCCTCTTCGAAGTGTCTAAACCAGCTGCTCCCTGGCGTATCGTTAGCATCGTTAGCTATGACCAGGGGTGATAGAGAGATGGAGCAACGTCAGGGGAACCCGTGGGTGGCGTTGCAGATGGCCGCTGTTTACGAAACCCTGGGTGCTCAAACGGCGGCCTGCCGGGAGGTTGAGGCCTTCTTAGAACATCCCTGTAGCCGGGAGCACCCTCAGTTGCGGGTTCAACTCCTTCGCCCTCTGCTTTTGAAGTACCAAGCCCTAGACGACTGGGAAGGAACAGAGCACGCGGCTCGCCGTCTTCTTAACGAGTCCCAAGAGAAGCAAGACGTGGTCTTAGCGCGAGAGGCCTTGGCCAAGGTCTTCCGGCAGCGCGGTAACTGGTCGGCCTTAGAGGAACAGGCCCGGGCCCTTCTTTCGCTGGCTGAGCAACTAAGCGACCGGAAGACCCAAATCCTCGCCCATACGGACTTGGTAACCGTGATGGACCGCAAGGGGCATGTAGAAGAGGCCATGAACCACACGCGCAAGCTCATCGAGCTCACGGAGGATACGGGCGTCAAGGCCCTTTGGACCATGGTCTTGGGGGGGTACCACGAGCGCGTGGGCGCCCTTGCGGAGGCGCGGAAGATCTACGATGAGCTCCTAGAAGCTCCTTGGCTCCCCTCCCCACATGCCCTACGGAGTCTGGCCCAAATCGCCTTAGCTTTTGACCTCGCACAAATGGGGGAAGTCTCAGCAGCGTTGGTCCTCGTAGATCAGGCTGAGGTGGAAAACCTTGCCCCTGCCTTTCAAGCGTCGGCGCGCGTAACCAAGTGCAGCGTTTATCGCTTAGGGGGCCGCCTCCACACAGTGGGTAAGGAGGTGCACACCCTATGGAGTCTGGCTCGGCAGCATTCCCAGGAGGCCGTGGTGCAACTGCTGGCCCGCTTGGAACAAGCGCGCTTACACTTGGACCGTGGGGAGAGCGGGTTGGCCCTGCGTGTAGCGGAGGAGGCCTTGGATTGGGCTGTGCGCATAGATGCTATGGATAGCGAGCTTGACTGCACGCTTCTTTTAGCCGATCTCTGTCGAATCCAGGGCGACCTCACGCGAGCCGAGCGCTATCTGAAGGATGCAGAGGCATTAGCGGAACAAGGGGGGTTCCGCTTCAAGCGCGTAGGTTTATGCAATTCTTGGGGATGTTGGGCTGCCCAAGCTGGGCGCTATCAGGAGGCAAAAGCGAGGTTTAGGGAAGCCCTTCAGCTGGCGCAAATGATGGGCACGAAGGCCGCGCAGTGCGGCGCCTTGATCCTCCAAGCCGCTTGCGTGGACTTGCCTTGCCGAGATTGGATGAACATGGCCGAGTGCCTGGACCAGGCCCTAACCCTGGCCCTGACCTGCGAGTTTCGGGTGTACGAGGCCATCCTCACAGGGTTGTGGGGGATTTGGCATCTTGAGGCGGCAGGGGATTTGAAAAAGGCCTATCTCTATCTGAGCGATTCCCGCCAAGTTATGGATGAGACCGGCTTCTATGGACCGCTTCGTGCTCTGGTGGAGGAGACCCTGCAAAGCTTAGAGGACCGAAGGTGAGGGACTATGCGGGAGAGGTTCACGCGCGCGCTTTGTGCCCTGGCTGAGGCACTGGGGCGAAGGGCCGAGGAGGGCGAGGTATTCCGGTTCCTCGGCGACTTGGGCCAGGATCCCATATTTTCCGTGAAAGCAGCGTGGTTGGGGGTCACGGCTTTGCGCAGCCAAGGGGCCCTTGTGGGCGCCTACAAACTGGAGGAATCCCCAGAAAAAGTCGCCCTTAGAACGCCTTTCCTCACCTGGTGGCAAGGCGATTTCTGTCTTGTGCGAGGGTTTTCTCAGGAAGCCGTGGAAATCACCCCAATCGATGGGGATGCCTCTCCAACCTTGCTGTCCAAGAAAGATTGGGTCAGCCGGTGGCCCCATCCTATCCTTATTTCTCCACCGCAGCCCAACGTCTTGGTGGAGTCCTTGCGGGGCGAAGTTGTCCCCCGCACCGCTCCCACTTTTTGTTGCATCTACCGTTTCTGCGAGGAGGAGGAAGCGATGACACGGCATCTGGCCCACTTGGTACAGGAGCTCATCGCGCAGGCTTGGGCAGAGCATCGAACTATTGTCTATGTCGATGAACTTGGGTTAGTCCCGGAGGAAACTGTAAAAGCTATGGGGATTGGGCTGTCGGAACAGGAGGCCTACAAACGTGTGCGTGAATTATTAGATCGAGAGGTTAAAGATCTCGAGAAAGGCTACGCTTCCTACGACAAGAGCCTGCTTTACCGGGAACTCTACGAGGTCTTGGCTTCCCAGGCGAGGCAAGGTGTGAAATTGAAGGCTGTTTCCGAGGACCTGACTTACGAGCTTTGGAAGAAGATCGTGGAGCGTGACCACGAAACGGATCCCAAACGGGATGAGCTTCTTAAGCTGTTCCTGCTTTGCCAGCTGGAGCGCTTGGCGGTTATGGCGGTGGAGATCATCCGGCTTCGTTGGGAAGTGAACGATTGGGAGAGGGACGAAGCCTTTTTGAACCAGATCGCTTCTCTGATCCAAGAGCATGGGAAGAACGTGCTCATCCTAACCCTGCGCACAGGGGCTCATATGGGCATCGAAACTCGCCTTCCCCTCTCGGGGGTACGGCTCCTTTCCTACGCCCTTTCCGAGGTCCCCGAGCCTGAATACCTTATGGCGGAGAGCTATCTCGGCTTGCTTTGGAACAACAAGGTGATCCTTCCCTCCCAAGAGGTAGCCCTGATCGCCGCCCGGGACGTGCTTAGCGGCCCCTTGGTGGCCTATAAAGCCAAGAGCGGGGTCCCTCTTTACCGCGCCCAATGGGAAGTGCATAAGGCTTTGCTGAACGTAGATTACCAGGATTTGCAAAGAATCGCTTTTATCACGGCTTTCAAATACGTCCTTCTTCAACGGCAGGGCAAGAAGGTCGAATTATTGGAAATGCTGCGCGAAGAAACGGAAAACATATTAGCGCAAAAGGGAGCCTCCCCGGCTGGTGACGAATCGCTTGGCCTACCCCGTTAGTTCTTTTACGCCGAGGCTTTTTGTTGATCGTTCGTGTCGATGGGTTGGGAGGCCATCCTAAGCAGAAACCAACGGCCCCTCACGTTGACTGCTGTATTCCTCAGCTTTAAAGGTTGGGAGCTCCCTCCCCATAGCTCGACCGCGAGATTGCTGATGAGCAAGCCGCTTTGTTCTCGAGTCCTCACGATCCTCCAGCTCACCTCAATGTGTTGCATTTCCTTTTTGATTAAAGATGCGCTACATATTTTTCCTCCATCGAAGATAGAAGCGAGCGCATGTTTATTGGCTTCATAAACAGGTTTTGGGAAAAGGTGAGTCAACTGCGCGAAGAATTTTTTGGCAGTAGGTGCACCAATCGACTCTTTGGTGATTTAGATTTTGGCCGAATAAAAGCCGCGAACAACGGCGTCCAGCGCCGTGGGCGCTAGCCAAGCCGTTTGCCCCTACGAAATTTTTAGCCCTTGTAAACAGTGATGATAGGGAGCGACGCTAATCCAATGGCAAAAACGATGACGCTGCCGTGGGCGATCGGGGGAGGGTCCTTGCCCATAGAAACAAAAGGGGCACCAAGAAGGCCGCCAGAGCCGCCGCAGGGATGGCGCATCCCAAATTAGAGTAGCCAAGCGACCTCTTTAACCGCTTAGGGAGGTTGACCTGTTCCTCCTCCCATGACTGTCAAATCGTTAACTTTTGAGGAACAGACTGTTTTCCCAAGGCAAGTGTCGGAATCCCATTTCCCTGGATTTATTTTAGTGCCAACAAGAAGGAGGGAAAGATGCGAAAAATATTTCTAATCCTTTCTTTGGTAAGTGTCGTTGGTTTCGTTTTGCTGGGCAGCCCTCAAGAGGCCCCGTACCTCGAGGTAGAACTTGTAGAGGCCGTGGCCCAGGGCCAGGTGCGTTGTACGGTCATCGCCCAGGGAACCTTGGCCCATGTCACCCTTCGCCTCTATAACCCTGGGCCCCAAGCTCTTCGCGTCCTTATTATTCCGGGTACTCTCTTCGTTCCCCCCGACCCCGTTTATCAAATAATGGGCGTGATCGAAGTCGTTGCAGCGGTCCTTCGCCCCGGCGAGGAGCGGGAGGTCTTGGTCCCCACCGCCTGCTTTGAAATGGATCGCCGAGGCCCTACCGAAGGGATGATCCTCACAATCGCGCGGAGCAGCGACGCCGAGCAATTAACGCGGTTAATCCACTCCCCTACTTTTCAGCAAGCCTCGTTCCGTGTGCGCCAATTCGCCATCTGGACCCTGCTCGCCCGCCCCGCGTCCCCTGAGGACTACGTCGGGCTAGGGCTAGGCCAGGAGTTCGTGGAGGCTCTGGAGGATTTGGGAGTCCCGGTGGAATTGCTGGTCTATTTCTACTTTATGCCTGAAAGCGTCTACGAACTTTCCGAAGAGGACATAGAGATGCTAGCCTTCGTCTTCACCTTAGCTGGCATCCCTGTGGAATCTGCGGACGACTTGTACCGCCTCTTTTCTACCGGAGGTCCCACCAAAGGGGAGCTTGCACAGGTCCGCCAGATCTTCCAAGAGGCGGGGCTGCCTCTTGAGGACTTCCCCGCGCTGAATTTGGGGTAAGGGGGAGATCATGTACGAAGGCCAGCTTAAACAGGATATTGCGGAAAACCCTCCAGCTTTGCTGGACGAGGAGAAAAAGCGGGGACGGCCTTGGGGGATCAGCACTCTAGCTGTGCTCAACGTGTTCGGGGCTATGCTCACGGTGGCTGCTGCCCTCGGCCTCGGTGTTTCGGGAAAGGGATCGGGGGCTGCTGTGGCCCTCGGACTCCTCGGTCTTGGGCAGTTCCTCGTGGCCCGCGGGCTTTGGCACCTTAAAAACTGGGCCCGCCTCACCGCCTTGGTCTGCTACGGAATCTCTGCCACGATTGGCTTGATTGCTCTTTTCACGGGAAACCCTTCGGGGCTGGCTCAGTTTTTGGTTGCCGGAGCTATTGCAGGCTACCTTTGCCGGGCCCACGTGGTGGAGGCTTTCGGAGGCTAGTCCAAGAGGGGAGGGGATTCCCCCTCCCCCAAGGAGGGTCCCATGTCCGCACTCTCGCAGTCTGTGTCCGTGGAGATCTCCAAAAGGAAGGAGATCTTCTTCCCTAAACTCTGCCCTCGCTGCTTACAGCCCGCAGGCCCTACTGTGGAGCTTCGTTCGTTCTACTACGCGGGTTTGGCCACGCACATCACGAAAGTATCCGTTCCCATCTGCAAGAACTGCTGGCGGGCCATCATGCCCAAGCACCTTCTCCTCGTCCTAGTCTTCGGTTGGGGGTTCCTCGCCCTTGGCTTCTTCCTTGTCGCTCATCTGCAAAACGGCTGGGGCGTGGCAACTTTCTTCCTCTGCCTCCTCATCTCCCGGGTGATCCGGGATCTCAACCCGCTTGGGGTCGAGTTTAGGGAGAGCAAAGACGGGTACATCTGGACTTTCCCCAACCCTGTATATGCCCAACTTTTCGCTGACCTTAATTCGGGCCAGGTCTTGGCAGAATTGCCTGCCCCTTCACACCGTGCCGAGCGCTGATATACAATTCTTCTTGGGGGTCAAGGTGGGAATAAAGCCCTTTTTTCTTGTTGTTGGATTAGTACTTTTTAGTTTTTGCTCTTGGGCTCAAAAGACCCTCACCGTTCCGGATGACTACCCCACGATCCAGGCGGCGATCGAGGCCGCAGAAGCCGGGGACACCGTGTTCATTCGCGCCGGGACCTACCACGAGAACCTCACGATCGCAAAACCCCTCCAGCTTGTGGGCGAGGATCGCCTCACGGTGGGGATTAAGGCCCAGGATCCAGAAAAGCCGGTCCTCCAAGTTGCCCTAGCCACCGGCGAGGTCATGATCAGGAACCTTTCCGTGCGGGGCGGGAAAGCGGGCCTTCAGCTGTGGGTCTTCCGCGGAGCACGCATCCAAGCGGAACGGGTCCACGTGGGGGACAACGACTTTGGCGTGTGGGGCGCAGGTTCGGGAACCATCTCGGTTCGTAAAGCCCTGCTCGTGGACAACAAGTACGGGCTGTATACGAGCGCCGGGGAGACCGAGCTCGTTGAAGTGGAGATCTACCGGGGGACA
>JANXBC010000003.1 GCA_025060555.1 Candidatus Bipolaricaulota bacterium
GGAGGCGATGCGTTCCTGCAGCTCCGCGATGTCCGTGGCCAGGGTGGGTTGGTACCCCACCTCGGAGGGCATGCGCCCCAAAAGGGCGGAGACCTCGGAGCCGGCCTGGGCAAAGCGGAAGATGTTGTCGATGAAAAGGAGGACGTCCTTCCCCTCCTCGTCCCGGAAGTACTCGGCCATGGTCACGCCGGTGAGGCCCACACGGAAGCGCGCGCCCGGGGGCTCGTTCATCTGCCCGTAGACGAGCACGGTGTTGGGGAGGACCCCGGCCCGCTTCATCTCCAAATAGAGTTCGTTTCCCTCACGGGAGCGCTCGCCCACCCCGGCGAACACGGAGTACCCCTTGTGCTCGTAGGCGATGGCCCGGATGAGTTCCATGATGAGCACGGTTTTCCCTACTCCTGCGCCGCCGAACAGCCCCACCTTCCCACCCTTGGGGATGGGCGCCATAAGGTCAATGACTTTGATCCCGGTCTCCAAAATTTCATCTTCCACGGAGAGTTCTTCTAGAGGAGGCGGGCTGCGATGAATGGGATAGCGTTTTTTCGCAGAAGGGAAAGGGAGGTTATCAATAGGATTTCCCATGAGATCGAACATGCGGCCCAAGACTTCCGGGCCCACCGGGACAGTGATGGGGCCGCCCGTGTCGTAGACCTTGTCCCCTCGGCGCAGCCCGTCCGTGGAGTCCATGGCGATCGTGCGCACCGTGGAATCCCCAAGGTGCTGAGCGACCTCCAACACCAAATTTTTCTCCGCGCGAGGCACAATGAGAGCTTGACGAAGAGGGGGGAGATAGCCACGGGGAAACGCCACGTCCACCACTGGGCCGCGAATCGCCACAATTTGGCCTTCGGCGAGAGGTTTCTCCCCGTTCACAACTCCTCCTTGATGGCTTCTGCACCACCTAAGATGTCCATGAGTTCCAGAGTAATGCGTTGTTGACGAGCCTTATTGTATTGGATTGTAAGTTTTTGCAAAAGCTCGTCGGCGTTATCGGTAGCCGCTTTCATCGCTTGCCGGCGGGCCGCGTGCTCTGCAGTCTTTGCCTCAAGAAGGATTTGGTGGACTTTACCTAAAAGCCAGGTCTGGCCTAACTCTTCGATCAGTGTGGGCAAGTCTGGTTCCACAAAAAACTCGCGTGGAGTTGTTTCTTGTAGAGGAATTGGCAAAAGGCGTTCAACCCGCACACGCTGGACCAACTCACCTTTGAACTCTGTGTAAATTGCGTGGATTTCACTTACTTCGTGGTACAGGGAAAGTAATTGCCCCTGGATTTCCTGCGCGTGAGCCAGGGTGGGGCGCTCCACTCTGCGGTAGGTCTTGCGCATAGTCCAGGGTCCGTGGCGAAAGAATCTGATCGCCTTGTCTCCCAAAACCACAAGCTGAGTGTTCTCATGGTCGCGAAGGAAGCGCAGGGCGGCATGGTTAACTTCGTCCACGTAACGCCCGCAAAGGCCGCGATCGGCATTGACCACTAATAGCCCGTAACCTTGGCCTTTATTTCCCGCGAAAAACGGGTGAATATAAAAATTCGCGCGTGCCCAAGAAGCTAATTCACTAAGGATCAAGCGCATTTCTTCAGGGAAAGGTCGGGCAGAGAGGAGCTCGCGCTTGCGGAGGATCACTTGGGAAGAGGCAATGGTGTGCATGGCTTTTGCAATCTGACGGATGCGCTGAATATTGCGGATCCGGCGCCGAAGTTGACGAAGTCTGGCAGCCATTTAAGCGCGGAAAGTCCGTTTGAACTCCGCCAGAGATTTCTCTAGCTCCGTTCGTATCCCTTCTGTCAAACGTTTTTCAGCGCGAAGCTGGCGGAGGATCTCCGGGTGTTGACTGCGCAGGTACGCGAGGAATCCGCGCTCGAAGGCCCGCACGGCCTCCACGGGGATGTCGTCGAGGTGTCCGGTCACCGCGGCGTAGAGGGAGGCCACCTGCTCCTCCACGGGCATGGGGGCGTACTGGTCCTGTTTTAGGATCTCCATGACGCGGGCGCCGCGGGCGAGTTGCGCTTGCGAGGCTTCGTCCAGTTCCTGGGCGAACTCCGCGAACGCCGCGAGGTCCCGGTACTGGGCGAGCTCCAGGCGGAGCTGGCCGGCCACCTCCTTCATGGCGGGGATCTGGGCGGCGCCGCCCACGCGGGACACGGAAAGCCCCACGTTCATGGCCGGCCGCTGCCCCTTGTTGAAGAGGTCAGCCTCGAGATAGATCTGGCCGTCGGTGATGGAAATGAGGTTCGTGGGGATGTAGGCGGTGATGTCCCCGGCCTTGGTCTCTACGATAGGAAGGGCGGTGAGGGAACCGCCACCGTATTCGTCGCTCATGCGCGCGGCCCGCTCCAGGAGGCGGGAGTGAAGGTAGAAGATGTCGCCGGGATAAGCCTCGCGGCCCGGCGGCCGCCGCAAAAGCAGGGCAATCTGGCGGTAGGCCACCGCGTGCTTGGAAAGGTCGTCGTAGACGATGAGGGCATCCTCGCCCCGGTCCCGGAAGTACTCGCCCATGGCGCAGCCCGCGTAGGGTGCGATGTACTGGAGCGGGGCGGGGTCCTCGGCGGAGGCGGCCACCACGATCGTATAGTCCATGGCCCCGTAGCGCCGCAAGGCATCCACCACCTTCGCAATGGTGGAGGACTTCTGGCCGATGGCCACGTAGATGCAGTACACGCCCTGGTCCTTTTGGTTGATGATGGTGTCGATGGCGATGGCGGTTTTCCCGGTGCGGCGGTCGCCGATGATGAGCTCGCGCTGGCCCCGGCCGATGGGGGTGAGGGCGTCGATGCATTTGATCCCGGTCTGGAGGGGGGTGTTCACGGGCTGGCGCATGATCACGCCGGGAGCTTTGGCGTCAGTGTTGCGGTACCCTTCGGGTTCAATGGCTGGGCCACCGTCCAACGGGCGTCCCAACGGGTCCACTACGCGCCCCAAGAACCCTTTCCCTACCGGGGTTTCTAGGACCCGCCCCGTCCGGCGGACCTCATCGCCCTCCCTTATACCCTCGTCGGGGCCAAGGATCGCGATTCCCACAGAGTCTTCGGTTATATCCAAGACCAATCCATAGGTGTTGTCCGGGAAGACAACGAGCTCGGAGGCCATGGCGGAGCGCAATCCCCACACGCGGGCGATGCCATCGCCCACCTCCACCACCACCCCGATCTCTTGCATTTCCAAGTCAGCACCGAGGCTTTGGATCTGCTTTTTCAATACAGATACGAGCTCGTCGTAGCGGGGCATTTCATCCTCCTAGGGTGCGGCGTAGCCGCAGGAGTCGGCCACGGAGGGAAGCATCAAGGCGCCGGCCGGAGAGCACCAATTCTGCGCCGGCCAAAAGCTCCGGCACCACTTCCTCTTCCAATGTCACCTCGCGCCCGAGCGCCGTCTGGAGGCGGGCGCGCAGTTGATCTTGGGCTTCCGGACTGAGGGGTTGCGCTGTGCGTACCAAGACATGCACGGGCCCCCCAACCTTCTCCAGAGCTTTAAAATATGCGCCGACAAGCTCCGGAATGATCCTCGTCCGGCCGTGCCGAATGAGAAGCCGCAAAAGGTTGAAAGTATACGGATGAACGTGTTTTTCCACTTCTTGAAGCACCTTTTCTTTTACGCGTAGCTCGATCCGCGGATGATCGAGGAGCGCCAAGAATTCAGGCAACTTTTGGCTGAGCTGGGAAAGGAATAGCAGATCTTGTGCAATTCTTTCTTCATCCTGGGCTTCGTGTGCTGCCTCGAGGACAGCTTGTGCGTAGCGTTCAGCTACTGTTTCCTCACGCATTTTTAGGAGAGCAGGGCAGGACCAAGCCGCGACGCAAGCTCATCAAGGAGTTTTGCGTGGTCCTCCGCCCGGACCTCTCGGCCGAGCACCTGAGCCGCCCCAAGTACCACCAGCTCCGCGTAGGCCTTGCGCAGCTCCTGCAAGGCTTCTTCTTGGGCCCGGGTAGCCGCTTCCTCCGCATCCCGCAAAATGCGCTGAGCTTCCGCCTTCGCCTCCTCCCGGGCCTGGCGCAAGATCTCCTGGGCCTGCGCCTCGGCCTGTGCAAGGATGGCGCGTGCCCGCCGATTAGCGTCGCGCAGCTCTTCTTCTGCTTGTTTTCTCAGGGAAAGGGCTTGGGCCTCCAAGGCTTTGGCTTGAGAAACCCTCTCCTCTTCCAGCTTTCGGCGGCTCTCCAGCCACTTTATGGCACGGGCAAAAAGAACGCGTTTGAGGATCCAAACAAGGAGGAAGAAAGCGAGGGTATTAAGGATAAGGGTCCAGTTAAGGCTTTTTATGATTGTTTCCCAACCAATTTCCATACGGCCTCACACGACGAAAAGGATCATTATGGCCACCAGGAGTGAGTAAATGCCGGTGGTCTCGGCGATGGCATCAGCGATGATCATGTTTCGAAGCAGAGTATTGGCCATCTCCGGCTGGCGGGCCATGCTTTCCAAGGCGGAGGCCCCGATGCGGCCTTCGCCGATGGCTGGACCGATAGCACCGATCCCCATACAGATCCCGGCTGCCAAATACTTGAGACCCTGTACCAGTTCCGTCCCCATCTCTTCCCTCCTTAGCTATTCAGCTGCCACCTGGATGTAAGCCGCGGCAAGAAGTGTGAAGACCAGGGCTTGGATGACCCCGGCGAAAACGCCAAAAAATGCGTTCAAGATGAAGCTTGCCGCCCCGCCCACGAGGGGAATCGCCGCTAACGCCAAGGCTCCCAAAAAGCGCACAAGGAGATTCACTAACACGGGGATGGTCACTGCCACCATAATCCCTCCCCCCAAGATGTTTCCAAAGAGACGAAACCCATGGGAGAGGGTCCGCCCCATATCCCCCACCAGGTTCATGGGCAACATGACAGGGATGGGCTCAAGGTAACCCCGCAGATGGCGAAAAATCCCTTTAGAGCGAGCTCCATAGACATGCGTGAGAAGGTACACGAAGATAGCCAAGCCTAAAGTCACGTTGAGGTCCTGGGTAGGGGCGACCATTCCCGGCACAGGTATGATGGAAGAAAGGTTGCAGACGAGGATATAAAGAAGCAGGGTGCTGATGAGAGGAAGAAGGGAGCGTCGCATTTTTTCCCCCATCCCCCCCAAGATTTGGTTTTCCACGAGGTCCAAGAAGGCGATGAGGAAAGCCGCGCGCCGAGAAGGCGGGGCCTCCGGATCGTCGGGGATGCCGCGCCGAAGCCAAAGGCCGAGGATGATGAGGATGAGAGCAACGCCCAAGGATGCTCCCAAAGT
Organism: Candidatus Bipolaricaulota bacterium; assembly: GCA_025060555.1. GTDB lineage: Bacteria > Bipolaricaulota > Bipolaricaulia > Bipolaricaulales > Bipolaricaulaceae > DTER01. The sequence goes on from JANXBC010000003.1 coordinate 5,217, forward strand.
GGCTGGATTGAGGGCCACATAAACGGGCCCGATCCTGAACCGGAAAACCAAGTCCTTACCGACTGTGGCGAACATATCGCACTGCCCAAATCCAAAGGCTCACCGGCCAAAGGAAAAGGCCGAGCGCTACCCCTACCGGGTTCAATCCCAGGAAGATCCCACCGATGGCCAAGCCCGCCAGGGCTAAGTTTTTCCCCAAAGCGATCAGCCCCATACCCTGCGGCCAAAGGCGGGCCACCCAAGTGAATGCGCTCCGCATCCCCAAGACGGTAACGAAGCCAAAAATGAATCCTCCTGCCCACTCTGGAACACAAAGCCACAGCACAACCAATGCTAAAATACCTAGTGCAGCGCTTTCACGTAAGGCAGGCATACTGAGCTTTTAGAGGGTGCGCATTTCTTCGGCCTTTTTTCCCGCAAGCTCTTCGACTTTCTTCGTGAAGTCTGTGGTCACTTGATCGAGTTCCTTTTGGAGTCGGAAGAAGTCGTCCTCAGAAAGTTTCCCATCCTTTTTCTCCTGGTCAAGGCGCTCTTTGAGTTCCCGGCGGATGTTGCGCAATGCAATCTTCGCCTCTTCCGCTTTCTTGGCCACGAGTTTGGCAAGTTCGTTACGCCGCTCCTCGGAAAGGCGGGGGACTTTGATACGGATGAGCTGCCCGTCGTTTTGGGGGTTGAGGCCCAAGTCCGCGGCGCGAATGGCCTTCTCAATGGCGCCGATTTGGGACTTGTCAAAGGGGCGCACCACCAGCAGATCCGGGTCGGGCGCGACGATGTTGGCCAATTGTCGGAGGGGCGTGGGGACACCATAGTACTCCACGCGGATATCCTCCAACAACGCGGGATTAGCCCTTCCAGTGTGGACCTTGCCTAGCTCTTGCCGAAGAATATCCACGGTTTTCCCCATGCGCTCCCGGGCTTCCCGCACCACCGCATGTTCCATTGCTCCCTCCTACATAATCCTAGCCCTGACAAGCGTCCGAAGCAAACTTCGTGGATAATCATTGCGTGCGTATCCCTGTCGAGCGGATCTGGGAAGAGCATCCCGTTGCCAAGGAGGTCGTGGATCGGCTGAACAAAGCCGGGTATCTTGCGGTTTTGGTGGGTGGGGTCGTGCGTGATGCCCTCTTAGCGGAGTTGCGCGGGCAACCTTTTTCTCCTCAGGACGTAGATATCGCCACCTCCGCTCCTCCAGAAGAGATTCACCGCCTTTTCGCGGACTGGCGTGTTCTTACAGTGGGCGAGGCCTTCGGAGTGGTAGTTGTGGTGGGCACAGGCGGTAGGCAATATGAGGTGGCCACCTTTCGTGCAGAGGAGGGCTACGAAGATGGCCGCCGTCCCCGGCGGGTGCGGTGGGTTGGCCTTGTCGAGGATCTGCAGCGCCGGGATTTCACGGTGAACGGGCTAGCCGCGACTTTGGAGGGTGAGGTAATCGACGTCGTCGGAGGATTAGCGGATCTCCAGGCTGGGATCATCCGGACCATTGGGGATCCGGATTGCCGGTTTTCCGAGGATTTTCTCCGCATGCTCCGTGCAGTGCGATTCGCTTGCCAACTAGATTTTCGCCTTGAGGAACAAACCAAAGCCGCCATTCTTCGCCACGCGGACAAGATTTTGAAGATCTCTTGGGAGCGCATTCGTGACGAACTTCTACGCATCCTTGGGACCCCACGAGCTGCGCAGGGGATCAAGCTCTTGGCTGACCTTGGCCTTCTCCAGCCGATCCTTCCGGAAATTGCAAACCTGGCAAATGTGCCGCAGCCGGAAGAATACCATCCAGAAGGGGATGTCCTTACTCATACGATTCTCGCTTTGGGCGCAGCCGACGGAGTGTGGGATTCGCCCATTCTCAAGCTCGCTATCCTCTTTCACGATGTGGGGAAGCCGCAAGCTCTGCGGCGTTCAGGGGGAGAAAACATGGCTGGCCACTGCCAGCTTGGAGTGCGTATTGTGGAAGAGGCGCTGACGAGGCTTCGCTTTTCTCGCCGGGAAACAGAATATGTTGCGTTCCTTGTCTCTGAACATATGCGCGTGGCGAGGCTTCCGAAGATGGGGTTGGGAAAACAGGTTATCCTTTTGTGTGAGGGGGAGAACGAGGTGGCTGATCTTTCCCAATTCTCTCAGCGATTTCCGCGCTTCTCCGATCTCCTGCGGGTCCTCGTTTGTGATGCGGAGGCCTCAGCCCATCGTAGCTCTGCGTGGCTACCTGTGCTTGCTCAAACGGTGCGCCTTTTAGTGCATCTGCGGCGAGTGCAGGGGGTAAGGCGTGCACGGGAATTCATTTCCGGTGCAGATATTTTGGCCATGGGCGAACCTCCTGGGCCGCGCGTGGGACAGGTTCTTGCGGAGATCCATGAACGAATTTTGTCTGGGGACATCACGAGCCGTGAGGAGGCCCTCCGCAAGGCGGCGGAACTACTTGGACGTCGGGAAACCAGTTTCCTTCTTGACTGATAAAGATAATGGATTATAATTGTTTGAGGAGGCCTGTTAAATGGATCTGCATATTGTTGAGCGTTACCAAGTTGGTTCCAATAGCATCCGTCAATACGTAGAAAAGAAAGTGGGCGTGTTATCCCGGTATTTTGACCGCATCACCCGCATGGACGTCGTATTGGAGACGGAGGGGGCCGTCAACCGCGTGCAGATAATGGCTCGTTTGGTGAACAAGAAGGTGATCAAAGCCGTTGCTGAAACAAACGATATGCTGACATCTTTAGATGAGGCGGTAGATAAAATGCAAAGACAGCTCGTGCAGTTTAAAGAGAAATTGCGGGTGGTGCGCAAGGCTGGGGATCCAGAAGTGGAGCCACGTCCAGCGGTGAAACGTTTGGCGGTGGAAGAAGTCGAGGACTACGTGCGCAAACCCATTTCTGTTGAGGAAGCGGTGGAGGAGCTAGAAGGCAGTGGGCGGGAATTCCTCGTTTTCTTTGACCGGGAAACCGAGGAGCCCGCGGTGTTGTATAAAAAAAGAGGTGGGGGTTACGGGTTGATAAAGCCGCGCCGCTGAGGGGGCGAATATTCGCGCCGTAGTCCTATATTCTGGTAGTTTGTCGAGTATTATTGCGGCTAAGCTCGCGGAGCGCACAGGTGCTTTTGATCTTTCTTTTGTTTTTTTTCGCTCCCCCTTCTTCCGGGGTGAGGATTCCATTTCTCAGGAGGCAAAGCGCTTGGGGTTTTCCCTGCGATGTATCACCCTGAAGCGGGCGTTTTTGCGCTTGCCTCAAGAAGATGGAATGCTTTTCCCCTGCCGCGCGTGCCGTCGGATTCTGCTGGCGCGGGCCGCACGCCTTTTCCGCCGCCGCAGATTTGACCTCCTCATCACCGGGGAGATCGTGGGGAAAGGGGGGCTGGGACAGGCTGAGCTTTTAGCTTTGGATCAGGAACTAGGCTTGAATGGGTGGGTTCTTCGTCCCCTTTCGGCAAAGCTCCTTCCGCCCACCCAGGCCGAGCAAGAGGGGGTAGTTGCGCGGGAACAGTTTCTGGATCTCACTATCTCCGATGCGGAAGTGCGTCTTAGGCAGTTGGCCCTTTCATTAGGGCTTTCTCCGCAGGCGGATGGACGGTATTGCCTTCTGCGCGATCCCGTGTTTGCGCGGCGCTGCCAAGCCTTCGCGCGCGACGGCACGCTTACCGCAAATTTCGTGCGTCTTTTGGAATTCCCTCACCTTTTTCGATTGGGACCAGGGAAGCTTCTCGTGATTGCCTCTACTCCCGCTGAGCAGGTGAGGCTTCAGGAGCTTTTTCTTCCCGAGGACGTGCGGTTGTATATTCCTTTGCCCGGTTCTCCGCTGGGGCTTTTGCGTGCGCCGTGGACGAAGATCCGTCCGGAGGAGCGGGCGGAGCTGATAAGGCAGGCCGCGGCCCATCTTTTGGCTTTGGCCGGTTTCCCTCAGGATCGGCCGTGGACGGTGTGCTTCCGCGCCGAGGAGGCGGAGGAGACGGCACGCCTGCAGGTTTGGCCCGAGCTCTTGCAGTTGCGAGAAGCCCTGGTAAAATAAGGTTTTTGGTCCTGTGCATACTTCTTTCCCGCGGAATGAGGCCTGAAGGAGGTGGGAGATGCCCATTTATCGTTTTCGTTGCGATCTTTGTGGTACAGAGTTTCGAGAACTTGTTCCCTATGGGAACCCCCGGGTCCGTTGTCCTGGCTGTGGCACGGACAGAGTGACCCGCCTCCTCTCTTATTTCGGGGTGATCTATAAGGGGAGCGGGTTTTATACCACCGATTACCGGCGCAAGAAGGACGGAAGCTCGGAAAGCAAGGGGTGATGGACTGTGCCTATCTCTGGTGACGATATCGCTAAGATCAGAATTGGGTTAGCTTCACCTGAGGAGATCCTTGCTTGGTCTCGTGGAGAGGTCACGAACTCTGAGACCATAAACTACCGGACGCATAAGCCCGAGCGGGGTGGGCTATATGCGGAAGAGATCTTTGGCCCGGAGAACGATTATGAGTGCGCCTGTGGCAAATACCGGGGCAAACGCTATGAGGGCATAACCTGTGACAAATGCGGGGTGCTCGTCACCGATTCCTCGGTCCGCCGGGTCAACATGGGACATATTCGCCTCGCTAGCCCGGTGGTGCATTTTTGGTACCTGAAAGGTGTAGCTAGCCCTCTTTCTCGCTTGTTAGGGATAAAGAGGAGAGACCTTCGGCGGATAGCTTACTACGAAACAGAGACGGCACGGGAGGAGTTATACGTCGTAACTCACTCTGCTTCCCCAAAGGTTAGACCCGGGGAGACCCTCTACGGCACGGAACTGCGTATTCTCCAAAGCGTTTTCACCTTCCAGGCGGAGCGGGCCTTTTTGCTGACAGAAAGCCCGCGGATCGTGGCTGAGGAAGCCGGCCGGGTTCGTTTCGAAGAGCGCAAACTGCAAAATGGGGAGAGTTTTAGGGTCCTCGTGGTTGGTCACCACGAATACCCGGTGACTTTGGACGCCGAACTCTTTGTGGAGGACGGTGATGAAGTAGCGGAAGGTGAGCTTCTTTGTGAGCGGCCTGCAAAGGAGATTTGTTCCCAAACGATGTTTGACATGCTGAGGGCCCGCTACGAGGGGGTGGAAGGTCACGCTGTGGTGGAGGTGGTGGACAACCTCGCCCACCTTGTGGTGCGCGTCTCCGAGAATGTCCCCCTGCGCGTAGGGCAAATGCTTTCCACTCTGGAAGTGCGGGCCTACGAGCGGGCCTATCCGGGCGGATTTGAGGCTGCCACTGGGGCAGAGGGCATCAAAAAGCTCCTTGGTGCCCTGGATTTGGAGAGGTTGGCAGAAGAATTGTGGGATGAATTGGATCGGACGGTAAGCCAGACCGATCGTCGCCGGATTTTGCACCGCCTGGAGGTAGTGGAGCAATTGCGCCGTTCTGGTAACCGGCCGCAGGACATGGTCTTGGAGGCCATCCCTGTGTTGCCTCCCGCTTTGCGCCCCATGATCCAGCTTGAGGGTGGCAAATTCGCCACGACTGATCTCAACGACCTTTACCGCCGCATCATCAACCGCAACAACCGCCTCAAAAAGCTCATGGAGATGGGCGCGCCGGAGATCATCCTGCGCAACGAGCGGCGGATGCTGCAGGAGGCGGTGGATGCCCTCATCCACAACGAGAAGAAGGACAACCCTATAAAGGGGCGGGATGGCCGGCCCCTAAAAAGCCTCTCCGAGCGAATCCAGGGAAAGCAGGGACGCCTCCGCCGCCACCTTCTTGGGCGGCGTGTGGACTATTCCGGCCGCGCAGTGATCGTGGTGAACCCCAAACTCAAGCTCCACCAGTGCGGCATCCCCAAGAAAATGGCCCTCGAGCTGTTCAAACCGTTTGTCTTGGCTAAGGTGGAAGGGCTTCCTTACGCAGACTACGACGAGGTGAAAAACAGAGCCCTTGCGGGTGAGCTCCCGGAGGTTTGGGACGTGCTTGAGCGCCTTATCAAGGAGTACCCGGTTCTCCTCAACCGTGCTCCCACTCTCCATCGCCTTTCCATTCAAGCGTTTGAGCCGATCCTTGTGGATGGTGATGCCATCCAGATCCACCCCCACGTGTGTCCGCCCTACAACGCCGATTTCGATGGGGATCAGATGGCCGTGCATCTCCCCCTTTCTAAAGAAGCGGTTTGGGAAGCCAAGGAAATCATGCTGGCCTCTAAGAACATCCTCTCTCCGGCTCATGGCCGGCCGCTTGCTATCCCCACACAGGACCAGGTTTACGGTTTCTATTACCTCACGATCTTGAATACGAATGGCAAAGGCAAAGGGAAAGCGTTTGGTTCTGTGGAAGAGGCCCTGAAAGCTTGGGAGCTGGGTTACCTTGATTTACACGCGCCTATCAAGATTCGCATCGATGGGAAACTGGTGGAGACCACCTTGGGCCGCGCGCTCATAAACCAGGTGTTGCCGCCGGATCTACGGGATTACAACCTCGTTTGGGATTCACGGCGCACTCGCCGCAAGATCGAAGAGTGCTATCTCCGCTATGGCTGGGCCAAAACTGCGGAAGTATTGGACCAGCTAAAAGATCTTGGTTTCCGCTTCGCCACCCGTTCCGGGCTCACTATCTCCATCCGCGACTGCGAGATCCCGCCTGAAAAGTGGGAGATCGTCCAGGAAGCGCAAAGCAAAGTTGAGCGCATCCAACACATGTATCTGCGGGGGTTATGCACGGCGGAGGAGCGCTACCACGCGGTGACCCAGGTGTGGCGGGAGACGGTGGACCAGGTGGAGAAGGCCACCATGCAGAACCTCGCCCGTAACCCATTCAACCCGGTCTACGGGATCGTCGCCTCTGGGGCGCGCGGCTCCTCTGGGCAGGTGAAGCAGCTTGCAGGGATGCGCGGCCCCATGGCCGACCCCCAGGGGCGGGTCATCGAATGGCCGGTTATCTCCAACTTCCGCGAGGGCCTCTCCATCTTCGAGTACTTCATCTCCACCCACGGCGCGCGCAAGGGCACCGCGGACACGGCCCTGCGCACGGCCACCGCGGGCTACCTCACCCGCCGCCTCGTGGACGCCTGCGTGGACGTGATCGTCAAGGAATACGACTGCGGGACCCGCCAGGGCATCGAGATCGACCCCCTCTACTTCGCGCCCAAGGGCGAGATCATGGAGGACATCCCCGAGCGGATTTATGGCCGGGTCACGGCCGAGCCCATTTACCATCCGGTGACGGGGGAGGTCCTTGTCCCTGCGGGCACGCTTCTTGATCGTCCCACCGCGGAGAAGGTCGGACGGCTGGAGGTAGAGCTAAATCTTTCTGCGCCAGGGGTGGAGGAAAGGGCGCATCTGGCCAAGGCCACGCGCGAAGTGGTTCATCCCAAGACTGGCCATGTTTTGCTGCGGGAAAACGAGGCTCTCACGCCGGAGCTCATCGAGGAGCTGCGGGCAGCGGGGATCGAGAAGATCCGCGTGCGACCGCGGTTCGTCATGCGCTCGCCGGTGACTTGTCAGACCGCCGGCGGGGTTTGCCAGCTCTGCTACGGCATGGATTACGCCTTCCATCGGCTTGTGGACACGGGCACAGCGGTGGGGATTATCGCGGCCCAGTCCATCGGCGAGCCGGGAACACAGCTCACCATGAGGACTTTCCACACCGGTGGCGTGGCGGGAGTGGATATCACCCAGGGTCTTCCGCGAGCTGAGGAACTCTTCGAAGCGCGAAAGACTACGAAAGCACCGCATGCCGCAATTGCCCCTATCTCCGGGCGAGTCACAAAAGTTTCCACCGCCCGCACCGGTCACGACATCGTGGACATTGAGTCCGACCCCCGCACCGTGGTTGTGCCCACCGCCCTTCTCCAGGTGGCCGAAGGGGAAGAGGTCGATAGCGCGAAGCTTTTCTCCCTAAAGAGCCCCCTCGATGGCCGCGCCTTCTTCTTCACCGAAAAGAAGCGGAAATTCTTGGCCATCCTTGATGAGGATTTGGACAGGGTTTACCTCTTGCCTCCCGGCGTTTCCATCAAGGTCCGGCACGGCGCGGAAGTGCAGGAAGGCCAAGCTCTGACCGAAGAGTTCCATCAGGAGGCCGTGGTAGCTGAGGCTGCGGGTCGGGTGGAGATCGTGGAAGATAAAAAGCACCGCTATCTTCTCCTCCGCGCTCACGATGGCCGAACTTATTCCTACGAGGTTCCCTATGGCGCACAGGTCCTTGTTCGCCACGGCGAGGAAGTCGAGGAAGGCAAGAAGCTCACCACTAAGTCCCGTCCGCTGACCATCACCGCTGAGGTCTCTGGTACCGTCCTTCTTTCCGAGCGATCCATGGCGGTGATGCATAAATCCAGCCGCGGCCTGATTGTTCCCCTTACTCCCGGCCTGGAAGCACGCGTAGAACATGGGGCACCAGTGCGCGCCGGGCAAGAGGTGCTCCGGCTTGCATTGCCTGCCCTTTCGGAAACGATTGTGGTCGAGGAGATCAAGAAGGACGGCGATCTTTGCCACGTGCGTTTTCGGTTCCGGGCTCAGGTGGAGTGCACGGAAGCTGCGATTGTCCGCGAAGGCGACAAGGTCGAGCGCGGTGATCCGGTGTCGAAGGGGGTTGTCCCGCCCCAGTACCTCATGGAGGTCGCCGGGGTGCGCAAAGCTTTTGAATACCTGTTGGAAGAACTCCAGCGAGTGTACAAGAGCCAAGGCGTGGATATCAATGACAAACACTTCGAGGTTGTGCTCAGACAGATCCTCAACAATGTGCGCATCATTGACCCTGGCGAATCGGATTTCCTGTTGAACGACATCGTGCCCCTTGAGATCTTCCAGCGGGAGGTGGAGAGGCTCGTCCAGGAGAACGAGAGGATCCGGGCGGCGCGGGAGGAATTGGTTGGTGCCAAGCTCCTTGCGCCCATCATCAAGGGTGGGACTACGGTGGCGGAAGCTGGGGAAACCCTCTCCCCCGAGCTCCTCGAGCGCCTGGTGGCCCTGGGAGTGCGGCAGATTCGCGTGGAGGTCCACGGCGAGCCCCGAACCGTGCGCATCGCCGAATACCGCCTCCCCCAAGGGGAGCGCGAACTTCTCCGGATTTCCCGCGTGGCCCTCGTCAGGAAATCCTGGCTAGCAGCGGCTTCGTTTGAGCGCACCACCAAGGTTTTGGCTGATGCAGCGTTGCGTGGGGAAGAGGATCCGCTTGATAGCCTAAAGGCTTGCCTTATGGTGGGAAAGAAGATCCCGGTGGGTACGGGATTTTCCCGTGAAGGCTCCGTTGAGTCCCCTCCGGGGAAGCACTAGAATTGAGGTGATTGTTATGCCCACATTCAACCAACTGGTGAAACACGGAAGGAAGCCGAATCCGTGGAAGAGCAAATCGGTGGCGCTGGAAGGTTGTCCCCAGAAGCGCGGGGTGTGTCTGCGCGTGTTCACCCGCACCCCCAAGAAGCCCAACTCCGCGCTGCGGAAGGTAGCGCGGGTGCGCCTCTCCAACGGCCGGGAGGTCACGGCTTACATCCCCGGGGAGGGACACAACCTCCAGGAGCACTCCATTGTTCTTGTGCGCGGCGGACGCGTGAAGGACCTGCCGGGCGTGAAGTACCACATCGTTCGGGGCGCCTTGGACGCCGCCGGTGTGGAAGGGCGCCGCCAGAGCCGCTCCCGCTACGGTGTGCGCAAGCCCAAGGAGGAATGACATGACCACCTATGACATCGTCATCCCTGGCCGCGACGTCCCTCCGGACATCCGTTACGGTTCGAAACTCGTGGAGAAGTTCATCAACTATATCATGTGGGATGGGAAAAAATCCTTAGCCCGTCGCATCGTGTACGAGGCCTTTGAGATCATCGAAAAGCGCGGTGAAGGCCCAGCTCTAGAAGTTTTCTTGAAGGCGGTGCAGAACTGCATGCCCAAGCTGGAGGTTCGCTCCCGGCGCGTGGGCGGCGCCACCTATCAAGTCCCGTTCGATGTCCCTCCGCATCGCCAGACGATGTTGGCCCTGCGGTGGATCCGGGATGCCGCGCGGGAGCGGCCGGAGAAAACCATGGTCGAGCGGCTCGCTGCGGAGATCATCGCCGCCGCGAAAGGCGAAGGCGGAGCGGTAGCGCGCAAGCAAGAAGCCCACCGTATGGCCGAAGCCAACCGGGCCTTCGCTCACTACCGTTGGTGAAAGCCCCCGCCTCATGGCCGACCCTTACGATATACGTAAGGTCCGCAATATTGGAATCATTGCCCATATAGACGCCGGGAAAACCACGCTTACCGAGCGCATCCTCTTTTACACTGGCAAGATCCACAAGATGGGGGAGGTCCATGAGGGCACGACGGAGATGGACTGGATGGACCAAGAACGGGAGCGGGGCATAACCATTACCGCGGCGGCCACCACAGTCTTTTGGCGCAACCACCAGATCAACATCGTGGATACCCCAGGACACGTGGACTTCACAGTGGAAGTAGAACGTAGTCTCCGCGTTTTGGATGGCGCCATCGTCATTTTCTCTGGGGTGGAGGGGGTGGAGTCCCAATCGGAGACGGTCTGGCGCCAGGCTGACCGCTATCGCGTCCCCCGCATCGCCTTCATCAATAAGCTGGATCGAACGGAAGCGGATTTCGCTCGCGCTTTTGCTGACATAAGAGAAAAATTGGGCGCGGTTGCCCTTCCCCTTGTCTATCCCTGGCGGGACAAAGACGGGAACCTTCTGGGTATGATTGATCTCTTGCGCTTCCAAGCCATTCGCTGGGACCAGGAAAGCCAAGGTCGGAATTTCCAGTATTTGCCGGTCCCCAGGGAGGTCGAGGGGGAAGCCCGAGCTTGGCGGGAGAGACTTTACGAAACCTTGAGCGAAGCCTCCGATGAGATCGCCCTCCGTTACCTGGAAGGGCAAGAAATTCCTCCGGAGTTGGCGCTCCGTGTGTTGCGCGAGGTGACCCTGAGCAAGCTGTGGGTGCCGGTCCTCGGTGGCTCAGCTTACGAAAAGATCGGGGTCCAGCCTGTGCTCGACGCCATCGTGGATTTCTTGCCCTCCCCGTTGGATATCCCCCCAGCCAAAGGCCTGGCTTTGGATGGCAAGACCGAGGAAATCCGCAAACCCCTTCCGGATGAGCCCTTTTCCGCGTTGGTGTTCAAGGTCTTTACGGACCCTTATGCTGACCGCCTTCTATACACGCGCATTTATTCGGGAACCATTGAGGAAGGGCAAACGGTACTGAACGCTACACAGGGCACGCGGGCCCGCGTGACCCGCCTTTTTCGCCTGCATGCCAACAAACGTGAGCAGATGGGAAAAGCCTGGGCCGGGGATATTGTGGGCTTGATCCTTTCTGTACCAGCCTATACCGGAAACACTATTTGTGACCCGGATCACCCCATCCTCTTTGAGCCCATCGCTTTCCCTGAGCCCGTGGTTTTCTTGGCCGTGGAGCCGCGCTCGGAAAAGGAGGAACCAGCTCTCCGGGAGGCCTTGGCCAAGTTGTGCCAGGAGGATCCCACGTTCCGCGTGCAGGACGACGAGACAACCGGGCAAATCTTGGTCGGAGGCATGGGGGAACTCCATTTGGAGGTCCTTTTGCGCCGGGTGCGCGATGAATTCAAAGTGCCCCATCGCGTAGGAAAACCTATCGTGGTTTACAAAGAAACCCTTGCTAAAGCGATAGAGGTGGAGGAGGAATTCGAGAAGACGGTGGGAGGGAAGCCTCAATACGCTTGGATCCGCATGCGGTTCGAGCCCCTTCCTCGGGGAGGCGGGTTTGAATTTCACTCAGCGGTTCCAGAAGAGGTTCTGCCGAAAGCGTTTGTGGAGGCGGTGCGGCGGGGGGTACAAGGGGCGTTGGCGGCAAGCCCGGTTGGTGGTTTTCCCGTCACCGACATCCGCGCAATCCTTGTCGAGGGGAAATTTCACCCTGTCGAGTCTACAGAAGTAGCGTTTGAAGCGGCGGGAACGCAGGCGCTGAGGCGGGCGCTGGAGGAGGGAGGGGTTCTCCTCCTGGAGCCCGTGGCCGAGGGCGATATAATCACGCCCAGCGAGTACCTGGGCGAGGTCGTTTCGGATCTGGGTCGCCGAAGGGGCGAGATCCGAGCTATTCAAACCCGGGGAACGGTGGACATCATCCGGTGCACCCTCCCCGTGGTGGAGACTTTCGGGTACGCTACGCAGTTACGCTCCCTTACACAGGGGCGTGCTGTTCATACCCTTCGGGTGGCTCGCTATGAGGTGGTGCCTGAGGACCTGGCCCGTGAGGTGCTGAGGAGCCGAGGTTATGGCTAGGGAAAAGATCAGGATTCGCATAAAAGGTTATGACCACGAACTCGTGGATGAGGCGGTGCGCAAAATCGTGGAGGCGGTGAAGCCCACACGCGCTAAGATCAGTGGGCCAATCCCCCTTCCCACTGAGCGTCACCTCTACACCGTCCTGCGTTCCCCCCACGTGGACAAGAAATCCATGGAACATTTTGAGCTCAAGATCCATAAGCGCCTTTTGGACATCAAGGAACCCACCGCGGCTACCATCAACGCCCTCATGGACGTGGAGCTTCCCGCTGGCATCGACGTGGAGATAAAGCTGTGAGGGGAACTATGCCGTGGGTGATGGTGGGGAAAAAGGTGGGGATGACCCAGTGGTTCGATGGCGAGGGGCGGGCTCTCGCGGCCACGGTGGTGCAGGTGGAGCCAGCGGTAGTGGTTCAGGTCAAGACTCCGGAGCGCGATGGCTACGCAGCCTTGCAATTAGGAGCGGGAACAGTGGAAGAGCGCAAGGTCACTAAACCCCTCCTTGGCCACTTCAAAAAGGCCGGCGTTGCGCCCCGCCGTTTCTCGTTCGAGGTGAAAGTCCCCGACCCCACGAAGTACACGGTGGGACAGGAGTTCGGTGTTGAAATGTTTGTGGAAGGGGAACTGGTGGACGTAACTGGACTCTCCAAGGGGCGGGGCTTCGCCGGGACCATAAAACGTTGGGGTTTCCATAGTCGGCCGGGGTCACACGGGCACAAATGGATCCGTCGGCCTGGGACGGCCGGCCCCATGGGCCTGCGCAAGGTGGTCAAAGGCAAACGCTATCCTGGCCACTACGGAGCAGAACGCGTGACCGTGCGCAACCTCCAGGTCTTGGCGGTGGACAAGGAGCATGGCCTCCTTGTCCTCAAAGGTTCTGTTCCTGGTCCGCGTTCAGGGATCCTCTGGATAAGGAAGCACGATGCCTAAGGCCAAACTTTATCGCTTCGCTGAGGTGAACGCTGAGCCGGTGGAGGTGGAGTTGCCTCCCGAGGTATTCGGGGTGGAGGTGTCCCTGGACCTCCTTTGGCGGGCGGTGCGCAGTTACCTCCTCAACCAGCGGCAAGGGACAGCCTCCACAAAGGATCGGGGTGAAGTCTCCGGAGGCGGTCGGAAGCCTTGGCCACAAAAGCATACGGGCCGCGCCCGTCACGGCTCCATTCGCTCGCCGCTTTGGCGGCATGGGGGTGTGACCTTTGGGCCCAAACCAAGGGATTGGGATGTGGATCTTCCGAAGAAGATGCGGCGCAAGGCTTTGGCTTGCGCCCTCTCTGCGCGGGCGAAGGAAGGGCAGGTCTGGCTCATCGATCGCTTGGACTTCCAAAAGCCGCGCACAAAAGAAGCGGTTGCGCTCCTTTCGCGCTTGGGGCTCCCAGAGAAAACCTTGGTCGTGGTGGCACCGGAAGAGTACCAGGTGCCTGTGTTCAAGTCCTTCGCCAACATCGCGGGCGTGGAATGCTACCGCGCTGATTTGCTCAACGCTTACGAAGTGCTTGAACACGATGGGATCCTTTTGACCGAGGCGGCGGTGAAGGCGCTCACTAGGAGGTTGTGCCATGCCGGCGTTGCGGCCTGAGGATATCGTCATCCGGCCGATCCTTTCGGAGAAAACGTGGCGGGAAATGGAAGCCGGCAAGTATACGTTTGCGGTCCATCCTGACGCGACGAAACCGGAGATCCGCCAGGCTATAGAGGAGATATTCAAGGTGAAGGTGGAGAAGGTGTGGACGATGTACCGGCCTGGTAAACCACGGCGGACGCGGTTGGACCGACGGCATGGCCGGACGAGCGAGGAGAAGCGGGCCGTGGTGAAGCTCGCGCCGGGGCACAAAATCGAGATCGCGGGGTGATCCCTGATGGGCCTAAAGAAATTGAAACCAGTCACACCGGGACAAAGGCATGCCGTCCTCCCGGACTTCTCCGAGCTCACCGCTGAGGAGCCGGAAAAGAGCTTGGTGGTGCGGCTTGACAGCCATGCCGGCCGAAACAATCAAGGCCGCATCACCGTGCGCCACCGCGGCGGTGGTCACAAGCGGCTTTATCGCCTCATCGATTTTTATCGAGAAAAGAAAAACATTCCCGCTAAGGTTGTATCTGTAGAATATGATCCCAATCGCTCGGCTTGGATCAGCCTTCTCCACTACGCGGATGGGGAGAAGCGGTACATCCTCTCCCCGGTGGAGCTGAGGGTCGGGGAGACGGTGGTGGCTGGGGAGGACGTGGAGCCCAAAGTGGGCAATGCCCTCCCCCTCAAAAAGATTCCCTCTGGGACTTTGGTGCATAGCGTGGAGTTCTACCCTGGCTCAGGGGGAAAGATCGCGCGGGCCGCGGGAACAGCGGCGCAAGTTTTGAGCAAGGAGGAGGAGCGGGTGATCCTTCGCCTGCCCTCTGGAGAGGTGCGGGCTTTCCATCCCGAGTGCATGGCCACCGTGGGCCAGGTATCCAATCCGGATCACAAGAATGTGAAATACGGCAAGGCTGGGCGGCGGCGCAACAAGGGATGGCGGCCGACGGTACGGGGCACGGCCATGGGTGCCGACGACCACCCCCACGGCGGGGGCGAGGGACGCACCGGCGAGGGCCACCCGCCCAAGACCCCCTGGGGCAAGCCCGCCCGCGGTGTCCCCACCCGCAAGAGGAAGCCCAGCGACAAGTGGATCATCCAGCCCAGGAAGAGGAGGAAGTGATGGCCAGGTCCAAGAAAAAGGGGCCATTTGTTGATCCTAATCTCATCGAAAAGATCGAGAAGTTCAAGCGGGGTCTGATCAACGAGATCAGGACTTGGTCCAGGGCTTCGATGATCACCCCGGAGATGGTGGGGTTAACCATCTATGTCCATAATGGCCGGACCCACGTGCCGGTGCGGATCACCGAGGCCATGGTTGGCCATCGCTTGGGAGAATTTGCCCCAACCCGGACGTTCCGGGCTCATGGTGGGGTGAAGAAGAAGACCCCACCCGCACCGAAGTAGGGGGTAGGACATGCGAGAGGCTTTGGCGCGCGCACGGTTTGTCCGCGTCTCCCCCCTTAAAGCGCGGCTGGTGATCAATGAGATCCGGGGAAAGCCTGTGGCCGAAGCGCGCCGCCTTTTGGCCCTTTCCCCAAAGAAAGCAGCCCGCATCATCAGGAAGGTGTTGGACTCGGCCGTGGCCAACGCAGTGAACAACTTCGAGATGGATGAAGAGAGGCTGTGGGTGGTGAAAGCCTTTGTGGATGAAGGCCCAAGGCTCAAGCGGCTGAACCCCCGGGCCTTCGGCCGGGCGGACATCATGCAGCGTCGGCTTTCCCATATCACCATCGCCGTGGCGGAAAAGGAGGGCTAATGGGGCAGAAAACTCATCCGGTCGGGTTCCGTCTGGGCATTCTCCGCAAATGGAGGTCCACCTGGTTTGCCCCCAAGGCGAAGGTCCCGACATACGTGGCGGAGGACCGGCGGATTCGTGACCACATCGAGAAGACTTACCGTGGAGCGGGAATCGCTGAAGTCCTCATCGAGCGGGCCACCGATGCGCGGGCCAAGGTCATCATCCGCGCCGCGCGGCCGGGGATCATCATTGGGCGCGGGGGGGCGGAGATCATGGCCCTCCAAGAGCGGCTTAGAAAAATGACGGGCCGGGAGATCGTGGTGCACGTGATGGAGGTGGATAAGCCTGAACTTGAGGCTTCCCTCGTGGCCCAAGACGTGGCTTTCCAAATCGAGAACCGGGTCAATCCCTATCGCGCCATGAAGGAAGCCATTCGGCGGGTGATGGCCGCCGGCGCACAAGGCGTGAAGATCCGTGTTTCTGGCCGCTTGGGTGGGGCGGAGTTGGCCCACTCCGTGGAGATGAAGGAGGGGCGTGTCCCCCTCCAGACTCTGCGGGCCGATGTGGATTTCGGATGCACTATCGCCTGGACCAAGTACGGAGTGATCGGGGTGAAGGCCTGGGTGTTTCGGGGGGAGATCTGGACCCTGAAGGAGAAGCGGGCGGAGGTGGCGTAGATGGCGCTCTTAGCACCTAAACGCACGAAATATCGCAAGCAACAGAAGGGGCGGCACATAAAGGGTAAGGCTAGCCGTGGGAACACTGTGGCCTTTGGGGATTACGGAATTCAGGCGCTGGAGCCCATTTGGCTCACCGCCCAACAGATCGAGGCTGCCCGCACGGTGCTGGCCCGCTCTACCCCTAAAGGGAAGGTCTGGGTCCGCGTCTTCCCCGATAAGCCCTACACGAAGAAGCCCGCGGAGTCCCGCATGGGCAAGGGGAAGGGGGATGTGGTGGGGTGGGTGGCGGTGGTGAAGCCCGGGCAAATCCTGTTCGAATTCACCGGGGTGAGCGAGGAGGAGGCCAAAGAGATCCACCGCAAAGTTTCCGCAAAACTCCCCATTGCCACGAAACTGGCCTGCCGGACGCGACTGGGGGTGGTGGCATGAAGGCCCGGGACCTCAGGGAGCTTACAACCGATGAGTTGATGCAACGGGTTCAGGAGTGGAAGAGGAAGCTTCTGAACCTCCGGTTCCAATTGGCCACGGGCCAGCTCACCAACACCGCGGAGATCACGAAGACCAAGCGGGATATCGCTCGCGCCCTCACCATTCTGCGGGAACGGGGGGTGCGCCATGGGTAACCGCAAGCAGCGCATCGGGGTTGTGGTAAGCGCGAGGATGCAGAAGACTATTGTGGTGGTGGAGGAAAGACTTGTGGAGCACCCTCTCTACCACAAATACATGCGCCGACGCACCAAGTACTACGTGCATGACGAGGCCCAACAGGCGCGGGTTGGGGACTTGGTGCGGATCGAGGAGACCCGGCCGCTTTCCAAGCTCAAGCGCTGGCGGCTAGTGGAAGTCCTGCGCCGCGCCCAATAGCCATGGCTGTGCAACTACGCACGCGGCTCGTGGTGGCTGATAACACCGGGGTCAAAGAGGTGGAGTGCATCAACGTGCTGGGGAAGAAGCACAAGGCCGAGATCGGGGATATCATTGTGGCTTCGGTGAAGAAACGTCTTCCCACCTCGGAGTTTGACAAGGGGGACATCGTGCGCGGGGTGGTGGTGCGGACCCGCCAGGCCTACCGCCGGGCGGATGGCAGCACCATCCGCTTCGACGACAACGCGGTGGTCCTCGTGGACAAGAACTTGCAGCCCATTGGGACCAGGGTGTTTGGGCCGGTGGCCAGGGAGCTCCGGGAAAAAGGGATGATGCGCATCATCTCCCTGGCCCCGGAGGTGGTGTAGGAGGGAAGGGTGGCCAAGGTGAAAAAGGGCGATCGCGTGAAGATCATCGCCGGCGACGACCGGGGCAAAATCGGGAAGGTTTTGCGGGTCCTTCCCGAGGCGGATCGGGTGCTGGTGGAAGGGGTCAACATCGTGACCAAGCACCAGCGGCCCACGGCCACCGTGCGTGAGCCGGGCATCATAAAGAAAGAGGCCCCGATCCATATCTCCAACGTGAAGGTCATTTGTCCGGAGTGTGGCGTCCCCACCCGTATTGGTTTTGCGTGGGTGGAGGGCCGCAAACTCCGCCGGTGCAAGCAGTGCGGTGCGACTTTCCCATAAGGCCATGTTGCTCAGTGAACGCTTCAAAAAGGAGATCGTGCCTAAGCTCATGAAGGAGCTTGGGTACACAAACGTCATGCAGGTCCCCCGCATCGAGAAGGTTGTGATCAACATGGGGGTGGGCAAGCATGACGACCCCAAAGTTTTGGAGGGGGCGATGAAGAACTTGGCCCAGATCACCGGACAGAAGCCGGTGGTGACCCGGGCCAAGAAGGCCATCTCTGACTTCAAGATCAAAAAAGGTGATGCCATCGGGTGCATGGTCACTTTGCGGGGGGTCCGGGCTTACGAGTTTTTGCACAAGCTCTTTCGTGTGGTTCTCCCGGGGATCCGGGACTTCAAGGGGGTGAACCCCGACGCCTTTGATGGTCGCGGGAACCTCTCCATTGGCATCCCTGATCAGATGGCGTTCCCCGAGGTAAGCTACGATGATGTGGTGCGGCCGCAAGGGATGGACGTGGTGATCGTGACCACCGCCAAGACCGACGAGGAGGCTTACCATCTCCTTGCGGCGCTGGGGTGCCCGTTCCGGAGGAACTAGGGGGTAAGATGGCGCGCAAATGCAAGATCGAGAAGATGAAGAAACCGCCGAAATTCAAGGTGCGGCAGCGCAATCGTTGCCTTTTGTGCGGCCGGCCGCGTGGGTTCATTCGCGACTTCGGGCTTTGCCGCATGTGTTTCCGCAAGCTCGCCTTGGACGGGCAAATCCCGGGTGTAAAGAAGGCCTCATGGTGAGGAGGGGGAGATGACGGTGGGCGACCCCATCGCTGACATGCTCACACGCATTCGCAATGCGTTGGCGCGGCGGGCTCCCGAGGTCTGTGTGCCTTCTTCCAAACTGAAGGAAGCGATCGTCCGGGTGCTTGAGGAGGAAGGGTACATTGCTGGATATGAGGTGGAGAAACTCGGGAGTTACCCAGTGCTGCGGATCAAGCTGAAGTACCTACGGGAGGGTACGCGGGTTTGGCGGCCGGCCATACGGGGGCTGAGGCGGGTGAGCCGGCCCTCTCGCCGCGTTTACGCCGGGGTGCGCGAGCTTCCCCGTCCGTATCAGGGCCTGGGGATCGCTATCGTTTCCACACCCCAAGGGGTGATGACCGATCGGGAGGCCCGTCGGCGGCGCATCGGTGGAGAAATCCTTTGCGAGGTGTGGTGAGGTGGGCGATGTCCAAGATCGGGAAAAAGCCAATTCCTTTGCCGACAGGGGTTAAGGTGGAGATCCACGCTCAGGAGGTCGTCGTCCAAGGCCCCTTGGGGACCCTGCGCTGCTCCTATGATCCCCAATACGTTTCCATCAGCGTTAAGGATGGCAAGGTTCTCGTGGAACGCAAGGGCGAGCGTGCGCCCTTCCGCGCCAGACACGGTCTTTACCGCGCTCTCATCGCCAACATGGTGCAAGGCGTCACGAAGAAATGGGAAAAGGAGTTGGAAATCCAAGGATTGGGGTACCGGGCGAAGCTCGAGGGGCGAACCTTGGTCATGGAGCTTGGTTTTTCCCATCCCGTGCGCTTTCCTATTCCCGCTGGGGTAGAAGTAGAGGTGCCTGAGCCCACGCGGATCATCGTGCGCGGGATCGACAAATACCTGGTGGGGCAAGTGGCGGCTAACATCCGCAAGATCAAGCCGCCTGAGCCATATCGCGGCACAGGCATCCGCTATAAGGGCGAGGAGATCGTGAAGAAGGTCGGCAAACTCGGAGCGAAGGCGTGATGGATATGGCGAGACTTTCACGGAACAAGCAGAGGATCAAACGACATATGCGTATCCGGCGGAAGGTGATTGGGACGCCGGAGCGCCCCAGGTTATGTGTATTCAAAAGCCTTTCCCACATTTATGCCCAGCTCATCGACGATACCCCGCGCGGGGGCAGCCGTACCCTGGTGGCTGCCTCAACCTTGGATCCGGAGATTCGCGACAAGATCAGGTCCGATAACATCGAGGCGGCGCGTCTTGTGGGCGCGCTCATCGCTAAGCGGGCATTAGCATTGGGAATCAGGAAGGTGGTATTTGATCGGGGAGGATACCCTTATCATGGGAAGGTGCGGGCCCTCGCAGAGGCGGCCCGGGAGGGGGGGCTGGAGTTTTGATCGCGCAGGTCCCTGAACAGCTACAAAACGAGGTCATCGAGATTCGCCGGGTCGGCCGGGTCACCAAAGGTGGCAAACGCATGCGCTTCCGCGTGGTGGTGGTGGTGGGCAATGGGGCTGGCCGGGTGGGGGTGGGGATAGGGAAGTCCATTGAGATCCCCCAAGCCGTGCAGCAAGCCATCCGCAATGCCCTCAAGAACATGATTGAAATCCCCATCGTCAACGGCACTATCCCCCACGAGGTGAGGGGGGAATACGGCGCAGCCAAAGTCCTTCTTCGCCCGGCTTATCCCGGCACTGGGGTTATTGCCGGACGTACTGTGGGCGCGATTTGCCGCATGGCGGGGATCAAAGACATCCTCACTAAGGCCCTCCGCTCCACAAACCCCCTCAATCTCGCGCGCGCCACTTTAGCGGCTTTGGCGCAACTGGAGAGCCCAGAGGTGGTGGCCAAGCGGCGGGGAAAGAGCGTGAAGGAATTGGTGGAGGCTGAAAATGGCGCTGAATCTTAACGATCTCCGTCCTCGGCCCGGGGCCAAGCATCGGGTTAAGCGGGTTGGCCGGGGCTACGGCTCCGGTCACGGTGGACATGAATCTGGTCGGGGCACAAAAGGCCAGGGGGCCCGCGCGGGAGTCCGCATGAGGCCAGGGTATGAGGGTGGGCAGACGCCTCTTTGGATGCGTTTTCCCAAGCGGGGGTTCCGTAATCCCTTGGCCAAAGAGTACGCGATCGTGGACATAGGGGTCCTCGAAAAACACTTTTCTCCCGGCGAGGAGGTCACCCTGGAAAAACTCATGGCCAAAGGAATTGTGAAGGACCCCAAAGGAGGCCTGAAGGTCCTGGGTGAGGGGGAACTCACGAAACCCCTCATTGTCAAGGCCCAGAAGTTCAGCCGGCGCGCGCGGGAGAAGATCGAAGCCGCCGGCGGCCGCGCGGAGGAGGGTTGAGGTGTACCGCCGCGTCCAACAGGTCTTCGCCGTCGAAGAGCTGCGTAAACGCATCCTCTATACCCTCGGCATGCTCCTTATATACCGAATCGGTGTGTACATCCCCGTCCCAGGGATCAAGACCGAGGCCCTCGGTCAAATGCTCTCCGAGGCCTTGGGTACTGGTCTTTTGCAGTTCTTAAACCTTTTCACCGGCGGGGCTCTCCAGAACTTTTCCCTCTTTGCCCTCGGTGTCATCCCGTATATCAACGTATCGATCATTCTTTCCCTTCTCATCCCGGTTGTGCCCGCGTTGAAGAAACTTCAGGAAGAAGGACGTGAGGGGCGAAAGAAGCTCACCCAATACACGCGCTGGGGCACAGTGGGTATGTCCCTCATCCAAGCCTTCGCCTTTAGCTATATGGCCATCACCTATGGACTGGCTGATCCTACACCGCGGTTTTTCATCACCTCTATCATCGCCTTGACGACGGGAAGCATTTTCCTCATGTGGATCGGAGAACGCATCACAGAAAATGGTATTGGCAACGGTATCTCCATGCTGATCATGGCCGGGATTGTCGCGCGATTCCCGGGGGAGATACAGTCCACCTACATCGAGATCTCCACGGGCACCGTGCACCCGCTTTGGGCGGTTGGGCTTGTGGTGGTCTTTGTCGCGGTGGTAGCCCTCACGGTCATCATGCAGCAGGGCCAGAGGCGGATCTTGGTGCAGTATGCCAAGCGCACCACCGGCCGGCGGGTTTATGGTGGGCATTCCACCTATCTTCCCCTGCGGGTGAACATGGGCGGTGTGATCCCCATCATCTTCGCTTCCGCTATCCTCAGCCTGCCCAGCTCCGTGGCCGCTTGGATCCCGAGCCTTCGGTGGCTACAAAGCTATGTGGAGCCTGGGAGCCTGGTGTACCTTCTCGCATACGTCGTGCTTACCATCTTTTTCACCTATTTCTATAGCTCCCTCGTGTTCGACCCCGAGGAGGTTGCGAAAAACCTGCGCGAGGCCGGTGGGTTCGTGCCCGGGGTCCGCCCCGGGGCCCCTACTGCCCAATATTTCCGGGAGATCCTCGGCCGGCTGAATATAGTTGGGGCTTTATTCCTCGCCGGGATTGCTGTGTTGCCCTACATCTTCCGCGCCGCTTCCGGCATCCGGGGCTTCTGGCTGGGCGGCACTTCCCTCCTCATCCTCGTCGGCGTTGGGATCGACACCATCATGCAGATCGAGGCTCACCTCATCATGCGCCAGTATGAGTCCCTCATCAAAGGCGCACGCTTCCTGGGGAGAAGGGAATGAAGAACGTTGTTCTCCTTGGTCCGCCTGGTGCAGGGAAAGGCACGGTGGCCGCCCGCCTCGTTCAAGAATTCAAGTTTTTGCATGTTTCCACCGGGGATATGCTCCGTGAGGAAGTGGCGCAAAATACCCCCCTTGGTCAACTCGCCAAGGGATATATGGCCCGCGGGGAGCTTGTTCCCGATGAGGTGATCTTGAGCATGGTCCGTCAGCGGGTGGACGCCAAGAAAGGCGTGCTGTTTGATGGATTCCCTCGGACCATCGCCCAAGCGGAGGGTTTAGAGCGGTTCACAACCGTGGATCTCGTGATTTTCCTTGAAGTGGAGCAGGAAGAGGTGGTGCGGCGTCTCTCTAGTCGAGTGGTTTGCTCCGCTTGTGGTGCGGTTTATAACCTGATCACCCAGCCTCCGCGGGTGCAGGGCAAATGTGATCAGTGCGGGGGTACTTTGGTCCAGCGGGAAGACGACAAACCAGAGGTCGTGGCCCGCCGGTTTGCGGTGTATATGAGAGATTCCGCTCCCCTTGTGGCGTACTATGAGGGGCGCGGAATGCTGCGACGCGTACGCGCTGATCGTTCCCCCGACGAAGTTTTCCAGGCCATCGCGGAAGTCTTGCGTTCATGATCGCCCTAAAAACTGAGCGCGAGTTAGAAGTGCTGGCGGAGAACGCGCGGATCCTGCGCGAAATCCTGCGGGAGTTGGCGGATCATGTGGGCCCAGGGGTAACAACGGGGGAACTCGATCGGCGTGCCGAGCGCTTGATCCGCTTGGCCGGGGCCATACCGGCCTTCAAAGGCTACCAAGGCTATCCTGCCACCTTGTGTACCTCTGTGAATGAGGAAATCGTACACGGTATTCCCTCAGATAAGCGCGTTCTTGAAGAGGGCGACCTTCTTTCTTTGGATCTCGGGCTTTGGCGAGGTGGGTATTACGCGGATGCTGCGGTGACACTGGCAGTTGGGCGGCTCCGGCCGGATGCACAAAAACTTGTGGAAGCTACGCGCGCTGCCTTGCGAGCGGCCATCGAGGCCGTTAAAATTGGGGCGCACGTTTCGGACCTGTCTTATGCTATTGAGTCCAGCGCGAGGACTTTTGGTTTTTATCCAGTGCGGGAATTTGTGGGCCATGGGATAGGGCGCTCCCTCCACGAGGATCCGCAGATCCCGAATTTTGGCCCGCCAGGTTTTGGGGCGGTCCTCAGGGAGGGGATGATCCTCTGTCCGGAGCCGATGTTGAAGGGAGATCCGCTTCCCGTCCGAATCCTTTCGGATGGCTGGACGGCGGTCACCGGTGGGGCCACGCTCGCCGCGCACTTCGAGGAGATGGTGGCGGTGACGGCGGATGGCCCGTGGGTGTTGACCGGATGGATCGGGGAGGAGATTTGGGGAAAAAGGAGCTGATCAGGGCAAAGGGTGAGGTCATCGAGGTCCTTCCGGACTGCATGTATCGCGTTCGGTTGGAGACCGGTCATGAGGCGATTTGCGTTACTTCTGGGCGCATGCGCCGGAACTTCATCCGCGTTGTGGTGGGGGATAAAGTGCTGTGTGAGTTCTCCCCGTATGATTTAACACGTGGGCGCATCGTCTACCGCGAGAGTTAGGAGGAGGCCATGAAGGTGCGCAGTTCGGTGAAAAGGATCTGCGAAAAATGCCAAGTCATCCGCCGCAAGGGGAGGCTTTGGGTGATTTGTCGCAATCCCAAGCATAAACAACGGCAGGGGTGATGGTATGGCCAGGATCGCAGGTGTAAACCTTCCGGCAAAGAAAAGGGTGGATGTGGCGCTCACCTACATCTATGGGATCGGCCCATCTTTGGCCAAGAGGATCCTCCAAAAAACTGGGGTTGATCCGGCCACGCGGGTCATGGATCTCACGGAAGAGCAGGTTGCCGCCTTACGGCAGGAGGTTGAGTCCTACACAGTGGAAGGCGATCTGCGGCGGCAGATCCGTGCCAACATCCAGCGCCTCATCGACATTGGGTGCTACCGGGGGATTCGGCATAAGGTGGGTCTCCCTGTGCGGGGCCAGCGCACGCGGACAAACGCCCGTACCTGGAAAGGGCCGCGGCCGGACAAGGCTGGCCGCCGCAGCCGCAAAAAGGAACAGAAGGAGTAAGCAATGAGCCCCCAGACGCAAACGCGCAAAAAGAAAAACGTCCGCCTTGAACGCGCCCGCGTCCACATTCACTCTACGTTCAATAACACCATCCTCACCCTCACCGACTTGGATGGCAATACACTGGCCTGGCAGTCTGGTGGGACCGTGGGATTCAGTGGCTCGCGGAAGGGCACGCCCTACGCTGCGCAACTTGCCTGTCAGGCTTTAGTCAGACAAATGAAGGAAATAGGGATTCGTTCGGTGATCGTTACTGTGGATGGTGCTGGGCCCGGGCGGCAACCGGTGATTCAAACGCTCCGGGCCTCCGGCATTCAGGTGGAAGAGGTGAAGAACGTCACCCCCACCCCACATAGCTAGGGAGGGATTATGGGAAAGTATGCGGGACCTAAATGTCGACTCTGCCGGCGTGAAGGGGTGAAACTTTTCCTTCGGGGCGACCGGTGCTACTCCCCGAAGTGTGCGCTCGTGCGGCGCCCAACCCTGCCCGGCCAGCACGGCCGCTTCCGCCGCCGCATGACCCTCTACGCCCTACGCCTCCGCGAAAAACAGAAACTCAAGAGGATCTACGGCCTAAGGGAGGAGCAGTTCCGCCGGTATGTGGAATGGGCTAAGGATTTCAAAGGGGTCACTGGCGAGGCCCTTTTGAAGTTCCTGGAACGCCGGTTGGATAACATCGTTTATCGTGCGGGTTTCGCCCTATCCCGGGCTCAAGCACGTCAACTCGTCTCGCACGGACATTTTCTCGTCAATGGACGGGTGACCAACATCCCTTCCTATCTTGTGGAGGAGGGCGATATTGTGGAGGTCCGACCTCAGTCCAAGGAAAAGTTGCGCCCTATGCTCAAGGAAATTGCTGACCGTCGCCCCGTTCCAAGCTGGCTCACCCGGGATCTTGAGGGGCTACGTGTCCAGGTGAATGCCGAGCCCAATCTGGAAGAGCTCGAGCACGCAGTGGACACGAGCTTGATTGTGGAGTACTACTCTCGCTGATATGGTGGACTTCATTTTTCCGGAAGAAGCGCGTTGGGAAGAGCACACCGACCGCTATGGGCGGTTAGTGTTGGCTCCGTTGGAGCGGGGATATGCCACAACCTTGGGCAATGCCCTGCGCCGTGTGCTCCTTTCCTCCGTTCCTGGCGCGGCCGTCGTGCGGATCTATATTCCTGGGAAATTCCACGAATACGACGTGATCGAAGGAGTGCGCGAAGATATCCTCAACATCATCCTTAACCTCAAGGGGTTAGCGATTCGTGCCACCGATTCCGAACCACATCGGATGTACTTGAGCGTCATAGGTCCACGTGAAGTACGGGCCAGTGATATTCAGCTGCCCGCCGGGCTTGTCATTGTCAACCCCGATCACTACATCGCCACGCTGGAGGAAGGGGCTAAACTGGAGATGGAAATGGAGGTAGAGGTTGGCCGAGGGTTCCGCCCCGCTGAGGAGAACAAGCGGGAGGACGCTCCCCTGGGCCTCATCCCGGTGGACGCGGATTTCTCCCCCATCGAGAAGGTGAACTTCCTTGTGGAGGAAACGCGCGTGGGCGGGCGTTCTGGCTACGAACGCCTCATCCTCGAGGTGTGGACCAATGGGGCGGTGACCCCGAAGGAGGCGGTCCAGGAGGCTGTGACCATTCTTCACCGCCACTTTTCCGTTCTTGCCGCAGTTGAAATGAGCGCTAAAGCCACATCCGCTGAACCAAACGAATACCTCCAGCCTCTCTCCGAGCTTGGATTTGATGTGCGCGTCTGTAACCTCCTCAGGGAGGCGGGCATCGTCACATTGGGAGACCTTTTGGGCAAAACGCGGGAAGAGATCACCGACATCCATGGGCTTGGGGAGAAGACCCTAGCCAAGCTTGAGCAAAGGCTGCAGGAGCTCGGGTACAGGTTGCGGTCGGAGAAGGAGGGCTGATGCGACATCGCAAGAAAGTCCTCAAATTATCGATGAAGGCGGACCGGCGGAGGCTTGTTTTAGCTGGGCAAGCCCGCGCTCTTATCCTACACGGGAAAATCGATACAACACCAGCACGGGCCAGGGCGACCCAGCGCTTGGTGGAACGGCTTGTCACTTGGGCAAAAGAAGACACCCAAGCTCATCGGCGTATGGCTTTTGCTGTCCTTCGGGACAAGGAAGCCACGGAGAAGCTCTTTTCCGAGATTGGGCCCAAATACAAGGATCGGGACGGCGGCTATACCCGCGTTTTGAAACTGGGGCCGCGGCTGGGCGATGGGGCGGAGATGGCCCGCCTCACCTGGGTATGACCCGCCGCGCTGTCACCCCCACGGGAATTCATACGCTTGGCCCGTATTCCCCGGCCATCCGCGCCGGGGATTTCCTTTTCATCTCCGGCCAAATCCCTTTGGACCCCAGCGGAAGCCCCCTCTTTTCTGGCTCCATTGAGGCCCAGACCCAGCGGTGTCTTGAGCAGATCAAGGAGATCCTGGCTGCAGCTGGGGGGACCCTCAGGGATTTGGTCAAGGTCACCATATATCTTGTGGACATGAAGGATTTCGAGGCGGTGAACCGCGCCTACGCCGCCTACTTTGATTTGGAACCGCCAGCCCGCGCCTGTGTAGCCGTCTCCGCCCTTCCTAAAGGGGCCCGCATCGAGATCGAAGCCGTGGCTTACTTGCGGGCATGAAGGAAGGGTAGTTTTGCCGTCGCGGAGGAGCTGGTCCTCCTTCTCTCTTATCCTGCTAGATTCTTCCTAATTTGCGCTGCTGTGCTCCGTGTTGTTCGGCAACATAGCGCCGAAAACTCGTTTTGTACAAGGAAAGTGAGCTCCTAAACGAGCCCGGATCAGATTTCGCCTTGGGCCTGCCGCCGTCGCAGCGCCTCGAGCATCGCATCGACCAAGCGAGGCAGGTTGTAATCCGGTGTCCAGCCCCAATCCTCTCTGGCGGAAGAATCGTCGATCGAACGCGGCCAGCTATCAGCAATGGACTGACGGAAGTCTGGCTGGTAGCGAACCTGAAAGCCAGGGACTCTTTTCTGAATTT
>JANXBC010000040.1 GCA_025060555.1 Candidatus Bipolaricaulota bacterium
GCCAAGGAGGCGAGCGGCCTTCCCGTGCTCGTGGGAAGCGGGATCACCCCGGAGAACGTGGGCCTCTATTCCGCGGCGGACGGGTTCATCGTGGGCACCTGGCTCAAGCGCGGCGGGATAGTGGAGGAACCGGTGGACCCAGAGCGTGTGCGTCTTTTGACTAGAGTTTTATCAGGGAACCCCTAACTAAGCTGAAGAACCTGGTTCGGAAGGATCGTTCTCCTAAGCTGGCGCAGCAAAGAGCCTCTTGGTCATTTCCAAGCGCTGCAAGACGCGCATTCAGTCAGGAAATTATTGAAAATCAGCTGTTTTTATTGTCTGATCTCCAAAACGGCGAGTTCCGTACTGCAAGCTAACCGTGCTCGCTTCTGTCTGGGTGCATGAGCCTGTGTTATCATGGGTTTTGGGGGTGAGGTGATGAGAGTTTTTCGTTTGTGTGATCCCAAGGAGGCGGCCAGGGCTTATCCCTGCGCTACGGCGAGCCCGCGCCCTTTCTGGGCCGACGGCCTTGAATTATCCAGAACCTGGTTTGCGGAGAACTTGGGGAAGCATGTGGAGGGCTTCCATGTGGAAGAGGCTGGCCAGGTGGTGGGCCACATTTACTGGGCTCCGTCGGAGCGCGCTCTTGTCCCTTATCGCACGGAGCCGGGCGTAGCTTGGCTCTACTGCGAGTGGGTCCAACACTATTGCCGCGGCCGAGGGTACATGTGGGCCCTCTTCTTTGCTTTCCTGGAGTTGCTCAAATCCGAAGGCTACAAAGGCGTCCTTGTGGGGGCCACCAACTATGAGGGTTACATGCATCATTCGCATTTCGCCAAGCGCGGGTTTCGAAAACTTGAGGGCGACGGTGGACTCATGTTTCTTCCGCTTAAGCAATCCTCGGTGAAGGTGGAGCCCCTTAAGACGCGGGTACGGCGCGAAGGCATTGCACCCGTAGAGGTCGTGGTGATTGGCTCCCTTTTCTGTCCGGTGGGCGCTGCGGCCGTGCTCTACCTGCGCAAGGCCGCGACCGAGCTTGGGGACCGCGTGGCGTTGAAGGAAATCCCCGCTGGGCCAGAAGCCATCGCCCGTTATGGCGTGGCAGAGGGGATCTTCATCAACGGAGAAATGAGGTTCTTTGGACCGGTCAGCGAGGCCCAAGTGCGAAAGATCCTAGAGGACGAGATCGGGAAAACCCAAGAGGTTTAAGGAGCTAACGAATGGAAATCGTGGTCTTTGATCTCACGGAGGAGAACCTCCGCGCGGCGCCAAGGTGGGGCAGTCACCCCTACAGCTGCAAGTATTGTCTTTACTGGGAACACCCTGAGCTCTTGCTAGACCCTGAAAAAGAGGGGTTGTTCAGGCGAAAGCAAGCTTGGGTTCGGCGGGTTCGGGCGGAGTTTGGGGAATGTGGGCGGCTCTTATACGCCGCTGGAAATGCCGTTGCTTATGCTCAATTTGCTCCGCCGGAGTTTCTCCCCAATGCGCAAAGCTATTCTGCTGGACCAGCGAGCGCAGACGCTGTATTCCTTGCCTGCCTTTTTATCCCCAGCAAGGAGCACCGCGGGCATGGCTTGGGAAGCCTTCTTCTTCACAACATCTTGCGCGATCTCCGGGGGAGAGGAATTAAGGCGGTGGAGACCTTTGCGCGGAAAGAAAGCCCAGAGAATCCCTCCGGCCCGCTTGAGTTCTACCTTAAACACGGATTTCGCGTCCTCCGTGACCACGCGGAGTTTCCCCTCCTGCGTCTAGAGCTTTAGGTGGGAAAGGGAGTGGTGATGGGGATCTACCGGGAGTTTGCGCGCCTTTACACTTGTGGAGCGTATCCAGAGTACAGCCGGAGGATGGCTGAGCTCCTGCCTGCGGTTCTCAAGCGGTTCGGCGCTAACCCCGAAACCCTGTTGGACTTAGCCTGTGGCGAAGGAACATTCGCTGTGCTTATGGCTCAGCAGGGTCTTAGAGTCACCGGGGTCGATGCCTCACCAGAGATGCTCCGCTTTGCCCGAAAGAAAGCGGAAGAGGCTGGCGTGGAAGTCCATTTCATCGAGCAAGACATGCGCCTCCCTTGCCCTTAGCGAGAGGTTCGATCTCGTGACCTGTTGGTATGACAGTCTCAATTACCTCCTGGAATACGACGAGCTTGGGAAGACTTTCGCTAACGTCGCGCGAGTGCTTAACCCTGAAGGGTTGTTCATTTTCGACATGAACACGATTTATGGACTTGCCGTAGGCTGGCAGCGGCAGCTCGCTTATGTGGAGCAGGACACGGAAGAGCTTTTTGAGGTCCATCGCACGAGTTATGACTATGAGCGGAATATCGCGACCATGAAGATCACGGGTTCCTTTCGGGAGGGTGACTCCTGGCACCGCATCGATGAGGAGCACCGGGAGCGGGGCTATGCACTCAGGGAGATACGGGGTGCGCTCAGCGCCGCTGGACTGGTGGAGCTCGCCTGTTTTGGCGATTTGCGGGAAATGAGCGAGCCCAAGCCCGAAAGCCATCGCGTTTGGTTTGTGACCACACTTCTCCCTCGCTTTTAAGGGCCCCAAGCTTGTAGGGTTTTAGAAAGATCTTAAAGTGCTGCACGAGAAAATACGGCCATCAAAATGGCTTTAATTAGCCACCTTTCCTCGAAGCGGAAGCCCATGTGGTCCAGGGCCAAGCTTCATTGCTTCCTTCTGCAACTCAATTCCAACACCCTTCCTCCACCTTCGCAGCACAGCTACTTCGTAAGTCATACCAGTCTTCCTCTGCTCATGAATGTTCCGGAAGGGTAAGGAAGAAAATGTGCTCCCCAACCCTGCTTTTTTCGCTAGATCACTCCTCATCTAACGAGAAAAGTGGCGGGCAGGGATTAAGGCAACCCCAGTCTGTTTCAGAAAGTGCACTAGATCCAAAGTCATTCCAGGCGCGCACCGCATATTGGTACTTGACTCCCGGGCGTGCCTGTTTGTCCTCGTAAGAATTTGTGTTTGATTGACCAAGATAGCACAACCCTTGGCAACCTGCTTGCGGGCTGGGATCACGAAAGACGTCGTAGGAAGTGGCGCCGGGTACTTGGTCCCAACCGATGACAATTTTGTCCAGAAATGTGCCGTCACTGGCCTGCACGTTTTCGGGTTTAGGTGGGCGGCCGGCATAGCCCCGCACCGGGGCGGACTCAGGGCCACATCCCGCAGAATTGCAGGCCTGAACCTTATACCAGTACCACGTCCCCTGGTTTTCCACGGAGTCCGTAAACGATGTCGAAGAAGAAGGACCAAGTTCTTCGTACTCCCCGTCCGCCGCATTGGCCCGAAAAACTTTGTAATACGTCGCTCTCTCCACCGCGTTCCAAGAAATAGTTATGGAATTTTGAGAAGTCCCAAAGGAGGCGGTAACGCCGGTTGGGGCAGCGGTTGGGGGTAGCACCGGCTCGACACTAAGCCAATCACAACTGACTAGCAGCGCGCCCAATCCCACTAGCAAGAGCGCCCGCAACCCCCTTTTCATGGAACACCTCCCTGAGGCACATAGTACCTCAAGAGAGGGCGCTGGGGATGGCGCGGGGCTACTTCCACAAAGCCGCGCGTAAAAACGCGGTCAATGGTCGAGTATAGAAGGCGGAGCCCCTTTGCTGCGTTCCCGGGGATAGCCTTCAACGATGCGCGTTCCCTGGCTTGCGGCGGATGGCACTGCCGCGTGCAATAAATGTAGGGTCAGCCAATTTCTTCTGTACCCTAGGCGCACATAGAAGCACACTAAAGACCACACGGGCTCGCCATGCAATAGGGAAAGGTTGGACCGGAAAGGTACACGGATTTTGTCCCGCGGCCAAACGCCGCACTAGTCCCCAATGCGCCCTTTGAGGATCCCTGCTTTTCTCCCACTTCCACCAAGGCCTGAAAAAAACGCCTTTGTGCCGCTTCCCTTAAAAGGAAGGCGCGGCCACAGGTGCCAGGAACCCGCAGAAACCTGTACTCTCCGAATAAACCCTTTCAGTCTTCCCAGCGCTCAGGAGTAAGAGGGTGAAACTCCTGTTTCGGGCGGAAAAGTTTTGCCATGCCCAAGCTTACAGCAGCTAGGTCGGCAAACTAAGGGGGAGCTTCCGTAACGCTACGAGGAGCTCTTCTTCGCTCATCTCCAGCGCAAGAAGAAGTTGGTTTTGCAGGGCATAGACGAACGGCTCGCAGGAAGAAATCTCCTTTTGCGCATGGGGATAACGTTTTTTAAGTGCCGCCATGCGCGCCATGATCCCTACTACCTCCGCCCCTTCCACCAGTTTATCCGCAAGGAAAACGAGTTTTTCCTCCCAAGTTCTAGGAAGGCGACCCGGGTAAAGCACGTGTTTTCGGGCAATCTCCCCGAGCGCCGGATAGCCCAGATCCGCAAGGATCACGGCTGCTTTCTCCCCGTGCGTGCCTTCTTCATGGACTGAGGCGACTTTGTCGAGGTCGTGGAGTAGGCCGCCACGATGCGCCAAAAGTGGATCTACGTCGATCCCCTTCTCCCGAAGCTTTTGCGCAAGAAAATAGCCGACCGCGGCCACGGCCGCAGAATGCATCACCACATGCTCTGGCACGCCCTGGGCCCGGAGGATGTCCAGGGCTTCAGGGATATCCGGAAGACGAAAAGACAGGGGTTTTTGCAATGCCGTGAGGTTGCCGATCTCCAGATCATGCCAAGGATGGGCCTCCGGGCACTTTTCCCCAGCGGGGTTGAGCCACACCGCACGTAACCCCTTCCCTTTCGCCCACTTGATCCAGGCGTATTCCGGGGAGAGCAAAACAAGGTCATCCTTTTTTGGGGGTGGGGAGACCTCCGCGGGGTCCAAGATGAGGGGGAAGCGCAAAAGAAACGCGGGATCTGCTCTGCCTTGGGCTCGGAGGAGGGCTGTAGGATGAGGGATTTTTGTCATGCTCTCCAAAACCCAAGAGGGTGAATCCGCCGGTAAGAGGATAAGCACCTATCCTGCCCTCCCGTGTTTCTTTCCCCAACTCCCTTCCGCCTCAACGTTCCCTTGGTTGGACGAAACCTTGTCCCAAGCGAATGATGCGAGGATCCAGGCCACTCCGAGGTTATTCAAACCGGTGCGGTAATGCCAAGGAGAAAAAAGCGCTTTCGCTCCTTCTAGCCGTTCGGCAGTTTGGCTTGGCGGAGGGAGCGGAAAATGCCGGCTATTTCCCGCCATTTGTGGTGGGGGGCCGAGGCGGTCATCCCAAGGGCCGCTGGTGATCGCAATCTTCGGGAACACGGCGCATAGTTTAGCTGAACGAAGTTGTTTGGATGTTTGACATCTCCTTTTTGGGCGGATAGAGTCCAGCGTGCCCGTTCTTCCCGCGCTTCGGGTGGAGATCGGTTCCCTCCCCAAAGGTGTGCTTCTTCCCGGGGACCCTGGCCGGGCCGCGCGCATCGCGGAAAAGCTCGATCACGTGGAAGAGCTCGCCAAGAATCGCGAGTTTCATTCCTACCGGGGCCTTTGGAAGGGCATCCCAGTGGGTGTTGTTTCCACAGGCGTTGGCGCCCCGGGTGCGGCCATCTGCGCTGAGGAAGCCATTCGCGGCGGAGCAAGAGTCCTCATCCGCGTGGGAACAGCCGGTGCCCTCCAACCCGGCGTTCAAGATGGCCACTTAGTCGTGGCGTTAGGCGCGGTGCGCGCTGAAGGAACAACCCCCAGGCTCCTTCCCCTGGAGTTCCCCGCCCTAGCTGACCCAGAGGTGGCAAAAACTCTCTTCGAAGAGGCCCAAAAACTTGGGGTGCCTACACACCAGGGCGTGGTTGTCACCATGGACGCGTTCTACCGTGGTGTTTTGGATCTGGGCCTTGAGACCTATTCGCAATGTGGGGCATTGGCGGTGGAGATGGAATGTGCTGCGATTTTCTGCGTGGCCCAGCTCCGCGGGGCGCGTGCCGGGGCCATCTTAGCCATCGATGGTGATGCCCGCCGGGCGACCGCGGGGGACTATAATCCGCACCGGGAGGTGGTGCGAAGGGCGGTGGAGTTCGAAATCGAAGCCGCTCTTAACGCGATGTTCTACCTCCTCCGAGAAAATTCAGGGTGAAGGAGGTGCACATGCGGCGAGTTCTCTTGGCCATTGGTGTTCTGAGCCTAGGCTTCAGCGTCCTCGCCCAATGGAATTTGCTCCTCCTCCACGTCAACGATGTTCATTCCCGCCTCGATGAGATGGCCAAAGTGGCCACGCTCGTGGAAGAGATTCGTGCCCAGGTTCCTGACGTTCTTTTCCTCCACGCTGGGGACCAGTTCCTCGGCACCCTTTACTTCACAATACATAAAGGCCTGGCTGATGCGGAAATCCTCAATCTCCTTGGGGTTTCGGCCATGGTCCCCGGCAACCACGAGTTCGACGAAGGCCCCCGTGGCCTCGCTTACTTCGCCGACATCGTGCAGTTTCCCATCCTCTGCGCTAACTGTAACGTCAGTGACGAACCACTCCTCACCGATCACATTTTGCCTTACGCCGTTTTCACGGTGGCGGGGAGAAAGGTGGGGGTGATCGGGGTCACCACCCCCGATGCCGCTTGGTCCTCCAGCCCCGGGCCGAATGTGACCTTCACCGACCCCGGCGAAGCGGTGCGCACCACCATTTCCAGCCTTTCCGCCCAGGGAGTGGATGTCATCATCGTCCTAAGCCACCTCGGCTGGGATAAAGACCTCGTGCTAGCGCAGAGCGTGAGCGGGATTGATGTCATCGTAGGGGGTCACTCCCATACCCTGCCCAAAGACTACCCCACGGTGGTGGAGCGCAAGCTGCTCAACCTGAACACTGCTACGCAGGCAGAGCTGGAAAAGTTACCGGGGATTGGCGCCGTGCTCGCCAAGCGCATCATCGAGTGGCGCGAGACAAAAGGGCCGTTCAAGCGGGTGGAGGACCTTCTTCAGGTCTCCGGGATCGGGCCGGCGCGTCTGGCGGCGGTGCGGGACCTCGTCACCGTGAGCGATGAGCCGGTGCGCACGTTGGTCGTGCAGGCTGGGGAGAACGGGCAGTACCTCGGGCGTCTCTTCCTGACCTTCGATCCCGCTGGCAACGTGGTGAGCTGGGAAGGCGAGCTTGTTCCCACCAAGGATTTCGCTGTGCATCCGCGCGTGGAGGAGAAACTCGTGGTGTTCCGCGAGCCGATCGCGGCAATGAAGGCCAAGGTGGTGGGCGAGACCAAGGTGGCCTTGGAGGGGGAACGCGCGCTTGTGCGCACCCAGGAGACCAACCTCGGTAACCTCATCGCTGACGCCCTTCTTTGGAAAGGGCGGATCGCCGGGGCGCAGATCGCGATTCAAAATGGGGGAGGCATTCGGGCCTCGTTACCAGCCGGCCCCGTGACCTTCGGCGACTGCATGCAGGTCCTGCCCTTTGGGAACTATCTTGTGGTCTTGGAGCTCACCGGCGAACAGATCTGGCAAGCCCTGGAGAACGGGGTCTCCCAGGTGGAGAAGACCGCTGGCCGTTTCCCCCACGTAGCTGGCCTGCGGTTCGTTTGGGACCCCACACAACCCCCGGGTGCGCGCATCGTAACTGTGGAAGTCCTTTTGGATGGGGCCTGGAAACCACTGGACCGCAATGCCACCTATCGCCTGGCCACGAATAACTTCCTCGCTCAGGGAGGAGACGGCTACGAGATGTTCAAGCTGGCAAAGAATGTGTGGAACCTGGGCTTTGTGGACTACGAGATCCTCGCTGAGTACATCGCGGCTCATTCCCCGGTGGCTCCGCAACTTGAAGGGCGCATCATCCGGAAATGAAAGGGGGTGAGAAGAGGGCTTCGGATGCGAGGTGCGTCACTGGACGTTTTGAAAAAGGAGGGGGTAATGCGTGTAGTGCGGTTTAGTATCGTACTTTTGAGCGTATTGGGCCTGGCCATAACCGGGTTTGCGGCCAAGAAGATCTGCTTGTACTTCGATCAGACTGGTCCTGGAGACCTCAGCTTCAATGACATGGCCCTGGTGGGCGCTCAACGGGCCGCGCAGGACTTCGGGCTGGAGGTCTTCTACACCACGGCCTCTAGCCCCTTGGAGTACCTCTCGGACCTCTCCAGTCTCGCGGAGACCGGGGAGTATGTGATCATTGTGGGCGTAGGTTTTCTTCTTTCCGACGCTCTTCCCGAAGCCGCTCGGCTCTATCCGCAGCAGAAATTCGCCTTCGTGGATGGCCCGAACTCTGGTCTTACCAACATGATTGGACTTCTCTTCAAGGAGCAGGAGGGTGGGGCCCTCGCTGGGGTGGTGGCGGCCCTCGTGGCCCTGGCCTATGGTGACCCAGCTATCGGGGCCATCGGCGGAATGGAAATCCCGCCCGTTTGGCGCTATGAGGCGGGCTACCGCTTCGGCGCCCACTGGGCCGTGGACTGGTACCGCAAGAACATCGGGCCAGCCCCAGACCTCAAAGTACTCGTGACTTACGTGGGTCGGTTTGATGATCCTGCGGGCGGGAAAGTGGCCACCGAGGCCCTCATCCGCGCAGGAGCCCGCAACATCCTGGGCATCGCGGGCGGCACGCACTTGGGCGCTTTCGACGCCGCGGAGGAGGTTGGCCGGGCCGCCGGCCGCACCTACGGCCCGCCCTTCGCCTACGGCGCAGACGCCGCCCAGGAATACATCAAACCCGGCTTCATCCTCGGCTCGGCCCGCAAGCGCGTGGATACCGCCGTGTACGAAGCCGTGCGCTGGGCCCTGGGCAA
The DNA here is from genome assembly GCA_025060555.1 of Candidatus Bipolaricaulota bacterium. Taxonomy (GTDB): domain Bacteria; phylum Bipolaricaulota; class Bipolaricaulia; order Bipolaricaulales; family Bipolaricaulaceae; genus DTER01. The sequence goes on from JANXBC010000040.1 coordinate 8,651, forward strand.
GGAGCCCGGGTTCAACCTGGTCCTGGGCATCGCCCAGGAGGGCACGGGCTTCAGCACCGAAGTGGATATCCGCACCTTCGTGGACTTCGCAGTGAAAGCTGGCTACCCCTTGGCCGGGACACCGGAGAAAGTGATCAGCGACATCCTTGCCGCCCGAGAGTCTGTGCCCTATTACGTGTGGCAGGGTTTAGGTGAGTTCATGGGCCTTCTCAAAGCCGGGGCCATTCAGCTTCCCGCTGCGGACACGGCTGAGCAGATCGCGGAGGTGCGCGCCCGCTATCCATGAGGAGGGCTGTAGGGGGCCGGCGCAAGCCGGCCCCTTTTTCTTCTTTATGGCCGAAGCGCTCCTTTTTGCAAAAGGGATTACCAAGGTCTACCTGGACGGCACGGTAGCCCTCACCGACGTGGACTTCACGGTCCGGCCTGGCGAGGTCCACGGTCTTCTTGGGGAAAACGGGGCGGGAAAGACCACCCTCACCAAGATCCTGTCAGGGCTCCTTCCCCCCACAGCGGGGGAGATCGTGTGGAAGGGGAAGCCCGTGCGGTTTTCCTCGCCCCGGGAGGCCCTGCGCGCCGGGATCGGCATGGTCCACCAGCACTTCGCCCTCGTGGGGCCCTTCACGGGGCTGGAGAACATCGCCTTGGGCGCGGAAGGGAATGGCCTTCTTCTTCCCGTGCGGACCGAGGCCATTCGCCGCCGCGTGGAGGAGCTCATGCGTGCCTCCGGCCTCCACGCCCCCTTGGACGTCCCCGTGGAGGAGCTCCCCGTGGGCGTCCAGCAGCGCATCGAGATCCTGAAGATGCTCTTCCGCGAGGTGGACCTACTCATCCTCGATGAGCCCACGGCCGTGCTCACCCCCCAGGAGGTGGACGAGCTTTTCCCCATCCTGCGGCGGCTGGCCGGGCAAGGCAAAAGCGTGGTCTTCATCACCCACAAGCTCC
>JANXBC010000041.1 GCA_025060555.1 Candidatus Bipolaricaulota bacterium
ACCTCTCCGCCCACGCCAAAGAGCTGCTCCAGCGGGCAGCCCGGCTCGCCGTGGACTACGGGAAAAAGGAGATGGACACCGAGCACGTCCTCTACGCCCTCACCGAAAGCGAGGTGGTGCGGGAGATCTTAAGGGAATTCAAGCTCTCCCCAGACGACATTCGGGGGTACATTGAGCACAACGCGCCGCGGGGCTCATTCCGGGCGGAGAAGGGCCAGACGGTGCGGGTGGGGATGAGCCCGCGGGTCAAGGCCGTGCTGGAGGAGGCATTCCACGCGGCCCGCGAGCTCGGCCACTCCTACGTCGGGCCTGAACACCTCCTCATCGGGCTCCTTGCGGAGCCCGATGGGCTGGCGGGCGACCTTCTGCGCAAGTACGGCCTGAGCCCGCAGGTCGTGCGGCAAAAGGTGGTGAAGGTGGTGGGCCGTGGCGCGGAGGAAGGGCGAGTGGAACGCCGCTCCAACACCCCCACCCTGGACAAGTTCTCCCGGGACCTCACCGAGCTCGCCCGCCAGGGGAAGCTGGACCCCGTGATCGGCCGGGCCAAGGAGATCGAGACAGTCATCGAGATCCTCTCCCGCCGCAAGAAGAACAACCCCGTTCTCATCGGCGAACCGGGGGTGGGGAAGACGGCCATCGTGGAGGGCCTGGCCCAACGCATCGTGCGGGGCGAGGTGCCCGAGGTCCTCCGCGGCAAACGCCTGGTGGAGCTCAACGTCAACAGTCTCGTGGCCGGCACCAAGTACCGCGGGGAGTTCGAGGAGCGGGTGAAGGCCATCCTTGAGGAGATCCTCGCCCATCAGGACGAGCTCATCCTCTTCATCGACGAGATCCACACCATCGTGGGCGCGGGCCAAGCGGAAGGGGGGATGGACCTGGCCAACGCCTTCAAGCCCGCCTTGGCCCGGGGCGAGCTCCACCTCATCGGCGCCACCACCCTCAGCGAGTACCAGAAATACATTGAGAAGGACGCGGCGTTGGAGCGCCGGTTCCAGCCGGTCTTCATCGCCGAGCCCACAGTAGAACAGGCGGTGCAGATCCTGCGGGGCCTGCGGGACCGGTTCGAGGCCCACCACAAGGTGCGCATCACCGACGAGGCCATTGTGGCCGCGGCGGAGCTCTCCGACCGCTACATCACCGGCCGGCACCTGCCCGACAAGGCCATCGACCTCATCGATCAGGCTGCGGCGCGGGTGCGGATTCAGGCCACCTCCCGCCCCGCGGAGATCCAGGAGCTCGAGGCTCAGCTCCAGGAGCTCAAGCGCGAGCTGGACTACGCCACAAGCCGCAAGCAATTCGATCGGGCTAAAGAACTGGAGGCCCGCATCAAGGAGACGGAGAAGGCCCTGGAGGAGGCCACGGCGCGCTGGAAGAAGTCCGTAGCTTCCGAAGTCCCGGAGGTACGGGCCGAGCACGTGGCGGAGATCGTTTCCCGCCTCACGGGGATCCCCGTCGCCGAGCTCACCCAGGAGGAGCGCGAGCGGCTTTTGAAGCTCGAGGAGAAGCTTCACGAGCGCATCGTGGGCCAGGAGGAGGCCGTGCGGGCGGTGGCCGCGGCGGTGCGCCGTTCCCGGGCCGGCCTCAAGGAGAAACACCGGCCCATTGCAACCTTCCTCTTCCTTGGCCCCACGGGCGTGGGCAAGACGGAGCTGGCCAAAGCCCTGGCCTGGGCGGTGTTCGGCGACGAGGACGCCCTCGTCCGCCTGGATATGTCCGAGTACATGGAGCGCCACACCGTGTCCCGCCTCATCGGCGCGCCCCCGGGCTACGTAGGCTACGAGGAAGGGGGGCAACTCACGGAGCGCGTGCGCCGCCGCCCCTACGCCGTGATCCTGCTCGACGAGATCGAGAAGGCCCATCCCGAAGTGCACAACATCCTCCTGCAGGTGTTCGACGAGGGCCGGCTCACCGACGGAAAGGGGCGTACCGTGGACTTCTCCAACACCATCATCATCGCCACGAGCAACCTGGGGAGCGACCTCATCCAGCGGAACCTCACAGCCCCGCCCGGCCAAAAACTCTCCTACGAGAGCCTCAAGGAAAAACTCATGGACGTCCTGCGTCACCACTTCCGGCCGGAGTTCTTGAACCGCATCGACGAGATCATCGTGTTCCATGCCCTCACCAAGGACCAGATCAAGGAGATCGTGAAGCTTCAGCTGGAGCGGGTCCGGCGCATGGCCCAAGGGCAAGGAATCGACCTCGAGTTCCACGAAAGCCTCGTGGAGCACCTGGCAGAAGTGGGCTACAAACCAGAGTTTGGGGCGCGCGAGCTACGCCGCATGATCAAAACCGAGGTAGAGAACGCAATAGCCGAAGCCTTGCTCTCCGGGAGCATGACCCACGGCGATCACGTCTTGGGCCGTTATGATCCCCAGGAAAGGCGGGTTATCTTCGAAAAGAAACACGCTCGAGAGCAAAGTTTCTCCTCCGCACACCCTCAGTCCCAAGCTTAATGCTACGCCGTCCGCTTTTGGAAGCCTTTTTGGAGATTAAAATGGCTTAAACATCTGCTGACCAATCAGGGGGCAATAATGGCGGGGGCAAAAATAAGCATCATCGGTGCAGGAAGCGCAGTGTTTTCCCTGCGACTGGTGGGTGATCTTTGCAAAACGCCAGGGCTTTCCCAAAGCAAAGTTACGCTCATGGACATCGACGAACAAAGGCTAGAATCTGTCTACATCATTGCACAGAAATACGCCGAAGAGATCGGTGCAGACGTAGTTTTTGAGAAAACCAGGGATCTCGATTGCGCCATCGCCGACACGGATTTCGTCATCAATACCGCGATGGTGGGAGGCCATGGCTATCTAGAAAAAGTGCGGCAGATCAGCGAAAAACATGGTTATTACCGGGGGATAGAGGCGCAAGAATTCAACATGGTTTCCGACTACTACACGTTCTCCAATTACAACCAGCTCAAGCTTTTCGTGGAAATCGCAAGAAAAATTGAGGAACTCTCCCCTAATGCCTGGTACATCCAGGCTGCTAACCCTTTATTTGAGGGGGTGACATTAGTCACAAGGCTGGTCCCGATAAAGGCTGTAGGCTTCTGCCACGGCCACTATGCCCTCAACGAGATAATCGAAGCGCTGGAGCTGAACCCAGCGGAAGTGGATTGGCAAGTCGCTGGGTTCAACCACGCGATTTGGCTGAACAGGTTTCGCTACCAAGGAAGGGACGCTTACCCATTGCTGGAAAAGTGGATTAAGGAGAAAGCGCAAAGTTGGAGCCCCAAAAACCCTTTCAACGACCAATTAGCACCTGTGGCGATCGACATGTACAGGTTCTATGGGGTGATGCCCATAGGGGACACTGTAAGGAACACAACTTGGCGACACCATCGAGATTTAAGTACGAAAAAACGTTGGTACGGTGCCCCCTGGGGGGGAGCAGATTCGGAACTGGGGTGGAGTTGGTACCAAGAGTCCCTGCGGAAGATCACCGAGGGGATGAAAACGGTCGCCAAACTCATCAAGGAAAATCCGGGGTGGAAATTGCAAAATCTGAAAAACCACGGTAACAAAGAGTCAGCCGAGCAGCGGTTCATGGCTGAGCTCGAACGCATTCTTGATCCCGAAAGAAAAAGTGGTGAACAGCATATACCTTTCATCGACGCCCTACTCAACGACAACAAAGCCCGCTTCGTCATCAATATTCCCAATGAGGGCATAATCCCGGAAATCCCCGCCAACGTGGTCGTCGAGGTTCCAGCGATCGTCGACAAAAGTGGCATCCATCCCGAAAAAATTACCCCGCCGTTGCCAGCGCGGGTTATCAAGTATTACCTTTATCCAAGGATGATGCGCATGGAAATGGCCTTGGAAGCGTTCTTAACTGGAGATGTGAGAATCTTTAAGGAGCTCCTTTATCGAGATCCAAGGACCAAAAGCGACGAGCAAGTGGAAAGCGTGATAGAGGAAATCCTCTCGCTTCCCGAAAATGCGGAAATGCGAAGGCATTTTCTCAAATAAATCAAAAGAAGAAAACATCGTTTAACTTCTGCTTAAGTTTCGTTTAGCCACGCCGGCAATCGCCCATGAGGATGGCAAAGAATTTCTTGGCCACTTTTCCCAGACAAAGGTTTGCAAGGCCGCCTGGTTATTGCCCTCCACAGGCCTGCAGTTAAGCGTGATCCCGGCGGTTGGGGCTCATGCCGCCACGGCTTTCCACGCCTTCGACGCGTGGCGCACCCATGCTTGAGGGGAATTTACAAAACTACGCTCTTTATTTAACGGGTAAGCCACCAAGCCGATTGCGTGAACCCCTTCGCAAGAAGCAGCGAGCTAAAAAGAAAAATTGAGACGTTCATCTTCAGGCACAGCTTTACAAATGGTTCGTAAAAAACGGATATAGTGCACTCTTCCCCTAACCAACGAATGAATTCCTGTACTGGGCCTATATTTGCGGTGTCACCAAAGGAGAGGTGTTCAAGGGGAAACTGCCTCACGCGATCTGAACCCGGTCGTAGGCATTGCGCCTTTTCTCTCGTGCACACAGCTACTTAAGGTCTCGGTTCTCCCCCTGACGACTAGCTTGCATATCTGGGACGGCTAGCTCTCCGCGTGCTTCTTAGCTTTGCCTTGGAATTTTTGTGCTTCGATGGCCTTTTCTCATGAGGTTTTGCCGAGGTAGCGCGTAGTTGCGCGAAGGGGTGGTGGCCGGTATCGTTTTTGTGGTAGCCGGGGGAGCTCCGTTGGGGGCTGAGAGGAGGCGGGAGCGCCTCGACCCCTTGAACCTGATCCGGGTAATGCCGGCGGAGGGAGGGTTACCGCGCGCTGGCCCCGCTCAGGCAGGGGCAAACGAAAGCCCCCTCCCTTGGTTGCCAACCAAGGAGGGGTTTTTGCTGCGCGTCGTCCTGATTTTGGCTGGAGGCGTGGCCTCCCCGCAGGAGGCTAAAGAAGCTTCTTCCCAAGCGAATTTCATTATTGCCGCCGACGGGGGCCTGGACCTCGCCCAGAAGGCCGGCCTCCCCGTAGACCTCGTGATCGGTGATCTCGATTCCCTCGCTGGCCCACTCCCTCAAAACCTTCGGGTTCTGAGGGTTCCCAAGGAAAAAGACGCTACGGATCTCGAGCTCGCCCTCGATCACGCCGTTTCCCTTGGGGCCAAGAAGATCCTCGTCGTGGGCGCCTTCGGTGCCCGCCTCGACCATACCTTGGCTAACGCCAACCTTCTGGAAAAATACGATATCCCCATCACTCTTTTTCACCGAGGCTCTCGCGTGCACCTCGTGATAGACCACGTGGAGATCCAGGCCCAGGTGGGTGATCTTGTGTCCCTCCTTCCCCTCACCCCTGCGGTGCGGGGCATTTCCACCTGGGGCCTACGCTACCCTTTAGAAGAGGGCGTCCTTTTTCGTGCGTCCACGCGGGGCATTTCCAACGAAGTCGTGGCCATCCCCTGCGGGGTCAAAATACGCGCAGGAAAACTCCTCCTCATTCACACCCCTAAAGGAGGTGGGGTATGCGGAAATTTCTTGGGGTGCTGTTAGCGATGGTCGCGGTGTGCGGTTGGGCCAAGGAGCTTGTGGTCTACACCTACGATTCCTTCGTGTCTTGGGGACCGGCCCTCGCCATAAAAGAGCGGTTTGAAGCCATGTTCCCTGGTGTTCAGCTGGTGTGGGTGGCCGTGGGCGACTCTTCGGAAATGCTTTCCCGCCTCATTGCCGAGCTCAGACTCGGTGAGACGCGCGCCGACGTCTTCCTTGGCGTGGGCGACATGGAGTTCCCCCGCGCCTTGGCCCACGGAGTTTTTCAGCCCTACGACCCCGAGAAAATCCCCAACCTTATGGATGTCCCCGCAGCGCTTATCTTCGATCAAACCGGCCGTGTGCTTCCCTACGATCACGGTTACGTGACTTTTGTATATGATTCTGAACTCCTTCCGGGGGAACTTGTCCCCAAAACCCTTGATGACCTCCTTAGGCCTGAGCTGAAGGGGAAGATCGTGATTGAGGATCCGCGCACCTCATCACCTGGGCTTGCCTTTTTCCTTTGGACGATTGCCCGCTACGGTGAGGGTTGGCTCGATTACTGGCGAAAGCTCATTCCCAACCTTCTTACCATCACCAAGGGTTGGTCCGAAGCCTACGACATTTTCCTCGCGGGCGAAGCCCCTATTGTCCTCTCCTACTCCACGGACACGGCCTACTCCTACATCGAGCACGGCTCCTTACGCTACCAGGTGATCACCCCAAATGGTGAGGCTTATCGACAAATCGAGGGGATGGGGATCGTTTCTGGCACTGACGAACCTGAACTAGCCCATGCGTTCTTAAACCTCGTTCTTTCTGTGGAGATTCAGGAGCTCATCCCTACTACGCAGTGGATGTTTCCGGCGAATGCGCGGGCGAAGCTTCCCGCGGGCTATGAGTACGCCGTAATCCCTGAACGCCCGGTCTTTATCGATCCGCAACTGGTCCAGGAAAAACTGGAGGAGTGGCTGAGCCTTTGGCAAAGCCTTTTGATTGGGCGGTAAAGGTGCGTGGCTGGGCCGGACTAGCCCTGGCCAGCTTGCCACTCTTGTTTTTGGGCGCTGCCTTTTTCTTCCCCCTCGCCCATGCCTTGTCACTCGGGATACGTACCGATAACCGTTGGACTGGAGAATATCTCCGCGCGGTTCTTTACGACCCGTATGTGCAACACTTGCTTTCCTTTACCGCGCTTCAAGCCTTTCTTTCTACGGTTCTCAGCTTTGCCTTAGGCTTTCCCCTGGGCTGGTTCCTCACGCGCTACGAATTTCCCGGAAAACGCCTGGCCAGGGCGTTCACCCTTGTGCCGTTTGTGCTCCCCCCGATCACTGTGGCCCTTGGGTTTTACTTATTCTTTGGCCACAGTGGATACCTAAACAACGCGCTCCGCGGTTTATTTGAACTAAAGGAGCCACCGCTTCCCGTCCTCTACTCGCTTTGGGCCGTTGTTCTAGCTCACGCCTTTTACAATGCCCCAGTGTTCGCCCGCTTCGTCCACACGGCCTGGAACTCCTTGGATCCCACCTTGGAAGAGGTTTGTGCCGCTTTGGGGGCCTCCCGGCTTCGCGCGTTTTTCACGGTCACTCTGCCCCTCCTTGCCCCGGCTATCCTCTCCGCAGCTGTCTTAGTGTTCGTGCTCTGCTTCCTGTCCTTTGCTATCCCCCTTTCCCTTGGGGGAGCGCGGTACGCAACCGTGGAGGTCGGGGTTTATCTCTACGCCCGGATTTACCTGGACTTGCCGCGCGCCGCAGCCTTGGCCCTGCTTGAGCTCATCATAACTTTGGCCTTGGCCTATATATACGTGCGAGCCGGAGGTTTTTTGGGAGGCCAACAGGAAAGGATACGCCCGCGAAAGACCGTGCTTTTTCTCGCTCGCCCCTCCCACGCCCTTTGGATACCTTGGCTTTTGATAACCGCCCTCCTTTTCCTTGGGCCGATCGCCTCAATCGTAGCGGATTCACTAAGCCGCCCATTTGCAGGGAAAGCCCCAGGTCTTGCTTGGTACGCGTTCATCTTTTCTCCGGAACGGAGCCCATTCATCGGCACATCGCCACTGGGAAGCATTTTGGTGAGCCTTGAAGTAGCTGGTCTGTCCACGCTCTTGGCCCTCCTCCTTGGGCTCGGAGTGAGCGGAAGTTTACGGATTTTTCGGTCCCGTGCGGTTGAGACTATCCTAATGACTCCCATGGCTGTGTCGTCCGTCGTTTTAGGGCTAGCTCTTCTTCTCGTTTTCCGCCGCCCACCTTTTTCCTATTTTGGGGAGAAGTACGGGCTCGTTATCGCCCATGGGCTCATGTTTTATCCGTTTGTGGTGCGCATCGTGCGGCCGATTTGGGAAGGCCTTACACCATCTTGGGTGGAAGCGGCGCGGACTTTGGGAGCCGGACGCCTCCGCGCCTTCTTCACTGTGGAAGCCCCTTTGCTCTCCCAAGCCCTCCTCGTCGCTGGTGCGTTCTCCCTCACCCTTTCTTTGGGGGAAATGACTGCCGCAGCGATGCTCTCCCAGGGGGAACTCGTGACCATTCCCCTCGCCATTTACCGGTTCCTTTCTGCGCGCCGGTTCGGTGCCGCTTCAGCTATGGCCTCCCTCCTCATCCTCCTCACCGTGATCGCGGTTGGGGTGTGGGAGTGGCTCGGCGAAAGGGGTTTTCGCACCTATGGCCAGGCTTGAAGTGGAAAACCTTTGCAAACGCTTTGGCTCCGTGGTGGCTGTGGACGGAGTTTCTTTTTCCGTAGACGCGGGAGAAATCTTGGTTCTCCTTGGCCCCTCAGGCTGCGGGAAGACCACGGTCCTGCGGTGCATCGCCGGACTTGAGCGGCCTGATGGGGGGGACATTCGGCTTGACGGCCAAAACATACTCGACCTCCCACCGGAAAAGCGAGATGTGGGCTTGGTGTTTCAGAATTACGCTCTGTTCCCACACCTCACTGTGGAGGGCAATGTGAGCTATGGGCTTCGGCACGGAAGATATCGCCTTCCGCGCCAAGCCCGGCGAGCGAAAGTGGCTGCGCTGCTCGACCTTGTGGGTCTTTCTGGCTACGAGCGGCGAAAACCCCACGAGCTTTCGGAGGGGCAGAAGCAGCGGGTGGCCTTGGCGCGGGCCCTGGCGGTGGAGCCCAAAGTCCTCCTTCTCGACGAGCCCCTCTCCGCCCTCGACGCCGCCCTGCGTAAGGAGCTCCGGCGCGAACTCCACCGCATCCTCAAGGGAAAAGGCATCACCGCGGTGTACGTGACCCATGACCAGGAGGAGGCGCTGGTCCTGGGCGACCGGGTGGGGGTGATGCGAGAAGGGAAGCTGGAGCAGGTGGACCCGCCACGGCGGCTCTACGGGCGGCCGCGGACGGTGTTTGTGGCCCAATTCCTAGGCCGCGCGAACCTCTGGCCCGCCCGGGTCCGCAAGGGGGAGGGTTCCGCGGTCCGGGTGGAGGTGGCGGGAACGGAGGCCGTGGCGGAGCCTTTGAGCCCGGTTCAAGAAGGCGACGAGGCCTTTCTCTTCTTCCGGCCGGAGTGGGCGGAGCTGGGGGAAGGCCCGTTTGTGGCCGAGGTCCACAGCGCGGAGTACTTGGGCGACCGGTGGGAGGTGCGGGGCACGGTTCAGGGCCTCCCCGTGGTGTTGCACGCCCCTGCGCCGCCCCGGGGGCCGCTGGCCTTCCGCCTCCGCCGCGCGCTCCTCCTTAGCGCCTAAGCCCCGCGTTTTCACTTCTTTGGCGCCTCGAGGTCAGGGAAGGAAGCCATGGCCACCCTTTCTTCCAAATCCGGCACCACGCTGCGCAGGAGGCGTTCCACGGCCGCGCGCAACTGGTTGGCCACCTCTTCTGTGGCCGTGTTCAGCCCATGCCCGATCACCGAGTTGTTGCGCGCGCTCAGCGCGTGATCGAGATGGCTCGCGAAGTACTCGTGCCCAAGCGTGTCCCCAAGGTCCGCCAGGAGCTTATAGGCGTTGTGCACACCGAGCTTGAGTTCTCCGCGCTCGTTGAGGAACCGTTCGTAGTACGCGTGGCTCGAGGCCGGCAGCTGCGCGAGCTCCACGTGGTTCGTGTTGATGCCGTAGCCGTGGAGGAGGCGAAACTGGGCGATGAGCTCGGCCA
>JANXBC010000042.1 GCA_025060555.1 Candidatus Bipolaricaulota bacterium
GCTTGCGCACCATGTCGTCGCCCTCGGTCACGGAGATCACCACGAGATCGGCGTCCGTGCCCAAGGGGAAGTCCGCGGGGCACACGAGGTTCCCCACATTCTCGATGAAGAGGACGTCCACCTGGTCGAGGGGGAAGCCTTCCAGGGCATGGCCGACCTGGTGGGCGTCGAGGTGGCACTGGTCGCCGGTGTTGATCTGGAGGGCGGGGAGGCCTGCGGCGCGGAAGCGCTGGTAGTCGTCATCACCGGCCACGTCCCCGGCGATGGCCCCCACCCGAAGCCCCCGCGCCCGCAGCTTCTCCGCCAGGCGCAGGATGAGCTCGGTCTTCCCCGAGCCGATGGCACCCATGACGTTCACGGCCCGCACGCCCTTCCCTTTGAGAAGTTCGTAGTTTTGAGAGGCTAGCTCCAATTGCTTTTGTATTACGTCGCCGAAGGAGCTTGTTATGTCGTGCATGGTATTCAATCGTACTTCTAAGGTTTATCCAGCGCAATCGCGATAGGATGAGCCTTCGCCCCGCCCCGTTTGCGTCCTTGGGTTTAGGTTTGTATACTGGCCTCCCGTGCGGCGAGTCGCAGAGGTAGCGGCTACGTTCGCTTTGGCGTTTTTAGTGTACCTAATCCTCACCGCGTTCAGCGGCGAGGTTGGCCTTTGGTCTTGGGAGGAGCTCATTGGCGGGGCTGCCCTCTCTTTCCTTGTAGCTTTAGCAAGCTCTCGGCTTCTTTGGGAACGGGGGGGCTGGCGCCTTCTTAATCCCGTGCGCTTCGCCACCTTCCTCGTCTACCTCGTGGGGCCTTTTCTTCTGGCCATGGCCAAGGCCAACTTGGACGTGGCTTACCGCGTGATCACCGGCCGTATAAACCCGGGGATCGTCCGATTCAATCCTGGCCTAAAAACGGATGCTGGCCGCACCTTACTTGCCAACTCCATCACCCTTACCCCTGGCACTTTGACCCTCGAGGTGGACGATGCTACCGGTGACTTCTATGTGCACTGGATAAACGTAAGCAACGTGGACCCCAAGCCAGAGGATGTCTGTGGGTCCTTCCCAAAGTGGGCAAGAGTGGTGGCAGAATGATTGTAGAGCTATCCCTAGCAGTGGCCGCGGCGGTGCTTTTGGGTTACGTGTTTGTGTGCAGCTTGCGCCTGGCCATCGGCCCTACCCCAGCCGACCGAGCTGTGGCTTTGGACACCATCAATACCCTTGTGGTGGCCATCATGGTCCTCCTCGGTGCAGCTTTAGACCTCATGATCATCATGGACGTGGCCCTGGTTTACGCGCTCCTCTCCTTCGTGGGCACACTGTATGTGGCCCGTTACCTGGAGGAGGGGCTGAAGTGACCATCCTAATGTACGTGTTCTTGGGGATCGGGGCGTTGTTCAACGGGCTTGGGGCAGTGGCTTTGCATCGTTTTCCCGATGTATATACGCGTCTGCACGGGGCTACGAAGTGCACCACTTTCGGCTCGATTTTTTCCATTCTTGCTGTGGTGGTCTATGGAGCGGCGAGGGGTGGGCCACTTGGGATGAGCATGGTCATCCGCGCGCTCTTAGCTTTGGTGTTCCTGCTTCTCACCAACCCCACGGGCTCGCACGCGTTGGCGCGGGCGGCCCACCGCGCAGGGATAAAGCCCTTCCGCGCAGTGGTGGACCGGCTGGAGGAGGTTGGCAAATGACCATCTGGGCGGCGATGCTCACCGCAACCCTCGTCATGGTCGTGCTCACCTCGGTTTTGGCCGTGGTCCTGCGGGATCTCTTGGCTGCAGCCCTGACCCTGGGAGCTCAAGGACTCCTTTTGGCCCTGGCTTTTTATCTCCTCCAGGCCCCAGACGTGGCCATCGCCCAGGCCGGCGTGGGAGCCGCCCTGACCACCGCCATATTCCTGCTTGCGATCTGGAAGACACGCAGAAAGGAAGAGGAATGAACCGGTGGTTAGCCATCGCCGCGTTCTGTTTGGCTGGGGGTTTTCTTATTTTCGGGGCCACAACCTTGCGCCCATTTGGTGAACCCAAACGTACGGAGATGGACGATTATTTCAACCGTTTCTCTCAGCCAGAGGTGGCGGCCAACAACGCTGTTACCGCTATCGTTTTTGATTACCGTGGTTACGACACCTTGGGCGAGGCCACAGTGCTCTTCACCGCCGTGACCGGCGTGGCATTGGTCCTGAGGAGGCTGAAGAAATGACTGTGGTGGTCCGGACCATCGCTCGCGTTCTTCTCCCGCTTTCCTTGGTTTTCGGTGGTTATGTGGTCATGCATGGCCACCTTACTCCTGGGGGTGGTTTTCAGGGCGGGGCTGTCGCCGCTTCTGGTCTGGCAATGGTGGTTGTAGCGTTTGGTGCTGACCGGCTGGCCAAAAAGAAAGGCCTTCTTTCCGTGCTAGAAAGCCTGGGTGGGGTAGCTTTCGCCGCTTTGGGATTCCTCGGGTTGGGCCTCACCTTCTTTGCCAACGTTCTTGCCAAAACCGGTGGGCTTTTCGGCAACCCTGTTCCCTATGGGCCAAATCCCGGGGATCTCAACACCGCTGGGACTTTGCCCCTCATGAACTGGGCCGTGGGGTTCAAGGTCTTGGCCGGCTTAGGGGCCGTGGTCCTTCTGTTTGCCCTCTTTGGGGGAGAACATGATCGGTAATTTGCCGTTTGTGGTGTGCATGATTCTTGTGGCCCTAGGGCTCTGGACCTTGGTAGTCAAGCGCAATCTCGTCAAACTCGTGATCGGCGTGGGCCTCATCGAGAGCGGGGTGAACTTGTTCCTCGTGGCTTTGGGCTATGTACAGGGTGGAATTCCCCCAATTTACACCTACGCGCCGGCCGATGCGCCTATGGTCCTCCCTACCCCCCAGGCGTTAACCCTCACCAGCATCGTCATCGGCGTGGCCACCACCGCCCTCATGCTCGCCTTCGCGGTGGTCATTTACCGACACAAAGGGACCTTGGACGCCCGGAAAATTCGGGAGCTGCGGGGGTGAGGATGAGCGTACACGCTCCCATTTTGGTCATTGCCATTCCCCTCTTGGGCGGGTTCGCTGTGCCCATTTTGGCCCGCATCCACAGGACGGTCCGGGATCTTTGGGTAGTCCTCATCGCCTGCGTTGTTGCCGCCGGGGTTGGGTACGTGGCAGCCCAAGTCTTTTCCCAGGGGATCTGGGTTTATGTGCTTGGGGCCAAGACCCCTCAAGAAACACGGGTATCCGCAGGATTCCCCATCCGCATCATGCTCACCGTGGACGCGATGAGCGCGTTCATGGGGTTAATCGCCGGGATCCTCGCTCTCGCAGCTTTTCCTTTTGCCGTCCGCTTCATCCCCGAAGAAGAGGGCAAAACCTTAGCTTTGGCCCTGGGACTCCTTCTTTTGGCAGGGATCGCAGGTATGGCCTACACCGGTGATCTTTTCAACTTCTTCGTGTTTTTGGAGGTCACAAGCATTGCCGCCTGCGGACTCATTGGGTTCCGCACTTGGACCAGCCGCGCGCCCGAAGCAGCGTTCAAAACGATGCTCCTTTATAGCGTAAGCGGCCTCCTTTTCCTTTTGGGCATAGCGTTCCTCTATGGTGAGTATGGAGCCTTAAATCTTGCGTACATTTCCGCGCAACTCCGGGGATCCATGGTGGATCGCATCGCCTTAGCTCTCTTCCTTTCCGGGCTTCTCATGAAGGTTGCCGCTGCGCCGGTGCACTTTTGGGCCCCTGACGCCTATGGGGAAGCCCCGGCAGCAAAAACCCTGCTCCTTGTGGTCAATACTCAAGTCTCTCTTTATGGCCTGTGGCGGATCCTCTTCACCCTTTATGGCGGGAAATTGGACGCCGGGGTGGGCTGGCTTGTGATCAGCATGGGGCTTCTCACCATGGCGGTGGCCGCACTCATGGCCATAGGGCAAACGGATTTGGGCCGGTTGGTCGCTTATGGAGCCGTCTCCCAAATTGGCTACATGTTGCTTGGGGTCGGGGTAGGGCTTGTAAGCCTGACCAGCCGAGCCGACTACGGCCTCGTGGCCATGAAAGGCGGGATCTTCCATATGCTCAACGATGCCCTCACCGTAGGGCTTCTTTTCTTGTGTGTGGGCGCAGTGGAATGGGTCAAAGGCACACGGGATTTGCGAGAACTCGGAGGCCTTGGCCATCAACTACCTGCAGTGGCTTTATGCTTTCTCCTGGCGTCCTTGGCCCTCGCGGGAATTCCTCCGCTCAACGGTTTTGCCTCGAAGATCATGATCTATGAAGGAAGCTTTCGCCTTTCCCCGATCTTAACAGCATTAGCGGTTTTGGCCTCCATCCTTCTTCTTGCCGTGTTCGCCCGCGCCTTTCAAGGCGTTTTTCTTGGCCCAAGGACAGAAATAACTGGTCGGATCCATTGGGTTTTTCTTTTCTCCATGGGCGTCTTGGCTGTGGGAATAATGGTGTTGGGATTGGTGCCGGGGTTCTTCGTGGAGCAGGTGGTTGCCCCCGCAGCAGAAGCCCTTTGGCGCGGTCGGGCGCTGTATCTTGCGGCAATCCTCGGAGGCTAACGCAATGGAAGAGACCATAAAAATTTTCACCGGTCATGGACATTGGAGCCCGCTCATCTGGGTCGCTGCAGCATTGGGGACTTTCAGCGTGGCCCTCCTCCTTTGGCTTCTTGGGCGACGGGAACATAAACGTGGGACAGACCAAGAAATCCCGTTCCTCTCAGGCGAGCGCATGGAAGAACCGAGAGTGAGTGCGCTTCACCTTTACTGGGGCTTTGCGGAAGCGTTGAAACCAATTCTCACCCGCCTCAAAACATGGCACTCTGGAGTGGTGAACGACTACGCTGGGTGGTTCTTGCTCATCTTGGCGGTGGTTTTCCTCTTGGTCATCGTTTAGGGGGCGAGGATGAAACTATCAGCCTTTAAGCGGGCGTTATGGGTGTTCCACGTGGCCACAGGCTCCTGCAACGGCTGCGATATCGAGATCGTGGCCGCCCTGACCCCCCGCTACGACGTGGAGCGCTTTGGGATCCGGCTCGTGGGCACGCCCCGCCACGCCGACGTGCTCCTCGTGACCGGACCCGTGACCCGGCCCATGGCCGAGCGCCTAAAAAGGGTCTACGCGCAAACTCCGGATCCCAAGGCTGTGGTGGTGGTGGGTGGCTGCGGCTCCACCTCTGGGGTGTTTTACGAGAGCTACAACGTGGTGGGGCCGGTGGACCGCATCATCCCCGTGGACGTGTACGTTCCTGGCTGCCCGCCCCGGCCAGAGGCCATCATCGATGGCGTGGTAAAGGCCGTGGCGAAACTGGAGAAATTGGGGGCCAAAGTATGAGGGCCGACGAGATCCTGCGGGCATTGACCGCCTCCTTGGGCGAGAAGCTACGGAGCTATGAACTGCGGCCCCGGGAGGTGGGTGTACGCCGAAAATGGACGGTGGAGGAGATCTGGGCGGAGGTGGAGAGGGAGGCCATCCCCCAGGCCGTGGCCACCCTGAAAGCTTTAGGCCCTCTGCACATCTCCGTCATCTCCGGCCACGACGCCGGAGAAACCATCGAGCTTCTCTATCATCTTGCCGTGGGGTTCGGTACGGAGGGCGGCGAAGTGATGGTCAACCTGCGCACCTTCCTCCCTAAGACCGATCCCACCGTGCCCTCCATTTGTGCGATCCTTCCGGGCGCGGAGACTACGGAGCGAGAAAAAATCGAGTTTTTGGGCGTGGACTTCCCGGGGATCCCTTGCCGGGATCACGTGTTCTTGCCTGATGATCTTCCCGTGCACCCCTGGCGGCGGGACGAGCCCGAGCTCCAAGAATTTCTGCACCGCATGGTGGAATGGGAGAAAGGCCATGAGCGAACGGAATCCCAAGGATCCTGAAAACCCGGTCCTCCCCGGGGTGGAGGAGGAGCGGGAGGTGACGCTGGGCGGTCCGGAGCGAGGCCTGGCCGAGGTGTTCGAGGTGCCCATCGGTCCCATCCACCCGGCCCTGAAGGAGCCCATCCGCCTCACGTTCCGGGTGCGGGGCGAGCGCATCGTGGGGGTGCAAATCCGCACTGGCTTCGCCCACCGGGGGATCGAGTTCATGGGCATGCGCCAGGGTCGGAACCTCGTCCAAGTCCTGTACCTTTCCGAGAGGATCTGCGGGATCTGCTCGGTCTCCCACCCTATTGCCTTCACTCAGGCTGTGGAACGGGCCGCCGGGATCGAGGTCCCGCCCCGCGCCCAGTACATCCGGGTCATCATCTCGGAGCTTGAGCGCATCCACTCCCACCTCCTTTGGGCGGGCGTGGCCGCCCATGAGCTGGGGTTCGATACCCTGCTCCATCTCACCTGGCGGGTGCGGGAAAAGGTCCTGGACATCTTGGAGGAACTTTCCGGAAACCGCATCAACTATGCCATTCCCATCTTCGGTGGGGTGCGCCGGGATATCACGCCCGAGCAGTATCCCAAGGTTTGGGAGGCCATCCGCTACTACCGTGGGCTTTTGGAGCAGCTTTTGGATGCGTTTCTTAGGGACCCCACGGTGGAGGCCCGCACCCGCGGCGTGGGCGTCTTAGAGCGCAAAGAAGCGGAGGGGCTTTGCGCGGTTGGGCCCACGGCCCGGGCCTCAGGCCTCCGCAAGGACGTGCGCCAGGACCGGCCCTACCTCGCCTACTCCGATTTCCAGGTCCGGGCCATCACCCCGAAGGACTACGGCCTCACCCCGGTGGGCGACGTATATGACAAGATCGTGGTGCGCCTCCTCGAGGTGGGCCAATCCCTGGACATCATTGAAAAGGCGCTGGAGAACATGCCGGAAGGGGAGATCACCTCTTTTCCCAAGATCCCGGCGCTTCTGGCCCACCTCAAGAAGGCGGAGGGCGAGGGGCTGGGCTGGCATGAGGCGCCGCGGGGCGAGGTCATCCACTACGTGCGCCTGGCCGCCGGGGATGAATCCCTCCTCGTGTGGAAGGTGAAGGCACCCACCTACTCCAACCTCCTGAGCTGGTACCCCATGTTTGAGGACCAGGAGATCGCGGACATCCCCATCATCGCCGCCTGTATCGACCCCTGCATTTGCTGCATGGACCGCGTCTACATCGTGCGGGACGGAAAAGAGGAGGCCTGGACAAAGGAGGGGCTCCTTCGGCTTTCCTGGGAGAAGACGCGGAGGCTGCAAAGATGAGCGGTTGGGCTGTGTTTGGTGAGGCCGCACTGGTTCTGATCGGTGGGGGAATTGTAGGATTGTTCTATCGTGGATTAGATCGAAAAATCGCGGCGCGCATGCAAGCGCGGGTTGGCCCACCTATTCGTCAACCCTTTTTGGATTTGGGAAAACTTCTCGTGAAGGAAACGGTGATCCCCAAAACTGCGGTGACTTGGATTTTCTCCGCCATGCCTTTCCTAGCCGTTCTCGCCTCGTTCACAGCCCTTCTTTACCTTCCTCTTGGCCCCTTCCCCCCGGTGTTAGATGGCCACGGCGACGCGATTTTGGTCCTTTACCTTCTCGCCGTTCCGGCTTTGGCGATGGCCCTCGGGGGTTTGGCCTCCGGTTCTCCTCTGGGTGTGGTTGGTGCCCAGCGGGAGCTTGTGATGCTTATGTCCTATGAGTTCCCCCTCGCCGTGGTACTGGTAGCTGTGGCCTGGCGCGTGGCTGTTTTGGGTTTCTCCCCGGCTTTTTCCCTCGGAACGATTGCCATGCATCCGCTTTGGACGGTGGTGGGGCCGCTTGGCATATTGGGACTAGCGATTTTGTGCCTAACACTCTTGGTGGTCACGCCTGCGGAGCTCGCCAAGATCCCGTTCGACATCCCGGAGGCGGAGACGGAGATCGCCGGTGGCCTTTTCGCCGAATATTCGGGCACTTATCTGGCCCTCTTTTATCTTGCGGATGCGGTGCGCACGGTGGTCCTGGCCGGGCTTGTGGTGGCCCTCTTTTTGCCCTACGGGATCGCGAAGACGTTAGGCCTTGCGGGGGCGGCAGCGCAGGCCGTGGACCTTCTCTTTTGGCTTTTCAAGGTGTTCGCGGTGATGGTGGTGGCGGTGACCACGGTGCGGGTGGGCATGGCCCGCTTGCGGGTGGAGCAAGTGGCGCGCGGATTTTGGCTTTGGGGGACGGCTGCGGCTTTGGGAGGCTTGCTTCTCCTGGCCCTCGATAAGGTGGTGATGGGATGATCCTGAAAACCCTTATTTCCCAGCTTCTTTCTCGACCCGCAACGAATCAGTTTCCCACAAAATACATGCCAAGATCGGTGACGAAGTTTCTGACGCGCGTCCAGGCCGGGGAAGACAAGGTCCATCCGCCCGTACAAGTTCCCGCGCGGTTTCGGGGAAAGATCGGCTATGATCGGGAAAAGTGCATCGGATGCCAGTTGTGCATCCGTGTTTGTCCAGCGAAAGTGATCGAGTTCAAACCGGAGACGAAAAAGATCCGTATGCATGTGGCGCGGTGCACTTTCTGTGCTCAGTGTGTGGATGTGTGCCCAACCGCAGCTCTTTCGTTAACCGCGGAATTTTTGCTCGCAGATACAGATAGGGGTTCCAAAAACTTAATTGTGGAGTAGGAAAAGGGCGGGAGGAGGTCCCGCCCTTTTCCGGGGTCGCCGCTGGGGCTTGCGGCGGAAGAGGCTATTTTTCAAGCGCGGCAAGCTTTGCTATCAATGCCTCCCGTAAATCCGGAAGCAATCGCACCAACGTCAGGCCACGCAGTTCCATCCTTATCGCTGGACCAAGCGGAGTGGTCTTTCGCTCGGGCCCAACCCACGCCCGCGGTCGCATAGAGCGCGGAGCGTTCTCCTCCCCACCAAGAAGACCGTGCTGCAGGCGCTCCCACTGCGAAACAGTGAGGATCTTCTTCAAGCCAGAAGTGAATTTTTCTTCCAGAGTTTGGAGCTTTTCACGCAGTTCCTTCTGGTAAGAGCCAAGAAGCTCACGAAGTTCGCGCGCAGTCCCTGTAAATTTCAGAAGGTCCTCATGGAATTTCTCCTGCATATTGACGATCTCGTCTCGAAGTGGTAGAACTTCATCGACGAGCTTCAGTAAGTCTTTCATTTGGGCTTGAGAAAGTTCCAAAGCGTTGATCCAAAGGAGGACGAGGTTCTCCCGCCCTAGATACCCAACCACACGGGCTCCCAGGACTTGACCAAACACGCCAAAGCTCAACGACGCCAAAACGCCAAAAGCTATGATGATTTTTCTCATATCCTCACCATCACCTCCAGGGACTATTCTCTGCAGCCTTGGTGCAGAGGCAACGCAAACCTTGTGGAGAACCTGTGGAGGGCTAGGGTTGGGTATACTCAAAGCGGATGATCACATTGCGTAGGCGCGACAAGATTATCAACGCTTCGGCTGGGAAAAGCCTGGAACGGATCCTGCGGGAGGCCGGGATCCTGCCGGACACGGTCCTCGTGGTCCGGGAGGGGAAGATCGTCCCCCTGGACTACCGGCCCCAGGACGGCGAGGAGTTCGAGCTTATTGACGTCATCTCCGGAGGTTAGGGTGCGCTGCACGTTCTGCGCGAACGAGGCCGTCCTCCGCCTGCGCCACGCCAACCTGCGCCTCTGCCCGGAGCACCTCGTGGCCCGGGTGGAGAAGGAGGCGGAGAAGGCCATCCGGGAGTTCCGCATGTTCAC
>JANXBC010000043.1 GCA_025060555.1 Candidatus Bipolaricaulota bacterium
TCCTCCCCTGCGGGAGCTACACGATCACCGCGACGGTGGACCCCGATGACCTGCTGTGCGAGTGCAGCTCCGCCAACAACGTGAAGGACGCGACGTTCACCGTGGTGGACCCCGACCTCACCCTTACGGATCTCTCCGTCCTCTGCCAAGGGGACGGGAGCTTCCGCGTGACGGCCACGGTGCGGAACGTGGGGACGGAGGCTTCTCCTGCAACCACGGCGCGGATCTACGTGGACGGGGTCCTGGCCGGGAGCCTCGCCATCCCCGAACTCCCCATCGGCGGCATGCACCCCATCAGCTGGAGTTCCAACCGGATCAAGTGCGGGGTGGACCACCTGTTCCGCCTCGTGGTGGACGAGGCGAACGCGATCTGCGAGTGCCAGGAGGGGAACAACGAGGTCTTGACGGCTGCCCGCTGCGGCTGCCCGGCCCTCGTGACGGACAAAGCGATCGCCCAGATCCTGCGGGCTGGGGTCCCCGTGCCCACGCACTCCCCGGTCCAGCCGGGCGACGTCATCACCTACACCCTCCAGGTGACGAACGTCGGGACGGGCTGGGCGTTCGACGTCGACCTCTGGGACGTGCTTCCCGTGGAGTTCCTCTATGTTTTGGGGAGCACGAGCGCCACCTGGCCCGGCGGGAGCTCCACGGCCGATCCGGCAGGAGCGCCCGGGCCGAACCTCGCCTGGGACCTCTCGGCCACCCTCCGCCCCGGCGAGACCCTCACCCTCCAGTTCCAGGCCTTTGTGACAAGCCTGGCTCGCCAGGACTTCCGGTACACGAACGCGATGCGGGCCACGGGAACCGAGGGGGACGGGACCCCCATCCCGCCGGACAGCGGCCTCCCCGGCGACACCGACCCCGATGACTCCGATGAGGTCGTCCACCCCGCGGCCGTGCCTGCCCTCTCCCTGGACAAGGCGATTGCCGACGTCCTCCGCGGCGGGGCCAGCCGCGGGCCCGCCGGCCCCGTGGAGCCGGGGGACGTGATCGTGTACACCGTCACCATCCGCAACGTGGGCTACGGGGTCGCCTACGACGTGGACTTCACCGACGAGCTCCCGGCCCACGTCGAGTACGAGACAGCGTACGGGGATGGTACCTACACCGTGGACAGCCCCGCCGCCTCGGGGTCCCTGGGGATCCCCGACGGGGCCACGGGTCTCGTGACGGCGGACATCTCGGCCACGGTGAACCCGGGCGGGACCCTCGTGGCTAACTACCGCGTGCGGGTCCTGAGCTCCGCCGCCCAGGGCGTGGACCTCGTGAACCGGGCGGCCACCACGGGGAAGGACGGGGCCGGAAACCCGATCCCCGAGTACAACCCCGACATCCCCGACCCCTATCCTGATCGGGACTCCACCCGGATCGGGGTGGTCGAGCCGGGCCTCGCCCTGGACAAGGAGATCGTGGACGTCCTGCGGGGTGGGGTGAGCATCTGGCCCACGCCGATCGTGCTCTGGGGCGACGTGATCGTGTACCGGGTCAGCGTGCGCAACGTGGGCCTGGGGACGGCCTACGACGTGGACCTGACGGATACGCTCCCCTACGGCCTTGCCTACGACGCAGGCGGGGACGGCACCTGGACGGTGGACAACCCGCCGGCGTCTGGAACCCTCGGGATCCCCGACGGGGCGACGGGAACGATCGTTGCGGACATCTCGGCCACGCTCGCCGCAGGGGGGACCCTGATTGCGCGCTACCGGGCCCGGGTGACGCCGGAGGCCGTGCCAGGCAGCTGGCTAGAGAACTTCGCGGTGGTGGCTGGAAAGGATGGGGCCGGTATGCCCATCCCCGAGTTCAACTCCGATGTAGATGACGACTACCCTGATCGGGATGAAACGCGCATTCGGGTGGGGGCGCCCGCCCTCGTCACCGGCAAGCAGTACTACTGCGAGCCTTGTGATCCTTGCGCGCCGGAGCCCAGCGAATGTACACCGTGTCCGAAAGAGCCGATCGGGGTACGGGTGGGCGAAACGGTCCGTTTTCGGCTCACCGTGACCAACGTGGGTTATAGCCATGCCTATAGCATTGTTGTGGAAGATCGTCTCCCCAAGGGGTTTGAGTATGTAAGGGAATCAGCTGTCCTTACTTGGCCGGGCGGGAGGGTTCAGCTCGAGCCGGTAGCAGGCGAGGACTCTGTCTTGACATGGATCACCGGCCTTTCTTTGGATGCCGGGGAGAGCCTTGCCATCGTATTCGCGGCCCGTGTGACGGACAAAGCCGTTGTTGACGAGGAGGTGGTGAACGTGATGCATGCTGAAGGCGTTGATGCGTTCAATGTCGCCATTCCTCCTGATTCCAGCATGTTTGTTCCTGAAGATACCGATCTTGAGGACACGGCTCGTCTCAGGCTCAAGGTCCTCGCCCCTGAAACGGCTGGTGTTGTATCTGAGGGAGGGCGGTCGCGGCGGTTAGCGGGCGTGGCCCTGCTTGGCGTGGCTGGGCTTGGCGGACTCCTTGGGGTCTTGCGCCGCTCGCGGTTCCTTGGGATGGTTTTCCTCCTTCTCCTTGCCAGCGCCGGGTTTCTGACCTTCGCTGGGGAGACTCGGTACACGGTAGTGCTTGTAAGCGACCCGCCGCGGGCTGGTACTCTCTTCGGTGCTGGAACCTATAAAGCCGGCGAATTTGTACAGGTTTCAGCCCTGCCCAATCGCGGCTTCGAATTTGTTGGTTGGTTTGAGGATAGCGAAGAGATTTCCCCGACCCCCTTCCTCGAATTCACAGCAGAACGCAATCGGCGTCTCATCGCGCGTTTTCGCCCGGTTTTCGACTTTGTGGGTTTGAGCAGCCTAAGCCGGGGGAATTTCTCCTTTCTGCCTTCCACAGCGTTGGAATCTATGCGGGTTGAACTGCGCTCGCGGTACAAATTCGGTTTTAACCCCTGGGATTTTCGTGCGGTTGCAGTCTTTGCGGAGGATGACTGGCGTGATGCTCAGTTTCACTGTACTGGAGCTTGGGACAAGGTCCACCTTGGGGGCGGGCTTTTGTTTGACCTCACAGAGCCTGCCTATCGCTCCGCCTACGGCATGCTCTCCTTTTCCTGGGATGAGCTCCGCGTGGGTTTGCGCGTGACACACTACCGAAGCTATGGAACTCCTCCCGCCCCGGCCCTCATTTCTAACCTCACCCTCGACCTTCCCCATATAAACCTGGCAGCCCGCTTCGAAGAGAAGGATGCTTTGGCTTTCGAGGACCTCACCCTTTCTTTCTATGAGCTCACCCCCTGTTGCGATATCTCCGTTCATAGCACACTTTTCTTGGCCAAAGCGGGTTTTTCCTATCTTCGCCTGACCGTGACGAATGTTCTTTTGGGTTGCTGTGATCTGCGTGCGGACTTGAGTGTGACCATCACCGCCGACGCAAAGTCTGTGGAGTTTACACCCCGCTGGATCCCATACTGCGATGCTTGCCTCACTCTCTACGGTGACGTTTTATGGGATAGCGAAGAGTATCGATTTGAGGGGTTAGCCCTTTACGGGTATAAGCTTCGTTGCTGCTTTGGCCAAGGCTGTTGTCCTCAAGGCCCAGGTGGATACGTAGAGGTCCTCACCGCCTTTGAGCCCAATCATGTTCCCGGGGGTTTTTACGAAAACGAATTCGAGTATCTGAAGCTTGGGTTTTGCGGCTTGGGCTGTTGTGGCGGTACCTATACCGTTGACATCACCTTTTTCTTCCGCGATACAGGCGGGCTGTTTGGTTTTTCACGTGTTCTTGCAGCGGCAAGCATACCTTTGGCCGCAGGGCTGAAAATCGAGCCACGGCTGGAAATCCCTGTGGCCGGGGAGGTTATCCTTAGCTTTGGTTGGAATTTCCGGTTTTAGTCAGAAAGGAAAACCGTGTGAAAGAGGCGGAGGATTTGATGGTGGTGGCCGGGGATGAGGACATGATGATTGCCCAAAGGCTCCTCGAGGAGTTTCCTAATCGCGCCCTTGGGCATCTTCAACCACACCTGGGTTCGACAAAGATCCTCCCGGCCGGGATGTTCAGGAAGAACATTCCCTTCCACGATAAACGCCTTCTCCAAAGCTTTCCCCCCGAACCGCACTAGCGTATATGGCCCAGGCTTAACCCTACCCGCCACGGCTAACCCGATTCCCGACTCAAAATGGGTGCAGAGGGAAAAATCGTCAGTAAGAGAAAAGGGAACAGTGCAATGTGCCAAAAGTACGCGCTCCCTTTTTTGGTCTGTCTCTACGGGGTTCGCCAAAAACCCGGGCTTCCCTGTGAGGATTTGGCTAACCCATAGAGCCAAAAGCCCAGGAAGATCCCCTTCGCAGCCGCTTGGGATCCCTTCGTCCGCTAGGCGGGCCAAAGCCCAACACGCCGTGAACCCCTCGCAAATCAAGGCAAAACAGGCCAAGGAGAAGGCCGCAAGTTTCTCCTCCGCTACAATCCTCCTAAGGGCAGCGTAGATCCGGCCAGCCATCCCGCGTTCTTCCTCGCCCACCCCGGTTCCTTTCCCTTCCGGCAAAACATCGGGCCGCTTGGGAATCCTCTTCCGCAGTTCTTCCAGTGGAATGGGCACTACATCTACACCAAGCTTTGTCCGGAGAACACTGGGGTCCGGGGAGCTGGCGACCAACCAAGGGGAAAAGTCACCGATTAGCCCGAGCTTCTTCCCGCGAAGCTCGCGGGCAATGCGCACGACGTGCGCGAAAAGGGAGAGGTTCGCAGCATTTTCTTCTGTCACCAGCCAAGCCCTGCGGCCATCGCTCCGCAACCGCGCGAGGGTTTCCAGCGCCGCAGGCAAAGAGTTGTGGCTGTTGTGCGCCAAAAGCAAAAGAGGGGAGTTTGCGTGCGTAGAAAACTCCAAGGCCAGGTGCTCCGTCCCCCCGGTTAGGTGCAAAAGGGTCGGCAATGGTTCGTGTTGTATCTCTTGTTTGGTTGCTGGCGTGAGTGCAACGCCGGCTGCTTGAGAAAAGCGCGCCAGCACCTGGTCCAAAAGCACATTGGCATGGCCACGCAAGCTGGAAGCCAAGGGAAAGACGGGAAGGGTCAGCACTTCAGTCCCCAATAGCCCACCGATCGGGAGAGGTATCCAGGGCGAAAGTCAAGCGGGGAACACGGCGGATGGAGAGGCGCTTGGCCAAAGCCGTGCGCAAGAACCCCGTATCTTTGGCGAACGCTGCCATCACCCGCGCCCTCTCGGCCTCAGTCCCGGAAACGTAGACCAAAACCTTGGCCTCTTGGCCATCTGGGGAAAGTTCCACGCCAAGGACGGTGGGCAATGCCTCCCGCAGCACGGGGTCTTTGGTCTCGAATTCCAAAATATCGGCGATCTCGCGGGCGATGGTCTCCGCGAGCCTGGCGCGGGCGCGCGGCCGCATCACAAGACCTCCACCTCATGGGCTTCCACGTAGAACTCGCGGCTTCCCTCAAGGCGTTCGAGGATCTTCTGCAGTACCCCATCGGAATAAGCCCCGTTGTTCGAAAGGTGAGCGAACCCCAACACTGCACATTGAGGGTTATCCAGTTCCGCAAGTTCGGCGGCGGACACATTGAACTCCCGGCGGAGCCGCACCAAAAGGCCCTCCAAAACGGAGCGCTTCTCCTTGAGCGTATGGGTCCCATACAAACGCAAATGCACCCGCAGTATTCCCACTGGCATGGCGGTTAAACGGGGACTTCCTCAAGCACGTAGACCTCAAGGACATCACCTTCGCGGACGTCCTCGAAGTCGCGCACGCGAATACCGCACTCGTAGCCCTCGCGCACCTCTTTCACGTCCTCGGCGAAGCGTTTGAGGGAGGCGATTTCGCCCACAAACACCTCTTCGCCGCGGCGGAGAACCCGCACCTTGGCCCCACGCACCACCCGCCCCGCGCGCACCGCACAACCCGCGACTTTCCCCACCCCCGCGATGTTGAAGACCTTGAGAACCTCCACTTCCCCGACCTTGACCTCGCGGAACTCCGGGCCGAGGAGGCGCTTGAGGGCGCGTTCCACATCCAAAGTTAGATCATAGATGATGTCGTAAGTGCGGATAGGGATGCCTTTCTGCTCCGCGAGCTTCTGCGCTTTGGGATCGACCTTGACCCCAAAGCCGAGGATGAGGGGTTGGCCCTGGCTTTCGGCCACAGCAAGAAGCACGTCGGATTCCGTGATCTGCCCTACACCAGCGTGGAGGATCTCGAGCTCCACGCCCTCGGCCTGGATCGTGCTCAGCTCAAGCTTCACGGCCTCGAGGGCTCCCACCGAATGGGCTTTGATGATGAGGACGAGTTTTTTCGTCTGCGCCGCGGCGATGAGTTCGTCAAAAGTGGTGCGTGGCCGCAGCGCAAGCCTCTTCTCCCGCTCCTCCTCCCGCCGCTTCTCCACAAGCTCTTCCGCTTCTTTTGGGCTCGCCACGCGCTCTAGTTTTTCTCCGGCCGCGGGAACCTCGGAAAGCCCAAGGATCTGCACCGGTGTGCCTGGGCCAGCAGCGGGGATGCGCTTCCCTTGGTGGTCCAAGAGGGCGCGGATGCGCCCCCAAGCTGTTCCAGCCACGACCACATCTCGCTCCCTGAGCGTCCCATTTTTCACGATCGCCGTGACCACTGGGCCCTTGGCTGGATCCAAGTGGCTCTCGATGATGATGGCCTCAAGCGCGCCCTCCGGATCACCGGAAACGCCCTCCAGCTCGGCCACAAGGAGGATCATCTCCAGAAGTTCGTCCACACCCTGGCCGGTGAGGGCGGAGATGGGAACCATGATGGTGTTTCCTCCCCAGTCCTCCGGGATATACCCGAGGTTCGCCAGCTGCTGTTTGACCATCTCCGGCTTCGATTCAGGTTTGTCGACCTTGTTGATGGCCACGATCATGGGCACGCCCGCGGCCTTGATGTGGTCCAGGGCTTCCAGGGTTTGCGCCATCACCCCATCGTCGGCGGCCACCACGAGGACCGCGATATCCGTGGCTTTCGCGCCCCGGGCGCGCATGGCCGTGAAGGCGCGATGCCCGGGGGTATCGATGAAAGTGATGAGCTTTCCGTCCACCTGCGCTTGATAAGCACCGATGGACTGGGTGATTCCTCCGGGCTCACCAGCGGCGACGCGCGTTTTGCGGATGCGATCCAGTAGAGTTGTTTTGCCATGGTCGATGTGTCCAAGCACAGCCACCACAGGGGGCCTGGGTTTTCCCGGGGGTGGCGCCTTTTCTTGGGCCGGGCGAGGAGGCTGCGCTTCCGCCTTCTCCAGAACAACGCCTCGGATCACCTCGGCCTCCTCCTCGGAGACCATGTGGAACGCGCTCATCCCAGGCATGCCCAGCTTCTCCAGGGCCAAGATGAGGTCCCGCGTGGACATGCCCAGCTCACGCGCAAGCTCGTAGATGCGTTTCCGCGGCAAAGCGCTCCTCTCCTAGGCCGGGGTCAGGCGCTTACGGCCTTTCTTCCGGCGGCGGGCAAGCACAGCCCGCCCACCAGGTGTGCTCATCCGCGCCAGAAAACCATGCACACGGTGCCTTCTTCGACGATGCGGTTGATAGGTGCGTTTGGGCATGCCTTCCCCCTTAAGCTTGAAATCAATTCTCCCAAACTAAAGCCCGTCTTGCAACTTCAGCGCTCTCAGACCCTGCACAGAACGCCAGCGCTTTCGACAAATGCTTGGGAACTCCCCGTGTGTCGCAAGCCAACCCCGGAGGAACTCCTGAACTTTCCGCTCACCGGGATAACCCCAACCGAAATCCCCAAATTCCTTGTGAAGGACGCCCACGTAGCCATCGCGCACCACTTTCGCCAGGATCGAGGCCGTAGCTACCACCGGGTTTTTTGCGTCCGCTTTGGGAAAGGCTCGGATAGAGCTTGGATGTATCCCCGCCTCTTGGCAAAAGCGGTGGACAAAGCGGGGAATGGCCTGTGGGCCAACTGGCGGGTCCAGAACCACAAGGGTTGGGCGAAGCTTGCGGACGATTTCGGCCATGGCCTGGAGCTCGAGGAACGTGAGATTTCCGTGATCGATCGCTTTGGGCGGGATGACCGTCACCCGCCCGCGCACTTCTTCGCGCCACAGGTCCCGGAGCAGGGTCTTGCGGCGGGGGCGGGAAAGGGCTTTGGAATCACGCGCGCCAAGGGGCCAAAGGCGTTCCTCTTTGCCGGCCTCCACGATCACTCCAGCCACGATCAGCGGACCAAGCACCGCGCCCCGTCCCGCTTCGTCTATGCCGAGGATGAGGTCCAAGGCTCACCAATAGCGGCGGAAGTGGCGGCGCTCCCACCAGCGCAGTACTCCTGGGACGACTTCGCGGCGGCGGAACAGGAAAACGAGCAACGCTCCGGCGAGGAAACCACCAATGTGCGCCCACCACGCCGTCCCACCTAAGCTCTGCAGGTCCACGAGGCCGGAGAAGAACTGGAGGAGGAACCAAAGCCCCAGGAACACCACGGCTGGGACCTCCACGAGTTGGAGGAAAAACCAAATGGGGACCGCGGTGAGGATGCGAGACCATGGGAAAAGCACGAAATAGGCCCCCATGACCCCGGAGATCGCCCCCGAGGCTCCCACCATGGGCACCGTGCTTTTCCCGCTCACAGCCATCTGGAGCCCGGCCGCACCAGCGCCACACAGGAGATAAAAGAGAAGGTAACGAAGCGAACCCATCGAGGCCTCTACGTTGTCCCCAAAGATCCAGAGATACCACATGTTCCCGATGATGTGTAGCCAACCGGCGTGAAGGAACATGGAGGAGATCAAAGTCAGCCAAATGGGGAAAAGGGCGGAGGGCGGCAGATCCTTCCCGCTCAAGAACTCCGCTGGAACTAGTCCGTACTGGATGTAGAAGGCATCCCGCGGGGTGAGGGGATAAAGGCAGCCCCGACCGTAACGGCGGTATAGCACGGCATTAAAGCCAGGCGGAGCCTGATTGAATGTGTCCCGCCAAACACAGCCATCGATCAGCACGTAACCGCTGTCGGGTATGGTCAGGGTATAGAAAAAAACAAGGACGTTGAGGGCAATGAGCACATACGTAGCCCACGGGCGTTTCCCGCTTACTCGGTAATCCCGGATAGGAAACATCGCCAAGCGCATTTTAGCTGGGCTTACCACAAGAGGGAAGTTGTGGAGGTTTCTTGGCTCGGATAGGCTCAGAAAAAGAAAGGGGGACTGGTGGAGCTTTTGCAGCGACTTTCAGAAGCAGCAGGTGTTCCCGGACGGGAAGAGGAGATCCGCACCATCATTCGTGAAGCTCTCGCGGGTGTGGCGGACGAGATCCAGGTGGACCGACTGGGCAACGTTGTGGTCCGCAAGAAAGGGGCTGGCCCCAAAGTTGTGGTGGCCGCCCACATGGACGAGATCGGGTTCCTCGTCTCCCACGTGGACGAGGAGACCGGGTATTTGCGCATCGAGCCCGTGGGCGGGTTCGACGCCCGCACCCTCATTGCCTCCCGCGTGGTGGTGCACACCGAGCGCGGACCGCTTCTTGGCCTCATCGGGATCAAGCCCATCCACATCCTCACCGAAGAGGAGCGCAAAAAGGAGATCCGCATCCAGGACCT
>JANXBC010000044.1 GCA_025060555.1 Candidatus Bipolaricaulota bacterium
TGACCCCGGTGGAGGACGAGGTGAACAGGAACACGGTCTGTTCGGTGTACAGGAACTTTTTGAGCTTCGTTTGGAGCTCGGCGTAGAGCTCGCGGAACTCGGGGGTGCGGTGGTAGATCTGGGGGGTGGCCATGGCCTGGAGGACCTCCGGCCGGACCTCGATGGGCCCAGGAACGAAAAGCTTCACGTGCGACTTGCGCATCCCTCCTCCTTTTTGTTCCGTTCAATCTTCCCTTAGCCTGTCGGGCTGTCAACTCCCCGCCTAATGGGGGCCGGCCCGGCGCAAACCCAAACTCTGCGCCATTGCCAGTGCCTCCTTGTACTCCGCAGAGGTGATGCGGCGAGAAAGCTCGGGGAACTCCCAGGCCCGATGCGTGGGATAGTACTGGGCCATGAGGTTCACATAAGTCTCCTGGGAAATCTCGTCCCGAATGAACTGGAGTACCTTCGCCGTCCCGGCTAGTCCGCGGGGAAGGACCAAATGCCGCACGAGGAGGCCGCGCACGGCAACCCCATTCTTCACCACAAGGTCCCCCACCTGCCGATGCATCTCCCGCAGGGCTTCACAAGCGCGCTCAAAATAATCCGGGGCCGCGGAAAACTTGGCAGCAACGCGATCATCACCGTATTTGAAATCTGGCATGTAAATATCCACTATCCCGTCCAAAAGCCGAAGAACCTCCAACGACTCATACCCTCCACAGTTCCACACAAGCGGGATTCCCAACCCTTCCTCACGGGCCAGGCCCAAAGCCTCTATGATCATCGGAGCTTGGTGGGTGGGTGTGACCAGGTTCACGTTGTGGCAGCCCATGTCCTGGAGGCGCAACATGACCTTAGCCAGCGCTTCCACGGAGATCTCCTCCCCTTCGCCAAGCTGGGAGATCGTGAAGTTCTGGCAGAAAACGCAGCCCAGGTTGCAGCCGGAGAAGAAGATCGTGCCCGAGCCGAAGCGGCCCACGAGCTCCCGCTCCTCACCGAAATGGGGGCCGAAGCTTGAGATCCAGGGCCTCAGGCCCGTGCGGCAAAAACCTTTTTCTCCCCGATCACGGTGCACCCCACACCGCCGTGGGCAAAGGCGGCAAGGCGCAGCAAGCGCATACAAAGCCTGGACTCTTTGGGAAAATTCCGCGGCGGAAAGGTTCAAATACGCGGGGTACCTCAGCCTGGCTTCGGCCGCCATCCTAACTCCCAAAGGATCTGCCAGAGGACAGAGAGGGGGAGGCCCATGACGTTGTAGAAATCCCCCTCGATCCGCTCCACAAACGCCGCAGCTCGCCCTTGAATGGCATAGGCCCCAGCCTTGTCTAAAACATCCTCGCACTGGATGTACCAGTCGATCTCTTCCCTAAGGAGCCGGCGAAACAGCACACGCGTCTCCACTAAACGCGCATGCCTGACCGCTTCCTTCCACACCACAAGGCCGGTGAACACCGAATGCCATCCCCCAGAAAGCGCGGAGAGAAAAGCCTTGGCCTCCATGAGGTCGCGGGGTTTGCCAAAGAATTGCCCATCACGAAAAACCGCGGTATCCGCGGCGATGATCAACGCCTGGGGATGGCATTGGGCCACAGCCAAAGCTTTTGCCTCAGCCAAGGCCAAAAGATCCTCTGGCCTTTGCACTTCCCACTCCTCCACCTTTGGGGGAACCACGAGGAACTCGGGGATGAGGAGGCGCAGGAGCTCTTGCCTTCGGGGAGAGGAAGAGGCCAAAATGATGGGGGGCGTATAATCTTTGGTCATGGAAATCATTTTCAGCTCACGCTGTCTGGAGTATAACGCCATTGGGCATCCCGAGGGGCCAGCCCGCGTGCGGATGCTCAAGGATTATTTGGAGCGCCTCGGCTTCCCATTCCGCGAGCCCCAGCCCGCTACGGACGAGGAGATTCTTTCTGTGCATACCCCCGATCTTTTGCAACGCATAAAAACTGGGAGCTTCTTCGATCCCGATTGCCCCGTCTATCCCCATCTTGAGTTTTACGCGAAACTTGCGGTGGGTGGGGCGATCTTGGCCCAAAGGATCCACGGGTTCTCCATCCTCCGCCCACCTGGCCACCACGCCGGCCCCGATTTCCTCGGGGGCTTCTGCTACCTCAACAACTTGGCCGTGGCCGTGAAACTCTCGGGAAGGAAAACCCTCATTGTGGACATCGATGGCCATCACGGGAACGGAACGGAAGCAATCTTCCTCGGCAACGAAAAGGTCACCTATATTTCCCTCCACCGCATGTACAACTACCCCGGTACCGGCCATCGTTCTTACGCCAACGCCATCAACGTGCCGCTTCCGCCGCGGTGCGGACGCGCGCGCTATATCGAGGCCCTGGAGGAAGCCCTCGAAAAAGCGGGAAGAGAATACGAACAATTGGCGATCTCCGTAGGCTTTGACACCTACAAAGACGATCCTTTAGCAAGCCTCGGCTTAGAAGTTTCCGACTATTACGACATCGGCTACGTCCTTGGCTCGCTGCGGCTTCCCAGTTTCTGCGTGCTTGAGGGCGGGTATGTCCCGGAGATCATGGGCCCGGCCGCCCAGGCCTTCATCAGCGGCCTAGAAGAAGGGGCCAAAAACGAACTGTAAAAGTAATGCCGCCAACCCTCGGCTATAATCCAAAACCATGAGACCACGTTTCCTCTTATTTTTGGCGGTCAGCATCGGTGTTTGCGCAGCACCAGTGCGTGTGTCCCTTCCCCCACTCCTCGGCGCTCTCCCCATCGCCTTGGCCCAGCGCACCGGCCTTTTTGCTGCGCACGACCTCGAGGTAGAGCTTGTGCCCCTCCCAAGCCAGCGTGATCGAATCCTCGCGTTCCAGGCGGGCCAGATCGAGGCCATGGTCACGGACCTCACCTCCGCCTTGCTCCTTGTGGCCTCGCAGCCGAAGGACGCCGCCATCGCCGCCGTGCTCTTCCTCCCCCCGCAGGACGGCACCCATCTTGCCCTCATCACCCCCGTCACTTTCTCCAAGATCCATTCTTTGCAAGAATTCCTGGAGGCCACGAAAACCCGACGCATCCAGATCGCTGTCCCCCGGCAATCCGACTTGGAGTTCATGGTTGATCAACTCTTCAACCAAAATGGCTTCTCCTTCCCCTCCGAACTCTATGTGGGGCAGGATAACCTTCTTCTCAACGCGACTTGGACCCTGTTCGGTATGACTACTGCCGCTGTCCTGCCTCAGCCCTACGTGGATTACCTTTTGCACTACGAGTTTGAGGGAAAGCCCACCCTCTTGGTCCTCGCCGATTTCGCTGGCCTTCCCATCCCCCCGGATGTGCTGGTCGTTCGCCGCTCTCTTTCCCCTCGAACGATTGAAAGATTTCTGGCGGCGGTGAGAACAGCGGTAAGACAAATTCAAGAGATGAGCCGCGCTGAGCTGGTGAGCTTGGCTATGCCTGTGGCCATCGAGCTTTTCTTCCCCGGCGTGAACCTGGAGACGGCCAATCCTGAGGACCGCGCCCGGGTGGAAGCCGCTGTGGATGCCCTGCGCATCCCCCGCTTCAGCGAACCCAGCGCGCTTGACCCGCAGATCTTCGACCTTGTGGCGAGTTGGGCCAAGAAAAAAGGATATCTTCCGCGGTCCCTCTCCTATCTGGACGTGGTTTTGCCCGGACAATGATCGAAGTGCAGGATCTTTCCATCGTTTACGGGAGCGGTCGGGAAGCTGTTCCCGCCCTGGAGGATCTCTCCTTCAATGTGGAGGAGGGGGAGATGGTGGCTGTGGTGGGGCCTTCTGGGTGTGGGAAAACCAGCCTGCTTCTTGTGATCGATGGGCTCATTCGGCCCACCTCCGGCCGGGTCCTTGTGGCGGGGGAGGAGGTGCGGGGGGTGCGCCGCGACGTAGCCCTCATCTTGCAGGACGCTGGCCTCCTCCCGTGGAAGACCGTACGCCAAAACGCTGAGCTTGCTCTCCGCATCCAAAAGAGGAAGGAAAACGTGGACGGGATCCTTGCGGCTTTGGGGTTGAACGGGTTTGAGCGCCGGTTCCCTGCGGAGCTTTCCGAGGGGATGCGCAGAAGAGTGGGCATCGCCCGGGCTTTGGCCCTCCGGCCCCGCGTCCTCCTCATGGATGAGCCCATGGCTAATCTCGACTCCCTCACCCGCGAGCGCATCCAAAACCTCATCCTTGACCTTTGGTGGGAGATGCGGTTCACCGGGATCCTCGTGACCCACGACATCGAGGAGGCCGTGTTCTTGGGGCAAAGGATCCTGGTGCTTTCGCCGCGGCCGGCGCGGACCCGGGAAATCTTGGAGAACCCAGGGATGGGTAGTCACGACTACCGGGGAAGCCCGGAATTCTTGGAGCGGGCGAGGACATTGCGCCGCATCTTGGAGGAGCAGGGATGAGGCTGGTGGTGGCCTATCTCCTTGGGGTGGTGCTGATATTTGGGGCTTGGGCATTGGTCTCGTTCTCCTTAGCTTGGGCTAAGGGGCGTCCGATCCTGCCCTACCCCTGGGAAGCGGCGGTGGCGGCGGGAGAAAATATCTGGACCCTCCTTTCCGCATTCGGTACCTCCGCTTTGCGCTTCCTTGTGGCTTTGGCTGTGTCCTTTTTCCTTGGGCTTCCCCTCGGCTTGGCCGTGGGATTTGAATCAAAACTTGATCAGTTCTTGTCGCCGTTGATCTATCTCCTCTACCCCATGCCGCCTGTGGCCCTCCTCCTTTTCCTATACCTCGCCTTTGGTCTGGGGGAGGTGGTGCGCCTGGTCGTGGTGGTGATGGCCCTTTTCTTCCAGGTCGTGGTGGCAGCCCAGGGCGCGGCGAAATTCATCTCGCCCACCCACATCGTGGCTGTGCGTTCCACCGGCGCTTCCCGCTGGCAGCTCTACTGGCACGTGGTGGTCCCCGCCACACTGCCCAACGTCCTCACCGCGGCTCGCGTCTCCGTGGGCCTGGGCATCACCATGCTCTACATCGCTGAAACCAAGCTCGGGATCCTTCTTCCGCCGAGCGGTGGCTTGGGGAGATTCATCGAGTACTACACATTCCGCGCGGACATCGCTTTGGCCGGGGTAGTAGCCCTCGCCCTCCTTGGTCTTCTTTTCTACGTCGTCCTTGAGATCTTGGAGCGCCAGCTCTGCCGGTGGAAGTACGTGGGGGTGAAGGGTGGAAGTTAGGCGCGTGTGGTTTGTGCATAGCCCCCATCGGGAAGAGGCGAAGGAAGTGGCTCAGCGTGGGGTCCGTTTTTGTGCGCGGGAAGGAGTCGAAGGGGAAGTGGTCGCGGAGATCGATATTGCCCAAACTCTTCCGGACTTGGTGGTGACCATAGGGGGGGATGGCACGCTTTTGCGCACCGCCAGGGCACTTTACCCCCAGGAAATCCCGATCATGCCCACCCTTTTGGGAGGCGTTGGTTTCCTCAGCGCTTGCCGGGCAGAGGCATTAGAGCTCGGGCTTTCTGAGGTTTTTGCGGGCCGGGCGTTTATGGAACGCCGCGCGCGCCTGCTTGCGCAGGGCCCAGGGATTCAGGCCACAGCTCTAAACGAGTTCGCCATCACTGGCACCGCCCAGAAGAAGTTTGTGGAAATGCGGGTGAAGGTGGGGGAGGAGGAGCTAGGGGAGTTCGGTGGGGATGGGCTTTTGGTGGCCACCCCCACGGGGAGCACCGCCTATGCTCTCGCGGCTGGTGGCCCCATCCTCACCCCCAACGTTCCCGCCTTTTCCCTCGTCCCAATCTGCCCCCATCGCTTGGGCCTGCGGCCCGTGGTGTTCCCCGACTCCATCGCAGTGGAAGTCGAAACAAAACACCATGCCCTTGTGTTGGCTGACGGTGATCCTGTGGGCGTTCTCCCCCCAAAAAACAAGCTTTGCATCCGCCGCGCCCCGAAGGACACGGTCCTCGTCCGCCTTCCCCACACAGCGAAGCTCTTCGCCCAACTGCAGGAAAAACTAGGCTGGCCGTGAAAGGAGGCGGTATGCCCTCCCTGGAAGTGCTTTTGGAAAAAGCGGTGAAGCAAAGGATCGCGGATGAACTCGAGTTCATCCTCATCCGCGAGCAAGAAGGTTTGACCCGCTTCACGTTCGGCCACATTCACCAAAACGTAGCGGCAACGGATTGTGTGGTGTATGTGCGGGCGTGGGTCAATGGGAGGACGGGGGTAGCCCAAACGAATGATCTCTCCGAGGCTGGGCTGCGCCGGGCTGCGGAGGAAGCGGCACGCATCGCCCAAGCCCAAACCAAGCCCGTCGGCTACGAGCCACCTGGGCCGGCCGCGTATCCCCAAATCAACGCCTTTGACGAACCCACTTGGAATGCGGGGCCGGAGCTTAGGGCTGATTTTGTGCGCCGGGCCGTGGCCGAAGCCAACAAAATCGGGTTCAATGCCTCCGGTTCTCTCGCCACGGGTGGTGATGAGATTTGGATTCGCAGTACCCGCGGAGTCGATGCCCATTTTCGCCGCTCTTTCGTGCGCTTCGTCACCGTGATCCTGGGGAAGGAAGCGGGCTCGGGCTACGCGGAGTTCACGAGCACACGGATCAGCGATTTCCGACCAGAGGAGGTATCAGGAAAAGCTTTGGAAAAGGCCGCGCGCTCGGAAAAGCGGGTGAAAGTCGAGCCCGGGGAGTACCCGGTGGTGCTGGAGGAGCCGGCCGTGGCCACTCTCCTGGGGATGCTCTCCTCCATGGGCTTCTCCGCCCGGGCCGTCCTCGAGAACCGCAGCTTCTTCTGCCAGCGCTTCGGCGAAAAAATGGTCTCCGAGCTCGTCACCGTGTACGACGACGCCCTCCATCCCAAGACGATGCCCTTGCCCTTTGACTTTGAAGGCGTGCCCAAGACGCGGGTGTACTTCTTCCGGAGGGGCGTGGCCGAGGGGGTGGTGCACGACTCCCGCACGGCCAAACTCATGGGCACGAAGTCCACGGGCCATGCCCTTCCACCGGCGGCCGCGGGTTTCTCCCCCATGCCCACCCACCTCGTGATGGAGCCCGGAGAGGCCACGGATAAAGAACTCCTTTCCGGGCTTTCCCGCGGCCTTTTGGTCACGCGCTTCCACTACGCCCGCACCGTGGACCCCATGCGGGGCATCATGACCATGATGACCCGCGACGGGACGTTCCTCGTGGAGGATGGAAGGATCGTGGCCGCCGTGGAGGACCTGCGCGTGACGGAGTCGGGCCTGCGTGCCCTCGCTCAGGTCCAGGCCGTGGGAAAGGATCTGGCCCTCATCACGGGCGGGGAGAGCTTTGGGGCCACCTTGGTCCCAAAGCTCCGGATCGAAAGGTTCGCCTTCACCGGGCGGACGGAAAGGATCTGAGATGACGGCCTTAGCGGAGCTCAAAAATTACGTGGCGGAGATGGTGGAGCTCCAGGCGGCGGTGGCCATCGCCCACTGGGATGCCCGCACCTACATGCCAGAAAAAGGCCTGGACGCCCGCGCCAAAGTGACAGGGAGGCTTTCCCGCCTCGCTTTCGAGCGCTTGGTTTCCCCAAAGTTCGGGGAACTTTTGGCCGCGGCGGAAAAGGAGCTCCCGGGCGCCTCCGAGCCGGAGCGGGCCAGGGTTCGCATGGAGAAACGCGACCACGAGCGGGCCCGGGCCATCCCGCCCGACTTCTACCAGCGGTTCGTGGAGCTTTGCACCAAAGCGGAGGCGGTGTGGGAGAAGGCCAAGGCCGAGGCCAACTTCGCCCTCTTCCGGCCCTATTTGGCGGAGATCGTGGACATGGTGCGGGAGATGGCCCGCCTGATTGGGTACAAGGAGCACCCCTACGACGCCCTTCTTGAGGAGTACGAGCCGGGGATGACCACGCGCCGCGTGGCCGGGATCCTGGGCGGCCTGCGAGAAAAACTCGTACCGTTTGTGCGGGAGCTCCAGGAGCGGGGGACGCCGCCTCCACCCATTCCCGAGGGTCGCTACCGGGTTCCCAGCCAGAAGGCCCTGTGCGCCGAGGCCCTGCGCGCCATCGGCTACGACTTTTCCGCGGGGAGGCTCGACGACTCCGCCCACCCCTTCACCATCGGCCTGGGCCCGGGGGATACCCGCGTCACCAACCGCTACAGCGAAAAGGAGCCTTTCTCCGCCCTTTATGGGGCCCTCCACGAGGGCGGGCACGCCCTCTACGACCAGGGCATCCCGCCGGAGCTCTACTGGATGGGCCTGGCCGGCGGCGCTTCCTTTGGCATCCACGAATCCCAGTCGCGCTTTTGGGAAAACCAAATCGGAAGGAGCCTCGCCTTCTGGGAGTTCTTCAAGCCCAAGCTCTCCCGGCGATTCCGGGGGTTCGCCCGCCAATCCCCGGAGGGGATCTTCCGCATGGTGAACAAGGTGGAGCCCTCCCTCATCCGCGTGGAGGCCGATGAGGTCACCTACAACCTCCACATTTGTCTGCGCTTTGAGCTCGAGGTGGAGCTTTTGGAGGGGCGCCTCAAGGTGGAGGACCTTCCGGAGCGGTGGAACGCGGCGATGCAGGCGTATTTAGGGGTGGTGCCGCCCGACGACGCCAAAGGCGTGCTCCAAGACGTGCACTGGTCGAGCGGCTCCTTCGGGTACTTCCCCTCCTATGCCCTAGGGAACCTATACGCCGCCCAGTTCATGGAGAAATTGCGGGAAGCCCAGCCGAACCTTTGGGAGGATGTGCGGGAGGGGCAATTCCAGAACGTCCTTTCCTGGCTCCGCGAGAACGTCCACCGCTATGGGCGCATGTACTTCCCCGAGGAGCTCTGCGAGCGGGTCACGGGCGAAAAGCTTTCGCCGGAGCCGTTCTTGCGCTATCTGCGGGAGAAGTACGCTCTAGTCTACCGTCTCTGAGCCTCGGTCTTCGGGTTTACGGTGAGAGGGGGCGAAAAGCCCCCTCGCTTTTGCCTTTTCTTTCCAAGGAGAAATGAGGAAAATTTCTTTTCCTCGGCGGCTACGAAAATTTTCCTGCCTGTTCTCTTAAACTGGGGG
Source organism: Candidatus Bipolaricaulota bacterium (assembly GCA_025060555.1). GTDB lineage: Bacteria > Bipolaricaulota > Bipolaricaulia > Bipolaricaulales > Bipolaricaulaceae > DTER01. Next base: position 8,885 of record JANXBC010000044.1, read on the forward strand.
TAGCGAAAGTCCTCAGGTGCCTGCTCCAAAAAACGGAGCATTTCCATGGGGAACGCCATCGCCTTCCCAAAAGTATAAGTGGTTCAGTTCCGGATTAATCCTGTCTGGGCCGAGACTGGGGCGAGTGAATATGCCGAAGCGCCATCCACATTCCAGCTTGTGGCAACTGTCACATTTGACCTGCGCTACACTTACCAAGGAAAAGGGACAGACGGCCGGTTTTGGGGAGAGAAAGGCCTGTGGTCAAGGTAACCGTACTCCTCCGGGTGGGGTAGGGGGCGGATTAGACTGGGCGCAGTGGAGGAGAAAGAAAAAAATGCGTGCACGCGATTCTTTGGGAATTTCTGGGCAGGAAGAGGCCGGCCGGACAAAGCGAGGTGATGGGGCGATGAGACAGCTTTTATGGGTAAGTTTGCTGATAGCGCTGTTCACCACGCCGATGGTGGCCGCGCCCACGTTTTCCGATAGAGCCTTTGGAGGTGATCCCCTCAATCCAGGCGACGACTTCATTGTGGTCCAGGTCATCCGAGTCACAGGTGATTTCGCACGCGATGTATTTATAGAGTTCGTGCACATAC
>JANXBC010000045.1 GCA_025060555.1 Candidatus Bipolaricaulota bacterium
CCCGGCCAGAAATGATCCGACAACCCGCCGGCTGAAGCTCCAGCACCTCGAGGACCCCCTGGCCCGCGGCCACAAAAAGCCGATCCCGCCGAGGAAGGATTGAGCCCGGCGAACCAACGCTTCCTCCTTCCTCGACGACGCGGGTGCGCAAGACCTTCACCAGCTCGCCCTGCCAGGTCGTGTAAGCGCCAGGCTTTGGGGAAAGGCCGCGCACAAGGTTGTGGATGCGCCGCGCTTCCCACTCCCAGCGGATCCTTCCGTCCTCCTTGTGCAGCTTGGGAGCAAGCGGCCCGTTGGGGGGCTGGGGCTTGGGCGCGATCTCCCCGCGCCAGAACTTCTCCACCGTCTCCACGGCAAGCGCTGCGCCCATCCGGGCAAGCCTCTCCTCCAGTTCGCCCGCCGTTTCGTTGGGGTCTATAGGGGTGGAACGCTGAAGGAGGATGGGGCCGGTGTCCATGCCCTCGTCCATGAGGAAGGTGGTAACCCCGCTCTCCCTTTCCCCATGGATCAAGGCCCAGTTGATCGGCGCGGCTCCCCGGTACTTAGGAAGAAGAGAAGCATGAACATTTACGCACCCAAGGCGGGGAATTTTCAATACCACAGGGCGAAGAAGTTGACCAAACGCGGCGGTCACAAGGAGATCCAGCTCCAAGGAGCGCAGGACTTCCACGCAGTCTGAGCTATTGATGGATTTCGGCTGAAGGAGTGGCAGGCCCAGCTTTTGGGCCGCGAGCTTCACCGGCGGCGGGGTGAGTTTGAGCCCACGGCCCGCGGGTTTGTCCGGCTGGGTGATCACCAAAAGCACCCCAAAACGCTCGGCAAGCGCCTGGAGGATAGGAACAGCAAAAGAACTTGTTCCGGCGAAGGCTAGGCGCGGACCTGGGCTGCGGAAGGTACCCCCTCCTTTCGCAGCTGAAGCTCGCGAAAGACCCGTAGCACACGCTGCCGCTCGTTCACGGAAAGGTGATCGATGAAGAGCACGCCATCGAGGTGATCCAGCTCGTGCTGGATGAGGCGAGCATCGAGGCCCTCAACCTCAATGATATGGCGCTGCCCCTCTTCGTCCTGGTATTCCACCCGCACGCTTTTCGCCCGCGGAACATCCGCCCATACCCCGGGAATGGAGAGGCAACCTTCCTCGTCGACCACGATGTCCTCAGAGCGCCAAAGGATGCGGGGGTTCAACATGATGATCGGCGCCCGCTCCCCATGGTCCTCCGCTCCTTCCCCGCTCAGGCGAACGATGGCGACGCGGGATAGAAACCCAAGCTGATTGGCGGCAAGACCAAGGCCTTCGATACGGGAGAATGCCCCACGGAGAGCCTCGGCGATGGCTCGCGCATCCGGGCTACCTGGCCGCACAGGATGAGTGGGCTTCCTCAGGATGGGATCAGGGTAAACTCGAACCAACTTGGCCTCCTCCTCGTAAGGCTTATTATAAGCAAGTTGTGACAAGGGCAACTCCTGAGGATCTTCCGGCGCGCGTGGCCCTCGTGCGCAAGGTGCTTGAACTGGAACGCCGCAAGGGTTTCACCGACGCCGCGGTGGTCGGAGGCCTGGAGGTGCTGGTGCAAAACCAGCTCCCCGAGGTGGCGACGCTCGTCGCCGGCTACCGCGGACTAAGCAAGCCCGAGCGGGAAAAAGCCCTCGCCCGCTTGGAAGCTCGCTTGGAGCGACTCTTGCAAGGCGAGGATCGCCTTAGGCTGGAAAGCCCGATCCGCTACGCCCCCGGGGTAGGAGAAAAGCGCGAGGCCCTTTTTCAAAAACTGGGGATCCACACTGTGGAGGACCTCCTCAATTTCCTTCCCCGGCGGCTTGAGGACCGCACCCAACTCCGTCCCATTAAGGAATTGCGCGATGGAGAAAACGCCCTCGTAGAAGGAATTTTACGGGCGAAATCCAAGGTGAAGGTCAGGCCTAAACTGGAGTTGGTGAAGGCCGCGCTCGACGATGGGACTGGTATCCTCTTTGGGGTCTGGTTCAATCAACCCTGGATTTGGGATCAACTTGAGCAGGGAGAACGGTACGCGTTCTACGGCAAGGTACAAGTGCGTTTTGGTGAGATCCAGATAGAAAACCCTGTTTGGGAAAAGGCTGACAAAAAAGAACAGACTGGGCGTGTTGTTCCCATCTATCCCAGCACCGAAGGGCTATCGCAAAATATCCTCCAAGGGGTGATCCGCCGGACGTTAAGGCGGGTGCACACACGGATTCCCGAGGTGATCCCCGAGGAGATCCGTGCGCGGTATAACCTCTTGCCACGCCGCGAGGCCCTGCGGAGGATTCATTTCCCCGAAAGCCCAGAAGAATTCGAAAAGGCGCGGGAAACCCTGGCCTTCGAGGAACTCTTTTTGCTTCAGGTTGGCCTCATCCTCCATCGCCGGCGGGAGACAGTGGGACGGGCTGTGCAGCCGGATCCAACGTGGATTGACGCCTTCTTAGGAAATCTTCCGTTTCCCCTAACCCCCTCGCAGAAGAGAGCTATTGCCAAAATCGAAGCGGATTTGCGCGCCCCATACCCCATGCTGCGCCTCCTTCAAGGGGATGTGGGTTCTGGGAAGACCGTGGTTGCTGCGGCGGCTTGCGCGATGGTTGCCTCCGCCGGAGCGCAGGCCGCGGTGATGGCCCCCACGGAAATCCTTGCCGAACAACATTTTTACGTGTTCCATGAACTCCTCCGCCCACTCCCACTGAAGGTTGGGCTGCTCAGTGGAGGGCTTGGAAGAAAGGAGCGCGAGGAACTACTTTCGCGCATCGCCCAAGGGGAAATCCAGGTGGTAGTGGGGACTCACGCCCTGCTCGAGGAGGACGTGGAGTTCAAGGACTTGGCCTTGGTGGTGATTGACGAACAGCACCGCTTTGGGGTGATCCAGCGTGCTTGTCTGGAGAGGAAAGGGCGCGGGACGAACGTGCTAGTGATGTCCGCCACCCCCATTCCGCGCACGGTCGTCCTCACCGTGTACGGGGAATTTGAACTTTCCGTGCTGGAGGAACTTCCAGTTCCGCGCAGAAACGTGCAAACCCTTTGGGTTTCCGAGAGTCGGCGCGAGGAAGTTTATGAGGAGGTGGGCCGTCGTCTGCGCCAAGGGGAAAAGGGTTACGTGGTTTTTCCCCTGGTGGAGGAATCGGAGGAGTTGGATCTGCGGGCGGCCACCGCGGCCTACGAAGAGCTGCGGGCGCGCTTTGGGGAGGTCGTGGGTCTTTTGCATGGCCGCATGCCCTCCGAGGAAAAGCGGGGGGTGATGGCGGCGTTTCGCGCCGGAAAACTCCGTCTTCTTGTGGCGACCACGGTGGTGGAACTGGGGCTGGATGTGCCCGATGCTTCGTTCTTGGTCATTGAACATGCTGATCGGTTCGGGCTGGCGCAGTTGCACCAGATGCGGGGCCGCATCGGCCGACAAGGGCAAGCCGCGGTCTGCTGGGCATTGGCCGATCCCACCACGGAGGAAGCGCGGGAGCGGCTCACCGCCTTCCGCGATCTAACTGATGGGTTTAAGATCGCTGAGGCGGACCTGCGGATACGCGGGCCCGGGGATCTCCTGGGGACAGCGCAACACGGGTTTATCTCTAAATTTCGGGCCGCTGATCTTGTGCACGACCTGGGCCTTTTGGAACGCGCGAGAACGGAAGCGAAGAGGCTTGCGGAAAAGGGCATCCCTCCGGAGATCTCCGCGGAGGTGGAGCGACGCTTCGGCAAGGATTTGGAGCTTTTGGGGGTATGAATGATCGATGAAGAGATGATGGCCAAAGTGGACGCTTTGGCGGGGTTGCGGCTGACCCCCGAGGAAAGGGAGCGCCTTCGTGCGGATTTGGCGAGGATTCTGGCCTACTTTCAGAAGTTGCAAGAGGTGCCAACCGAGGGGGTACCACCGTTTTCGCCTCTGCCAGGCGTGGTGAATGTGCTCAGGGACGATGAGCCGGAACCATCGCTTCCCCACGCGGAGGCCCTGAAAAACGCACCGGAGGAGGATGCCGGATTCTTCGCCGTTCCTCCGCTTTTCCCCTCATGAGGGAAAACCCCGTGCGGGTTGGGGCGGCCTGGGTTGTCAAACGCAGCCGCCTTGTCACCATAAATCAGGAAGGCCTGGAACGCTTGGGCGAAGAGCTCCTTCCCCTTCCCGCGCCGGTTTGGGTTAGCCGGTACCACTTCCGCGGCGATGAGGAATTGACCCTGCGTTATCTCTTGCTCCTCGACGCTTTGAATTTTTGCTTTTGGCCCCCTAGGGGATTTCCCAACCCCCCCAAACTTGCGTGCGGAGAAAAGCAAGGGGAGAGATGGGCGATACAGGGACCAGAAGGGGAAAGGCTCACCGGGTACTACGCCCTAAGTTACAGCCTGCGCCTTGCGGCCGAAAATTGCCCGGAATTTTTCTCCGCGGAGCGATTGGCAAGGGTTACGGCAGAAGACATGCGCGAGATCCTCGGGCAGATCCCACTCATTTCCTGGCGGGTTGCGGCCGCGCGGGAAGTTGGGTTTCTTCTCGCGCAATTCGCCTCAGCCACCGACTTTTTCGCGCAGGCCAGGGGATCAGCCCAAAGAATTGTGGAACTTCTCACCGCCCATCTTCCCCTGTTTCGCGACGCGGCCCTTTATGACTCCCGCTGGATTCCTTTTTATAAGCGGGCCCAAATCCTCGTGGCTGATCTTTGGGGAACCTTTGACGGGGAAGGTTTAGGGGCCATTGAGGATTTGGGTTGGCTCACGGCTTTTGCGGACTATAAGCTTCCGCAGGTCCTCTGGTCCGCGGGGGCAATCAAGCTCCACCCCATTTTGGCTGAGCGGATCAAAAAGGGTGCGCTGATCCGCCGGGGAAGCCAAGAGGAAGTGGAGATTCGCGCGGCAACCGTAGTGGCTGTGGAAATGATTGCTCGTCAGCTGCGGAAAAAAGGGCGGGAATTCTGGCCATTTCAGGTGGACTGGCTCCTTTGGGAGCTCTCCCAAAAGGGGCTCCCCGTGCCGCATCATCGCACCCTGACCTGGGCTTACTAGCGATGCCATTTACGGTGGTGAAGGAGATCCCCGGTTCGGAGTCGCGCCTGGGCCGGTTGGTGACGCGGCATGGGGTGGTGGAGACGCCAGCATTTGTGGCGGTGGCTACGCGGGGCACGGTGCGCGCCCTATCTAGCGAAGACCTGGAAAGCCTTGGTGTGCAAATCCTCATCGCTAACACTTATCATCTTTTCTTGCGCCCCGGCCCGGAGGCCATCGCCGAACACGGTGGTCTACACAGGTTCACAGGCTGGCATGGACCGTGGATGACGGATTCCGGGGGCTTCCAAGTCTTCTCGTTGGGGGCAGGCAAGTTGCACGGGGTTGGAAAAATCGCCTCCATTTTTCCTGGGGAGGCCAAGCCCAACCCCGCTGGCCTCTCCCTCGTGGAACTCACGGAAGAAGGTGCCTGGATCCGCTCCATCTTCGATGGGGCAAAATATCTTTTTTCTCCGGAAGAGGTGATCCGCATTGAGCGCCTCCTTGGGGCGGATGTGATCCTTCCCCTGGATGAGTGCACCTCGCCGTTTCACGATTTGGTCTATACCAAGCAGGCCATGGAGCGCACACATCGCTGGGCCGAGCGGGCCCTTGTGGCGTTTGAGCGGACGCAAGGGCTAGGGCCAAATCCGGAACAGGAACTTTGGGGCATCGTGCAAGGCGGGGCTTATGAAGAACTGCGTCGGAGGTCCGCTCGCACCATCGCAGGCCTCGGTTTCCCGGGCTTTGCCATCGGCGGCTCTTTGGGGAAAAGCAAAGAAGAGATGCATCGTGTGGTGGAGTGGGCGGTGGAGGAGCTTCCGCGCGACAAACCCCGGCACCTCTTGGGCATTGGGACCCTTGAGGATATCGTGGAGGCGGTGCGGCGGGGTGTGGACCTCTTCGACTGTGCCGCGCCTACGCGGCTTGCGCGAAATGGGTCCCTTCTCACCTTTTCAGCACCGGGGTTCCGCCTGAACATCGATAACGCCCGGTTCAGACGGGACGAAAATCCGGTAGATGAAAACTGTGATTGTCCCTGTTGTCGTCGCTATACCCGAGCTTTTCTGCATCATCTTCTCCGCACTGGAGAACTCTCGTACTTCCGGCTGGCTACACTGCATAACGTGCGGTTCATGGTGCGCTTTATGGCCTGGATTCGTGCGGAACTGGCCGCGGGGCGTTTGCCAACGCTGGAGCCCAAGCTCTCATGACGAAAAGCAGCGACAGTGTCCGCAAGAAGGTCACGATTTACACGGATGGGGCATGTTTGGGGAACCCGGGGCCGGGTGGGTGGGCAGCAATCCTCATTTGGGGTCCCCATCGCAAGGAAGTCTCTGGCTGGGAACTTAAGACAACAAATAACCGCATGGAGTTGCGTGCGGCCATTGAGGCTTTGCGTGCCCTAAAGGAGCCGGCAGAGGTGGATTTGTACACGGATTCGGCCTATCTCAAGCGGGGTGTCACCGAGTGGCTTCCCCACTGGAAGGAGCAGGGGTGGAAAAGAAAAGAGGGGAAGACGCTAAAGCCTTTGGCTAACGCAGATCTTTGGCAAGAGTTGGAAAAGCTTCTCCGGGTGCATCGTGTGAGCTTTCATTGGGTGGAGGGGCACGCTGGGGATCCCGAAAACGTCCGGGCCAATGCCCTTGCGCGTCAGGCCATGCGCGCCGCGGCCCAAGAGGCTAGCTCCGGCGGACTCGGCTCTGAATGACCAGCGCCCGCTCCACGTCCTGAGGCCTTGCCCAGCCTTTTTGCACAAGGATCTCGCCAATCGGGCGCTTGCGCCCCTCGGCCTCCTGCTCTTTCAGCGCTTGGTCTACCCGGGAGTAGTCCAGCACACCAAGGTCCACGAGGATTTCGCCTAAGCGTTTGTCGCGCTCAAAATACTCCTCGAGGATGGACATGATCACGGCCGAGCGGGACTTGCGCTGCTGCAAGGCTAGCTTGTCCACAAGGTCCAGGAGATATCTGTCCTCTTCGTTGTAGTACAACGTGACTTGCACTTCACCCTCCTCACTTATCTGTTTGTTCGTAACCTCTTCCACTATATCCAAGGAGAAGATGTTCGACAAGTCCGCGCATGGCGGGCAACGGTCTTAGCCCGCTCAAGAACGCCTTCAATGGGGCGCAAAGCAGTGAAAAACTACGGGGTTTCCGCCAATGGGCCGACTGTTTTGATGATTTTTCTCTTCCAATTGCCCCGGCGGACCCAAAGATACAAGGCCAGGCCCGCAAGGACATTGCTTAGGGTCATCCCCACCCACATCCCGGTGGTACCGAAGCCCAGCTGGTAGCCAAATAGCCAGGAAAGGAAAACACGCAAGCCCCAAAGACGCACGATGGCCATGACCATGGGCGGCACGGTGTGACCCGAACCACGAAACACCGCGGCGCAGGCATCAAAGAGGGCGAAGAAGGGAACGGAGATACCGAAGATCGTGATGTACCATGCCCCTTCTTTAATCACAGCCTGGTCAGCCACGAAGATGGCGAAGAGAAACCGTCTTGCCCCCAAAAGGACGAGGTAGAGGATCGCCAATGCCGCGAAGGTTGAGACGATCCCTTTTTTCGCAATGGTTTCGGCCCGTTTTTCTTGGTCTGCACCGAGATTTTGCCCGATCATGGCCATGAGAGCACTGGCTGCGCCGTAGGTTGCCGCGTTGATCAAGTTTATTATGCGGTTCCCCACAGTATAGGCAGCTACAACCGTTGTCCCAAACCCCGCAACCAGCCCAACCATGACCACAAACCCCAAAGAGGTGCTGATCTGATCCAAGGCATTGGGGAGGCCAACCCGGAGGATCTGCACGATGTGGCGGAAATCCGGGCGCAGGTTGCGAACGCGCAGAGTCAGGCCAAGGCGGCCGGAGACAAGGAGAGCCACACCGATGACCGCCACCATTGCGCGGGAGATGACGGTGGCCGCCGCCGCCCCGGCCACCCCCCAGGCTGGGAAAAATCCCCAACCGAAAACCATGACGGGGTCAAGGATTGCGTTGAGGATGAGAGAGGATACGTTCAGGTACATGGGGGTCCTGGTATTTCCCACCCCCAGCACGAGGCCACCAAAGGCCTGCCCAGTGAACATGATGGGAAGTGCGGCGCACTCGATGCGCAAATAGATCAAGGCGGAGGGGAAAACGTCTGCGGGTGTGCCGATGAGGCGTAGCACCGTCGGGGCCAAGGAGAACCCTAAAGCGCCGAAGAATATCGAGGAGAAAAGGAGGAAAGCCACGATCTGTCCTGCGGATTTCTCCGCGCCCTTTTTGTTTCCCGCGCCGAAGTACTGGGCGACGAAGGCTGTGCCGGCCGCTTGGAACCCACCGGAAAAAGACTGGAAGAAGAAGATGATGGGCCAAGCCATTCCCGGCGCGGCCATGGCTGCGGTTCCCAGCCGGCCAAGCCAAAACGCGTCCACTAAGTTGTACAGGGCCTGCAGCGCACCAGTGAGCATCACCGGCCAGGCCAAAATGACCATGGTTTTGAGAATCGGCCCGTTGAGGATGCGTTCGCGCGCCTGTATCGAATCCATAACGAGGGCTCCAAGTATAACCGTGGTTGCAGGAAGGAAAAAGCTTGGGTAGCGTGACGGGAAGGAGGAGGGGATGGATTGGCGTTTGGTGCTCTCGACTTTTGGGCTTCTGTTCTTGGCTGAGCTTGGGGATAAGACCCAACTTGCCGTGTTCGCCTTGGCCGCGCAGCACCGCGCGCCCTGGCCCGTGTTCCTGGGGGCGGCCCTGGCCCTCTCCTTGGTCAGCCTGCTTGGGGCCTTCCTCGGCGGGTGGCTGGGGTGCTACCTCCCCACGAAGTATGTGGAGCTTGGGGCCGGCCTCCTCTTCCTCGGCGTGGGGGCCTACGTGGTCGCACGTGCCCTCGCCATGTAACGAATTCCGGCCATTTGTGACTCAGAGGACTTCCGCGACGAGCTAGGTCCTGGCACAATGGCTATTTGAGGAGGGACATTTATGAGGATTGCGGCTCTGGCGGCGCTGTGCCTGGGGGGAGTCCTCGCGCTTGGGCAGACCCTGGATCTCGCCGGCCCCACCACCATGGGGCGCTGCGAGGAGGCCCAGTTCTCCGTGACCTTCACCGCGGGAATTCAGACCGCAAGCAACATAATCTTCGCAATCACGCCGCCAAACCTAGGTTTTACCTACGTAAGTGGTTCCGCCATCATCGCCCTCCACGACGGCGTGGAAATCTACGCCGATCCGGCCAAGGTGGACTCCCAGTGGATTTGGGACCTCCATCAAGTCCTCGGAGAGGCGTACGAGCTCCCCCCGGGGGCGGTGGTGGTTTTGGAGTTCGCGCTGGCCACGGGCTGTGGGACGATCTCCGGTACTCTGAGCGCCAGGGTCGACTACGTGGAGGAGGGCATCCCCCTCTACCTCATGGAT
>JANXBC010000046.1 GCA_025060555.1 Candidatus Bipolaricaulota bacterium
GGCTCATCTTTGGACCGACGTGCAATATAGATGGCTTCCACAGCGGCTACGGGGGTCCGGGCTCCAAGACCGTTCTTCCCGCGGAGGCTGTGGCGAAACTGGATTTCCGCCTGGTACCTGAGCAGGATCCGGAGGCTGTTCTTCGGGCCCTTCGGGCCCATCTGGATGCGGAGGGCCTCTCCGATGTGGAGATCGCCTGGTGGGAAGGGGAAGCGCCTTTTGCGGGAGATCCGGAGCACCCCTTTGTGCGGGTGGCCATCCAGGCGGCGGAGCGGGTCTACGGGCATCGTCCGGCGATTCTCCCGATGATGGCAGGAACTGGCCCGGTCCACCTCCTTTGCGGGCAGTTCGGCGTCCCCATTGTCACAGCAGGGGTGGGGTATGCCGACTCCCGCGCCCATGCCCCCGACGAGAACATCTGCCTGACGGATTTCGTGGAGGGGATTCGCTACATCGTGGCTCTACTGGAAGGGCTACGCCGCTGAAACCTCGGGCATGCGCGGGGCCGCAAGTCGGCCTTGTATGAGGCCTTCTGGACCGCCCTGGGACGTTAAGCCCCGCTTCCTTGAACTCGAGAAGTTCTAGACCCGAGCCTTCAAATCCCGGTGAGAGGGGACTCCCCATGGGCTTAAAACCGCATCTTGGGCTTCCAGGGCCTGGGCCAGCGCTTCCTTTACAGTGCCCGCGCCGCGCGGGTGGTAGAACTCAATCCACACTGAGGTGTCCTCCAGGACCTTGGTCATCACCGCTCCCCTCGCCACCGCGCGAGCTCCTCTTGGTTTAGGGCGAGCTCCACCGTGCCGGCGTGGGCGGCCAGGGCGCGGTGCCGCTCGCGCCGTACCAGCTCCCGCAAGGCGATCTCAATCAGGAAAGTCCAGGTGGAGGCCCTCCCCTCTTCTAGGCGGGCAGCCCCTCGATGAGCTTCACCCCGTGCTTGTAGATAAGAAGCTTCTTCCCTTCGTGCTCCAGGACGAACGTGTACTGATGCATGGAGGCCATCGTCCCCGCCAGGGCGGTCCCGTCCATGAAGTGCACCACCACCTCTTTGCCCACAAGGAGCTTCTCCGGCTCGGGCGGCTTCTCTTTGGGTTTGGCCGGGGGCTTGGCCTCCTGGGGGGTGACCGCCGCCGGGGCCTCAGGCTTCTTCGGCGCCCACTCCCGGATCTCGCCCTTGGCCATGGCCCCGCATTCTACCGGCTGGGGCGGAAACCTTCGGCGCGCCCTAAGGCAACCGCGGTCCTGCAAGCCCTGGACGAGGACCTTGTCCTCTCTTTGGCCCAAGAGGGGAGGCGCGGCCTCTACGTGCCCCAAAAGGGCTGCCCCCTGTGGGCTTCTGGGCCGGATGGAGAGGAGGTTCGGGGGCCTCCCTCGCCGACCTCCTGGGCTGAGATGGGCGCAGGGGATGCCCCGTGACCTTTGCAAGGCGCGCTAAAACCCCCTGCCAGTAGGCGTCGTCCTCGGCTGCCCCAGGGACGGGCAGGGCCCGCCGCCCAGAGCTTAAGCCCCCCTGGAGGCTCGTCTCTCCAAGAAGCCGTGGGGAAGGGTGAGGCTTCTTGTCCCGCGAAGGCCGCAGCGCAGGTCCTCCCTGGGGCCTGAGGTGCCTGCGCCAAAGCCTATACGCGGCTTCGGCTGCGGCAGGGTCCTGCCAGGCCCGCCGGGCCTCCTCCGCCTCCCGCAAAAACTCCGCCAGGAACCGCTCCGAGGCTTCCCGCTCCGCCCGCTCCTCGGCAAGCCTCCTCAGGCCCTCCCGCACGCACCACTCCGCCCAGCGCCGCGTGGCCCCCAAATCCAGGCCCAACCCCCGTCGCTCCTCCAGCCGCCGCAGGATCCAGGCCACCAGGTCCGCCAGTTCTCCGGGAGTGCGCACCTTCCCTTTCCGCAGGGCGCGGTGCACCGCCGGGCCCAGGGCCGCGAGGATCGCCGCGCGCCGGGCTGGCTCCACCGCCGGCCGCGCCAAAAGAGCATTGCGCACTTGGGCCAAGGCCCAGGCTAAGGCCCGGGAGCTCAAGGGTGCGGGCTGGGGCGCTCCGCCCGTAGGGCTATTAGCCTTACTTGTAGGGGGGGGGCTGGGGGGGGGGGAGGAAACATTTGGGTTTTGCCGTTGGGGACTGGCTGGGGGGCGAATCGCGCCCTTGGGGCTGGGGATAACTTCGGAGGGCCAGAGCAGGACGATGCGGGATCTGTGGCCCCTTCCGGGGGAGCGTTCCCAACGGAGGAGGCCGGCTTGTTCCAGGCGGCGGAGGGCGCGGTGGACCTGGGCGAGGGAGAGGCGGGCGGCGTAAGCGAGGGCGCGCAGGGTGGTGGCTTCCAGGGGGCGGCTGGCCAGGAGGTCCCAAAGGACTTGGCAAGAGCGGGGCAGGAGGGGAAGGACGTCCGGCCGGCGGGGGACCGCGGACTTGACACGCCCCCCTCTAGGGGTTATTGTTGTTTTGAACACGGTAGCCTCCTCCGTCTGGCCAACGGAGGTTGTTTGGGCCGCGTGGTGGGCGCGGCCTTAGCTTTTTATATAGACCCCCGTTCTAGGCCAGAAACCAGCTTCTAATAGGGCTTTCCCTAAGCTATTCTCCTTCTTTTTCCTCTTTCGTAGCGCACGTTACTTTAGCCGCGCGTCGGGGGATGGTCAATAGGGAGAGAAAAAAGTCCCTTGCGCTAAAGACGTATGTCCGCTTCCATGCCTGCAAAAGGCAGCTAATGTGGATAGACTATGCTTACGGTTGAAACACTATCTTCTCGTCTAGGACTTTCTCCGTGGCAGGTGAGGCGCCTTATCTATGCTTTGCGCCCTGTTTTGAAAGGCATGGTTGTTAGCGCAAAGGGTCGCCCGCTCGAAGTCAGTCCTCAAGCTATAGGCATTCTTGAGCGGGCGCTACAGTTAAAGGCTAGCGGAGTTCCGCTAAATGAGCTTGCTAGTGTGATAAGCGAAGAACTCGGCGAGTCGATGTCAAACACTCCAGCAGATGCAGGAGGTCCTAAAAACTTAGCGCAAGAACCCGCAAAACTCTTGCAAGAGGTTCTGGCTTCAAAAGAGGCGTTGATTGAAGAACTTCGTAGAGAACGGGATTATTGGCGTGAACTCGCGCTCAAGCTCCAAGCACAGGTTGAAGAATTGCACCGGGCAGCCCTGCCTGCTCCTAAAGAACACCGTCCTTGGTGGGCGCGAGGGATATTAAGGTGGCTATGGTCTTAGATCGATACCGATTGCCCACTCTTCCCACGATCTCTCGTGGCTGAGAAGTAAAACATTTCAGGCGACCTTGATCCGCACTCTTGCGGTCAACCAAGTGAAGAGGCTCTTTGGTTTTGGGCCGTGGTTGTCCTCGGCCCTTGATTGCTTTGACGCGGTTAGCGCATTTCGACGCTTACGGGGTGGCCCTTCTGGCGCTTCTAGGTTGGCAGGCCTGGGAGGCGAGAGGATTCTTGCGGATCCTTCTTCCTGCGCAGGAAGGGGGGCAAGGCGGCTGTGCGGGACCGGGGTTTTTGCCCTCCTGGCCGAGGGGGTTTGGGTGGATCGCCCGCTTCCCGAGGGGGCGGGCGCCGGCCCCTTTCGGATCGTCAGGGTGGACCGGGAGGAGGGCGTGGGGCCCTGGGTGGAGGTCCTGGCCGAGACGCTTGCGGCACGTTTCCCCCTAAGCAGAGCGCACGCACCGGGGGCTCGCGGGGGCGGTGCTCGAGCTTCTGCAGAACATCCCACCATGCGGCGGGAAAGGCAGGCACGTGGCCCGTGGGGTTCGTTGCCCTGGAGGAAGAGGAGGACCACCTGCACCGGCGGTGGTGGACGCCGGGGTGTGGTTCGCGGGAAGTCTCGCCCTGCGCCCCCGATACCGGGGGTAAAGGCCCCCGAGGTGCTGGGACTCGTGCTCGTGGAGGGGGTCCCGCTTCGACGGGCCTGGCCAGGGCGGGTCCCTCCGGCGCATCCGCAAGGCAACCCTGCGCCATACGGTCAAGCTCTACATGCGTTCCGGGGACGAGGTTTTCTAGACGTTCTTCCTCCCTGGGGTCCAGGTTTCCCTTCGGCTTCCCAAGCGGACGAGGCCGTGGCCGCGGTCCTAGCCCCTCCAGGTAGCTCGTGGTGGTGTCGAAGTACACCAGGCCTGTCGTGGTGAACAGATGTTGGTAACGGGCGAACCACCCCCGTTCGATTTCCTCTTTGGGCATCCGCGAGAAGATCCAGCGCCCGGTAAAGGTGGTGAAGGCCAAGGCCTTGGAGCTCTGCCCCGTGGGTATCTTGAGCGAAGCGGAACACCGCGCACTGGGAGCCCGGGTCCACCAGGCGGTGGAGGACCATGAGGTACACGATCCGGCTGAACCGCTCGTGGTCCAGGGCCTCCTCCACCAAGGGGCCCACTGTCTCCTCCCAGGCCCGCTCCCGCACCAGATGCGACCCCGCAGTCCATTAAAGCGCTTAACCTTTGGTTTTTAAATGAAAATCTGCAAATTCATCCCACTTTTTCATAATTAAAGGGATGTCAGAAATCAATTTTTTTGTATATGTATGTTGAGGGTTGTTAATGATGTCTTCTGGTCTTCCTTCTTCTACAATTTTTCCTTTATGCATAACCAGAATGCGATCGCTGACATAATGGGCCAACCCTAAATCGTGCGTAATGAACAAGATTGCGGTTGCGTAACGTTCGCGGAGCTCTAAGAGCAGCTTTAAAATACCAGCTCTGCTGGACGCATCAATCATCGAAACCGGTTCATCTGCTACAATCAATTTTGGTTTGAGAAGATAGCATCGAGCTATCATTAAACGCTGTTTTTGACCACCTGAAAGCTGATGCGGGTACTTACCAAGCACATCTTCTGGACGTAACCCTACAGCGTGCAACGCCTCTCTAATTGTTGTGAGTCTATTGTTATCTTTATTAAGTGTAAGATCCAATGCCTGATACAGTATGCGGTCTGCTTTATACAAAGGGTTGAACGCAGCATACGGATCTTGAAATATTCCATGTACTTTTTGCCAATATCTTTTGACTTCTTCAGAATTTGAGATTTTCCATATGTCTTGCCCCATAAATTCTATTTTTCCAGCCGTAGGACGAAGCAAGCGAAGCACCATCAAGGCTGTAGTGGTTTTACCTGACCCACTTTCGCCTACCAAAGAGACAATCTCTCCCTCGGCTATAGAAAACGTAACCCCCTCTACAGCTATGGTTCTTCTACGCCGCAACAAACCTGACATATAGATCTTTTGGAGATTAGTTACAACGAGCATGCTTGCCACCTTGTGGCCAAATGACAAGCGACCATGTGATGATTTGTCATGAATGTCAACGGTGGTTCTTCTTGAATGCAAATCAGCTCTGCATGCATACAGCGCGGATGAAAACGGCAGCCAGAAGGCGGCCTTATGAGATCAGGAGGTTCTCCAGGGATGTGCGTTAACCCCCGCTTGCTAATTTCTGGTTCAGGTGTAACTACGCACTGGATCAGCCCACGCGTATAAGGATGTAAAGGAGTTTGCAGAAGTTGGTCAGCTGGGGCTGTTTCTATGATTTTTCCTGCATACATAATACCGATCTTAATAGCTACTTGTCTTAGAATCGCGATATCATGTGTAATCAATATAGTGGACTTAACGATATTGTCAACATGTAATTGTAAAAGCATCTTGAGAACTTGCTTTTGTGTGGAAACATCTAACGCTGATGTCGGTTCATCGGCAATCAAAATCTTAGGGGATAAGAGAGTAGCAATAGCTATAACCACACGTTGGCGCATCCCTCCGCTCAGTTGGTGTGGGTATTTAATCAACACTTCCACTGGTAAGCCTACATCTTGGAACCTTTGTCTTGCTAGCTGAACAGCGTCTTTTTTTCGCAGCTTTTGATGCACTTTAAGTACGTCAATAATAAAATCTTGCACCTTTCGTGTCGGAATTAAAACGTTTAAAGCATTTTGTGGAACCAAAGCAATCACTCGTCCCCATATTTGTGACTTAAGATCTTGATAAGTCATCATAGTTAAATCATATTTTCCTTCTAAAATTATTCGCCCTTCCATGAATTGAAGCGGGGGACGAATGTTCATCATGAGCACATTACCTAACGTTGATTTCCCAGATCCTGATTCACCGGCTATTCCTAAAATATCTCCATAGTCGATATTTAAAGTAACACCGTCCACGGCTCTCACGAATTGGCTGGAAAATCTGTAATATGCTTTAATGTCTTTCGCGTCAAGTAAAGAGCTCATTGTGCTCGCAATCGTGGGTTAAACATCTGATCCAGCGCTGTAGCTAACAAGAGCAAAGAAGCCGAAACTAGAGTAAGAACCCCGCCTGGTGGAACAAACAACCAATATAAACCCCGTCGCACAGCGTCTGACATTTGCGCCCAAAACAGCATTACCCCCAAAGACACCCCCTGAGTTACACCAACGCCAATCATGGTGAGCCCAGCTTCGGCCAACATGGCTATTGACATAATAACTACGAAAGAGGTAAACACATATGCCATCATGTTTGGGATCAAATCAAAGACTACAATTTTTTCTCCACTCCAACCTGCCATACGTGATAAAAACACAAATTCGCGCTCCTTTAAGCTCATAATTTGGGCTCGAATAGCTCTTGCTAATCCTGGCCAGGCAGTAAAGCCTATCAAAACGGCAACCACTAACGGGCTACGTACAGGCACGAAAACCGCCACAACCAAGAGCAGCAAAATCGTAGGAAAAGCTAATACTATGTTTGCAAAAGCCATCAACGACTCGTCCAGAATCCCACCTTTATATCCTGAGACCGCACCAATTATTATGGCAATAGCACTAGCTATACTTGCCGCGATGACTCCTATGGTCAAGGATGTGGTAGTACCGCGTATTAATTGCGCTAGAACGTCTCGACCTTGAACATCTGTTCCCAATGGAAAACCCCGTCCAGGAGGCTGAAGTCTCCCTCCTATTCGAGTTGCAGGGTCTACGGGATAAACCCAACGCCCCACCAATCCAAACAAGATTGTGGCCAAAATTACCGCAGCAGCTAGTATTAATCTTGTGTTACGCATATTTATTGAGCTTTTATTCGTGGATCGATTAATCCATAAACAATGTCTATGAACAGATTAACAAATATTACTGTCGCAGCTAGCATAAGAAAGATCCCCTGTATGAGAGGATAATCTAAAGCTGCTAAAGCTTGAAACGTTATATACCCCATACCCCTGTAGTTGAAAACCAGCTCTAACAAGAGCGAACCACTAAGCATAAAACCAAAATTTAATCCGAGCTCGGTTATTTGAGGCAAGCATGCTGAACGGAATGCATACCGCAAAAGTTTGCGTTGCGGTATTCCAAGAACGTCGGCGAAAATTATATAGTCTGAATTTAATTCGTAAATCATCATGCTTCGCATGCCAATAGCCCAGCCACCTAGACAAATTATTACCCATGTACAGAATGGAAGCACATAGTGCTTCAAATAATCAATAACGAAATGCCAAGATAGGTTTGGGGTTAACCCCCAACTATAAGTACCTCCGATAGGAAAAAAGCGCAATTTTACAGCAAATCCAAAAAGCATAAGCATAGCAAACCAATAAAATGGAATGCGAGAAATGAAGAGAAGCAGTGGTGTTAACAATTTGTCTAATATTGTCCCACGCCGCCATGCAAGTAATGCCCCCAAATAGTTGCCCAAGGCCCACGACACTAAAATCGCTGGAAGCAAAAGACCAATAGTCCACGGCAGATATAGGCTGATAATTTCCAAAGTTTTCCTGGGATACATGCTTATTGATGTACCCAAATCGCCACAGAGGAGTTGACCAATGAACTTTTTGAATTGATCCCATAATGGCAATCCCACACCAAATTCCTCCATAAATTGCCGATAAACTGCTTGAATTCTTTCTGGATTAGTTTCTCCTTGCATAACCAATTTGCTGATCAATATTTCAACTGGATTACCAGGTATCAATCTAGGAAGGAAAAAAATGACTAATACGAAAAAGATCCAAGCTGCGAACGCAAATATTATTCGCCTTATAAAATATCGAAAAAATCCTTTCATAACCAAGGGGGCTAGCGACATTGTGTGTCGCTAGCCCCCACCCAGTTATCGTACTTTAGCGAGCTCCTCCCAGTATGCAGAAATTTTGATTATCAGTGGTGCGATATGAGTATCAAGCGGCGAAGTCGACACGTCTTCACCTGCTGGCACAAGACCAAAGAGCTGTGGCCAAGCACCATGCAGGCCTCCAATTGTAAGTGCAGCAATCCAACCATGTGGGCGCTCCGATGTAGGCCACCCAGCCCAATATTTTTCAGAGAACGCGTGACCAGTCATGCCATAGAACAGTGGTACTACAACTACATCGCGTAGCTGATATTCTTGAAGTTTGCTGTAATAGTACTTAACCTTTTCTGGATCTGTCTCCCTAGGAATAGCGTCTATGAAGGGGATTACTTCCTGGTTCATATAACGATGCCAGTTCCCAACCGGGAAGGGTTCGCCAACAGGTCCGGTTACGCGTGGGTCAAGCATTGTGCGAAAGACGTTCCATGGATAACCAGGCCGCCAGCCAAAAATCCAGCGGAAAGCCATATCGAATTCACCGCGGATGATTTTTCCATCCCAAATCGCGAAATCATAGTATTTAGCCACAGCATCAATCCCAATCTTTCGCAGGCTGGATGCGATCATATCAGCCGCGATCATCCCTTCGATAAAACCAACCCAGCAGGTAACTTCCCAGGGACCAAGCCGTATACCCTCAGGAGTTTCCCTGACACCATCCCCATCCCGGTCAATAATCCCTGCTTCATCAAGCAACTTCTTCGCAGTTTGCGGGTTGTATGTCCAGCCATAGCGAGCCACCACCTCTTCGTCGATCAGTGCAGCGGCAGCACCAAAGACATGGATAATCATCGTTGGATGGGCAACGGCGTGAGGGGCAGGCATGCTTAGCCCGATTTCTTCGGCTGGCACAGCGTAGGCGATGGCTCTGCGAATCACAGGGTTATTCAGCGGTGGGCGCGCAAAGTTGATAAATAATCCCCAACCGAAGCTAGGCAAAAAGTAGGGAGGATCTTTATAATAAGATCCAACTGGCAGCCCACGAGCTTTTAATTCCCATATTTCTATGGTGGAATCAATTACGTCGACCTCCAGTTGTTCAAACGCCAAGTTTCTAGCAGCGACATCTCTAAAAATCGGATTAAGG
Organism: Candidatus Bipolaricaulota bacterium; assembly: GCA_025060555.1. GTDB lineage: Bacteria > Bipolaricaulota > Bipolaricaulia > Bipolaricaulales > Bipolaricaulaceae > DTER01. The sequence goes on from JANXBC010000046.1 coordinate 9,168, forward strand.
ATGTACTTTGGACGTGGTAGGCCAAAG
>JANXBC010000047.1 GCA_025060555.1 Candidatus Bipolaricaulota bacterium
CCCATCCCCTCACCCAGGGCGCCCAGGTGATCGGCCGGGCCACGGAACACTACCCGGGCAAGGTGATCCTGCGCACCGCTGTGGGCGGAAAAAGGTTCCTCGAGATGCCCCTCGGTGACCCCGTTCCGCGCATTTGTTGATTGGCTTGGACTTCAAGGCCAAGCTACACTCATAAAGAAAGGAGGGACAATGAAGAGCGCGAAATACGTTTTGGGAGCTATCCTGTTCACTATGCTCGTAGCTCCTGCGGTTTTCGCTATTTCCCTTTGTCAATATACCCAGCCAATTACCTCGGTAACCACTTCCTCGTTGCAGGTTAACCTCCGGTACTTAGAGGACGAATACCGCGATGACCGGGGTAATCTGCTTTCCCTCACGCTTGCCGGAAGTTTTCTACGTTACTACGACTCTGTGGACTTCGGTTACGGCATCAACGCCAATGGTTCGCTTTCCAATACGAATGGAAACTGGGCTTTGCTGGGCGCAGGTTCTGTAAACTTCCGCTTCTATGCGCCGGGTACGGATCTTTTTGCTTTTGGTCGGGTGAACTCCCAGTGGGCAGAGCTCACGCCCACGGTGGCAGTGATCCTCGGCGCGGGCTACGGCCGTCTGCGGGATGTCACCCCCCTGGCCAAGGCTGTGCGCATCAGTGACAAACTCTTGACGGAAAAGTTATTGAAAAAGCCTGTCCCTGACGACACTCTCATGAGCATCGCTCAAGAGATCGGGAAGCGCGAGGAATACGCGAGCCTAGATGATCTTGTGGTCAAAGTTGTGCAGCTCATCGAGGCTTCGGGAGCGACGGTGGGGAAACTTGGGGCTGACGCGGTGCTCTACATTCGCCAGATCATCACGGCCACCGGCGACACGCGCCTGTGCGGGTTCTCCGTGAACGCGGGGGTAGGTTACAAGGTTCTTGATCCCGTGGGCGCGCGGGACTTCGTCCTGTTCGGTTCGGCCGAATACTCCATCCCGTGGTCTGTGGACACCCAGCTCCATATGCGCGTAGATGGCACGTCCGTGCCTAATTTCACAAGCTACGGCGTGCAGGGAGTGGTCACCTTGATCCACAAACTGACTCCCACCACCACCCTCAACGGCAACCTCACGATTGCGCGGACGCTCCCGGCAGGGGGCACAGCGGTGAACAGCCAGTCCCTTGACGCTACTCTCAGCTTCACCCTGTTCGAGGGCTGGGCAGTAAACGTAACCCTTGGGATGCGAAATATCACAGGCTATGAGGAGCCGAGGATCGAGCTCACTGTATCCGCGGGCATCACTTTCTGAAGCGGACGCGTAGGAAAGTTTGCAAGGGGGCGGGCTTCCGCCCCCTTTTCTTTTGTTCCAGATAGCGGCAAAATACTTCCGATGGGGGATAACGGGGTTGTACACCTTTTAAAGTTCGTGGGGGAGGTAGGACGGGCCAGGTCTCTCCGGGATTTGGCGGAAGCGGCCCTGCGCTTCGCCTTAACCCAGGTTCCCAACGCCCAGGCCGGTTCGGTCCTGCTCCTCAACGAGTTTCTCGAGCGCTATGAATTCGTGGCTGCCGTGGGCTGGGACCTAGAGAAACTTCGAGCCATCACCTTTCCCAAAGAGGAGCTTGTGCAACACCGGGTTTACGGGAACAAACCAGCGATCATCCGCGACATTCTCCAGCTAGACCGCGCTTTTTGGGGGCCAGAGGTAGTGGAAAAGCTCAAAGAAGCTGGCGTGGTGGCGACGACCTTGAGCCTCCCCCTTTTGGTCGAGGGGAAACTCATTGGATACCTGAACCTCGATCATCACGTGGACCCCGGGGCTTTTACGGAGGAGGACCTCCAGAGGCTAGTGGCTTACCAGGACATTTTCGCGGGCCTTTTGGAGCAGGGGCGCAGAGTAGAAGAATTGCGGGAGAGCGCTTCTCTCTTCCGCCTCCTCTTCGAGCGGCTGGCCGATGCCGTGTATATAACGGCTTTCGACGGGACGATCCTTGAGGCCAACCCCGCGGCGGAGCGGCAGACCGGCTACCCGCGAGAGGAACTCCTTGGGAAAAACATCATGCGCGACATCGCTGTGGAAGAACCGGCGATCACTTATGAAAAAGTGAATGAGCTCCTGGCTCGGGGAGAAATCGTGAGGTTCCAGGAAAAGAAGCGCCGAAAGGATGGAAGTTTTTACTGGACAGAGTGCGCGGTAGTGCAGTTCACCTACAAGGGCCAGCCGGCCACGGTCTCCGTCAACCGCGACATCACGGAGCAAAAGAAGCTGGAGGAGGAGCTTGCGCGCCGGGTGGAAGAGCTTTCGGCCCTGAACCGCGCGGTCGCTGCGCTCACCGCGCAACTTGAACGCAAGAAGGTAGTGCAGAGTTTGGTCAACCTTGCGCAAAAGCTTGTGGGGGCAGATTACGCGAACGTGCTTTTATTTGATGAAAAAGGAGGAATCCTGGAATCCATCGATCCACTTGGCGTCCCATCCCTCCCCCTCCGCATGCGGCCAAAAGGGTTCACCAACCACATCCTACGCACAGGCCAGCCCATCGTGCTTGATGAGATTAGAGCCGATGGCACATGCGTACCGGAGGTTCGCGCCGGCGACGGCGAATTGATCCGGGCAAACCCTGTGCTCTGCGAGGCAGGGATCCGGGCACTGGCGGGGTTTCCCATCCGTGTACGCGGGAAGGTGCGCGGCGTTTTTTACGTGCACAGCAGAAAACCTCACTCCCTTACCCCGTTCGTTAGCTCTTTGACTTTGCTTGCCAACCATGCGGGCATTGCCATAGAAAATGCCGAGCTTTACGAGGAGATCAAGGAGAGCGAGGCTCGCTACCGGTCGTTGTTCGAGGAAGCCCCGATTTCTCTCTGGATCGAGGATTTCTCCAAGATCAAGGCCAAGCTTGAGGAATTGCGGGCCCAAGGGGTTCGGGACTTGCGCGGCTATTTGGCGGAGCACCCTGAGCTTCTGTGGGAGACGCTGAGGCTTTTGCAGGTGGTGGAAGTAAATCCTGCCACCCTCCGCCTATATGAAGCAGAAAGTCCAGCTGTGCTCCTCCGCCACCTGCCTGTGCTGATCCCGGAGGAGGTGTTACCCATATGGCAAGAGGAGCTTTTGGCCATTTGGGAGGGCCGCCGCGAGTTCTACGGCACCGGGGTCAACCGCACCGCAAAAGGCCGGAAAATCCACATCCTTTTGGGTTGGCGCGTGTTGCCTGGCCACGAGGAAAACTATGATCGCGTATTAGTCTCTGTCCTGGACCTCACCGATCGGGTGGAAGCGGAGGAAGCTTTGCGGCGGGTGAACGCCGCCATCACCGCCCTCTCCGCCACTTTGGACCTCCCGGCCGTATTGCACCGAATTTATGACGAGGCGAATAAGCTCATCCCCATCGATGCGTTCTTTGTGGCACGTGTGGATAGCGGCAAAGGAAAGCTCATCCCCCTCTTTGCTTTGGAAGAAGGGAGAAGGCTGGAGCTACCGGAGATCCCCCTTGATCCCAACAAGAGCCCAACCGCTTGGGTCGCGGTGCACAAAGAACCTTTATTCCTTGGGGACGTCGAGAAAACCCCCCCACCGGTGGCATTCCAGCAAGTGGGACGGCCCATACGGGCTTGGGTCGGGATCCCTCTCCTCGCCCAAGACGAGGTGATCGGGGTCCTCTCTCTCCAGAGTTTTGCGCCAAGAGAGTTTGGGGAGCGCGAGAAAACCGTGCTTTTGGCCTTCGCCTCCGGCGTGGCTGCGTCCCTGCGCAATGCCCTCCTCCATACCCAAATCCAAAGCATGGCCAAAAAACTCCAACAAATCGAGGAAGTTTCGCGAAAAATGAAGCTTGTCCAAAGCCCCCAGGAACTTTATGAGCTCGTCTTGGACACAGTGAACGACGTGTTCGGCTTACGTTACGCCGCTATCTTAGAAGCTAAAGAAGGAACTTTGACCATTGCTGCTCATCGTGGCTATCCCCCGGAACTACAAAACCTGCGCCTTCCTTTTTCCGAAGGCCGGGGAATTACCGTGGCCGCGTATCTCGCGGATGAGCCTCTGTACATACCGGACGTGCGGGCCGAGACGCGCTATGTTGCGGGCCTCCCCACCATGGGTTGTGAACTAGCGATCCCCATTTCTGTGGCCGGCCGCAAATTCGGTGTGCTCAATATAGAACACGATGAAGTGGACGGAATACCTCCCGAGGACCGGGATCTCCTCCGCATCTTGGCCGCGGAGCTGGCCGTGGCCTTGGCAGGGCTGGAACGCCTGCAGAACTTGGAGAACCTGAGCGCGAAACTCGTGACCCTCCATGAGATCTCCCAAAAGTTGCAGCGGGCCACCACCACAGAAGAGGTCTGCCACCTGACCGTTCGGGCCATGGTGGAGCGGCTCGGCTTTGATCATGTGAACCTGGGCCTTGCACAAGGGGAGTTCCTGGTCCCCGTGTCCACCGCCGGACTGTTCGCCGATAAAGCCCGACCATTCAAGAAAGGCGAAGGCATCGCGGGAAAAACCTGGGCTTTGGGTACGACGTTTTTCGGCAACGTGGAGGACTTCCCGGAGGCCAGGCCGGTGGACCCGCGGATCCGGACGTTCATCTCTGTCCCCATAGGCGACAAGGGTGTGATCCAAGTTCTTGCCACCAAACCCGATGCGTTCACCAGGGACGATGTGACTGTTGTGGAGATTCTCGCCCGGCACGTTTATGAAGAGCTTCGCCGGGTGGAACTCGAGGCCGAGCTTCGGGAACAGGCGATCCGTGATCCCGTGACCGGCCTTTATAACCGCCGTTTCCTGGACGAAGTCCTGCGGCGCGAGGTGGCTCGCGCCGAACGCTATGGACATCCTCTTTCCCTGATCCTCATCGACATCGACAACTTCAAGGAGATCAACGATCGCTATGGGCACCTTGTGGGGGACGAGGCCTTGCGGCGGGTGGCCAAAGCCCTGCGGGAGAACATTCGCCGCGTGGACTACATCTTCCGCTGGGGCGGCGATGAGTTCTGTGTCGTCCTCCCGGAGACAAACGGACCAGGTGCCCAGGAGGTGCTGCGCCGCTTCCAAAAACCCTTCGGGATCTTGGCCGAAGAACCCACGCTTCACCTTACCCTGGGTTACGCTTCTTGGGACCCCCGCAAGGAAACGCTTCCCAGTGTAGATGATCTCTTCCGCCGCGCTGATCAGCTCCTTTACGAAATGAAGCGGGCTAAGCCCAGTCCGTAGCTTCTACGGTCATCCCGTCGGCTGCAGCCACAACCTTTAGGCCCAACTTTTCCGAGGCCTCCGCCGCCAGCTCCCAGGGTTTATCGCGCAACATGGTCATGCCAAAATGCGTGAGCACCGCAAGATTGGGCCGCACCGCCTTCACGATCTCAAGGGCCTCGGGAAAAGAAAGGTGGTCGACGTCGGGGTTCCACTCCCGAAGAACAGTGTTAATCACGAGGAGGCGGCAACCCGCGTAGATCTCGGGGAGTTCCGGGAAAAATCTTGTATCCACGACGAAACCAAGCCGACCCTCTTCCGCCTCGATGATGACTCCATAGGTCTCCACTTGGCCATGGTTATGGGGCACTGGCTTAATTTTCGCTTTCCCTATTTCGTAAACTTTTCCGTCTTGAAAAGCTTCGATACGCTCCAGAAAGGAGCGCACATAGCGGAGGACCACGGGGTCATCCCCTTCCAGGGCATCTTGAGGAGCGAGGAGGACACCGCGGCGCTTGAGACCACCATCGGCCATGGTCTCGATCATGATGTTCACATCCGTGGAGTGATCGAGGTGTTTGTGGGAGAGGATGATCCCGGAGAGTTCGCGGGGCTCCAAAGGCGGCCGCACTTTGCGGCAACGCAGGAGGGTTCCCGGCCCGGGGTCCAAAAGGAGCTGGGTCCCGGAAAGCTCAAGCCATGTTCCCGCGGAGAAGCGCAGTTGTCTTGCCACCACGAACCGCGCTCCAGCTGTGCCCAAGAATTTGACCCAGCCCATCCACAATCCCTTTCCCGCACCCTTTCTTCGCAAGCACTTGGCGCGCTTTGAGGGGCATTATAATGGGTTATGCAGAGACTTATGCGCAAATGCCCCGTTTTGCTTGCGTTTTTGGGGCTGGTCCTCTTTGGATGCACGCCGCCGCGCAATCTTCCCCCTGTGCCCGTGGTGGCGGTGGAGCCCTCACAGGGGGAAGCCCCCCTCTTCGTGCGCGCCAGCGCCGAAGAATCCTTCGATCCCGATGGCACGATTCTTGTGGTGCGTTGGGATTTCGGCGACGGCGTCCAAACAGAGGGGCTGAAGATCATCCATCGCTACGACCAGGAGGGAGACTTCTTCGTCACCGCAGAGGTCGTGGATAACCAGGGCCTTTCCACCGTGGTGCGCCTTCCCGTGCACGTCGGTGTCTCCTATCCCTTAGACGTCCTGGAGTGGCATGTGGAGGAGTTCGGGGGGACGCGGGTCTATGGCCGGGTGAAGAATATCGGCGACCGCCGCATTAACCTTGGCCGCGTGGCCGTGCGCTTCTACGACGAGGACTGGAACTTCGTGGAGGAGCGCTCCAAGGTCCTTGGCGATCTCTACCCAGGCATGGAGCAGATCTTTGAGGTGCGCAGCGCCTATCGGCCCTTGTCTCCAGGTGGTGCGCCCAACCACACCATCTACACCGAGGTCATCCACGCCGACGAACTTTAAAAGAAGGCGCGTCCAGCGATGACAGCCATTGTTGTGGAAAACTTAGTGAAGGACTATCCCACCCGCAAGGGGCCGGTGCGGGCCCTTTCCGGCGTGTCCTTCCAGGTGGAGCCCGGAGAAATCGTTGGGCTTTTGGGGGCTAATGGAGCGGGCAAGACCACGATCATCAAGATCCTGTGCGGTCTTGTGCGGGCGACCGCGGGAAAGGCGGAGATCTTTGGGATTCCCGCCGATCGCCCCGAGGTGGCCAAGCACGTGGCCGCGCTCCTTGAGGGCTCGCGCAACGTCTATTGGCGCCTCTCCGTAGAGGAGAACCTCCGGTTCTTCGCGGGCCTCCAGGGGGTGGGTTTGCGCGAGGCCAAGCGGCGCGCCGCGGAGCTCATCCACTTCTTCGGCCTTGGCGAAAAGCGCAGGGTCACCGCCAATCTCCTTTCCCAAGGGATGAAGCAGAAGCTGGCGCTGGCTTGCGCCCTGGTGAAGGGAACGCCCGTCCTCCTTTTGGACGAGCCCACCCTGGGGCTGGATGTGGAGGCTTCCCATGAGCTGCGGGGATTCATCCGCGAGCTCGCGCTCCGCGAGCGAAAGACGGTGCTCTTATCCTCCCACGACATGGGGGTGGTGGAGGACACCTGCCGCCGGGTAATCATCCTTGCCCGCGGCCGGGTTGTGGCCGATGACCTCGTGAGTAACCTGCTTTCCCTCTTCCGTACCCGTGCCTATCGCGTGGCCCTGCGGAATGGCTTGCCCGCGGAGGTCTTGGCCGAGCTCACCCCCAAATTCCCTAGCTTTCGCTGGCTTCCCGAGGAAAGGGCGCTCCACGTGGAACTCTGGCCCAGCCAGAATTTTTACGAGCTTGTGGACGCGCTGCGCGCGGCCGGCGCGGAAATCGAGGGCCTGAGCCGCAGCGAGCCGGACCTGGAGGAGGTCTTCCTCCGCCTCGTGCGCAGCGAAAAGGAAGCACCATGAGGCGGGTGCACGTATTCTTTGCCATTCTCAGCCGCTTCCTCATCGAGATCAAGCGGTATCCATTCAACACGCTCTCGAGCATCGTCACCCTCTACCTCGTCTTCCTCCTCCTTTTCGCCGGGGCCCGCTATGCGCAAGGCTTTGGGATCAACGTTTTTGGCGAGGGGCTGGAAGCATTGGTCGTGGGGTTCCTGGTCTGGACGTTCGCCTTGGCCGCCTATTCTGATCTTTCCTGGGAGATCATGCGCGAAGCCCAGCAGGGAACGCTGGAGCAACTGTACATGTGCCCGTTCGGCTTTCCTTTTGTCAGCCTCTGCTGGGTTGTGAGTTCCTTCCTCGTGAGCTTCCTCTTTTCTGGAGCCCTCCTTGGCCTCATGATGCTCACCACGGGGAAATTCTTGCGACTCCCTTTGGGAACGTTGATCCCGCTTCTCTTCCTCACCCTGGCCCCCATTTACGGGGTGGGGTTCGTCATGGCTGGGCTGGCACTTGTGTTCAAGCGCATCCAGGCCTTTTTCCAAATCCTGCAGTTCGCCTTCGTGCCCCTCCTTTTCCTTCCCGCGGAGGCGGGTTGGGCCAAGGCCCTGCCCCTTACTTTGGGAAGCCGCCTCATCCGGGAGGCCATGACGGAGGGAAAAACCCTGCTTGCCCTGTCCGCGTCGGACCTCCTTGTGCTTTTGGGCACGGCGGCCTTCTATTTCGGCCTGGGGATCATGGTCTTCAAGCTCTGCGAGAGGGTGGCCAAAGATCGCGGACTTCTGGCCCACTATTGAGGGGCGCGCCGGGGATTGCGCCCAGCCGGCCTTGCCAGTATAAATTCGGCCTGGTCGTCCCAAAACCCGATGATCCCCAAGAGTTTCCGGTCAGCAAAGGATTTAGAGCCGCCTAAAAGGGCTTAGCCCCAGGACCCCCTTATGTTCACGGCAACCGCAATCTTCATCCTTTCCTGTTTAGCCACGATCGGGCTCACCCTGCACCGGCCGTACCTCTATATCCGCACGCGCAAGCGCGAACTGCGGGTGGAGACGTATTTCCTTGGGGCGCTCCTCGGGCCCCTGTTGATCCTGGCTGCCGGCCTCCTCACCGGACCGGAGATCGTCCAGGGCCTGAACGGCACGGAAGAGCTTCAACCCCTGGGGATCCTCGCCCTCTTCATCTCCATGGTGTTCATGAGCATCTTTTTGGACATCACCGGGTTCTTCGAGGCCTGCGCCCGCTACGCCCTCAGCAAGGCCAAGACCGACGGGACCAAGCTCTTCTTCGCCGTGTACATCGCCGTTTCCGTCCTCACCCTGTTCACCTCCAACGACATCGTGGTCCTCACCTTCACGCCCTTCGTGTACTACTTCGCCAAGCACGCGGGGGTGAACCCCAAGCCCTGCCTCATCGCGGAGTTCTTCGCGGCCAACACCTGGTCCATGGCCCTCTACATTGGGAACCCCACGAACATCCTCGTGGCCTCCGCCTTCCGCTTCACGTTCGTGGGCTACGCCAAGTGGATGGTGCTTCCCACCGTGGCC
>JANXBC010000048.1 GCA_025060555.1 Candidatus Bipolaricaulota bacterium
GGTTCTACCTCAACGAGGGCTACATCCTCCTTGGGGGGATCATCGAGAAGCTTTCCGGCCTCACCTACGCGGACTACGTGCGGAAAAGGATCCTTGCGCCCCTGGGCATGACGGCCACCGGTTTTCTAGGCGAGGAGTTGCCGGAGCTCGCCACCCCTTACCTCGTGCCCGCGGAGGGCCAGCCCAAGCCGGGGAAGGTGCGGCCCATCCCCATTGGGAGCGATGGGGCCCTGGTGAGCACCGTTTTGGATCTTGCTAAGTACCTGGGGATGTGGCTGCGGAGAGGCGCGCCCCTCCTGCGACCGGAAAGCTACGCGGAGCTTGTGACCCCCAGGGTGCCCATCCCGGTGGAGCCTCGCTGGCCCGAGCCCGTGGGCCCCTCCGCCTATGCCCTTGGCCTTTCCGTCCAAAGGTTCTTCGGCCGCACCCTCATCGGGCACGGGGGGAGCGTCCTCGTCTACACCGCGCACATCGGGTTCATCCCCGAGGAAGGGGTGGGCGTGGCCGTCCTGGCCAACGGCTCCGGCTACCCCATGGCCCAGTTCGCCCAGGCCGCCCTCGCCTTCCTTTTGGGCGAGCCCCTAGAGAAGCTTCCCTTCGTGCGCCTGGAGGCCCTGAGCGAGAAGGTCCTGGGGGTTTACGCGACCTATCGGGACACGATGCGGGCCACGCTGCGGCCGCGGGGCGGGACGGTGGAGCTCGTGGTGGAGGACCGGGAGGCGCCCTTGATCGTGGTCCTGGCCCTCGAGGAGGTCGCGGAGGGCGAGGCCCGGTTCCGCGCTCTCTTGGGCGAACGTACCCTGCCGGTGGTGGTGAAGCTGAAAGATCCTCCGGAGCTCCTTTATGAGCGGTACAAGCTGCGGCGGGTGGGCCCACTTGGGTAAGCCTTGGGGATGCGGTCGGCGGAGGCGGTGCGCGGGGCCTTGGCGCGGGCGGCGTATCTGGCCGCCCTGGCCCGGGATGCCGCGGGAACCGAAAAGGATAGGGTGGACCAAGCCCTTGCCCTTTTGGAGGAAGCTCGAGCTTGGCTCCCCCAGCCCCGGCGGGCCAAGGGGCCGCGGCCTCCCCGGCCGGAGGGGCGCGGGCCCGAGCTCCTTCTTTTTCGGGCTGTACAGGAACTGCGGGGCGTGCGCGGGCTCGTGGAAAAGGAGCTTCGCTCCCGCACTGTCCCCAGCGGTCTTTTTCGGGTGAAGGAGCTCCTGGAGGCCGCGAGGGCCCAGCTTAGGGAGGCCTGGCTGGCCTACCTCTACGCGCAGGGCCTCCCCTCCCACTTGAAACCCTGGCGTGCGTTTCCTTGGCTCGGAGGGCTTGTGTCTGCCTTCGTTTCTCTAGTGATGGGGTTCCTATCCGCCTATTTAAGGTTCGAGGGCAAAAACGGTGTGGATTGGCGAGCCGCGGTGTCCGTCCTTGCCTGGATTCAGGTGGTTCACTTTATGTTGGGACGCAGGGTTTATCGGCGAGGGAAGCTGAGCATAGTGCGCAAAGACGAGGTCTTCCGTCGCCTTTGGCCCTACGCCTTGGGGCTGCCTGCGCTTCCCGCCCTGGGGATCCTATTCCGGCCTGATCTCGCAAAGGTGTTTGGCCTTTTTTCCCTGGCCGGGCTCGCCGCCGCTTTGCCCTATATCATTCAGGCGGCAAGGCTCCTGTTTCTTTCGGGCGAAGCTCGGGTCCTCGTGTTGCCTCGGCTTTTCGTGGCTTTCTTGCCCCGCCTGGCCTCCTGGTCCGAGGAGCGGGTGTTCCTAAGCTAGCTTGGGAAGAGACCGCACGGCTTGCGAAAGCGGCGTAGGTGCCAAGACTCCTAACCGACCCCGGCCTATCGTCCAAAAAAAGCATCCCGTTTTGGGGAAGAAAGGCCTTCTGAGCAAGGTTTTTTCCAAGTGCAAAGCACCCGACTTTGAACGGTTTCCCTTTCTGCTTCCGGACAGCGCTATACTCCCGGCTGTGTAGAAGTCGTTTCACAATTAACTTTAAGCAGATGAGGATGCAGGCCGCGGTGACGAACGCCGCGTAGACGGCAACCAGGCGTTCGTAGCGTACCAAAAGCTCTCGGAAGTTCCCTACCCAGACGAACGTCCACTCCATGCGCCACCGCTCCTTGTACTCCGCGTCCCAGGTCTTGCGCCGTTCCGTGCGGTTCCTGCGAGGAGGGATGTAGGGGATCACCCCCTTGCGTCAAAATCAGGCTCGGAACTCGTCGCAGTTGTACCCCTTTTCGGCGATCCACCGCGGAGGGCGCTTCTGGGGGCGCCCCCGGCGACGCGGGACCCGCACTGCGCCCCGCGTGGCCTTGGCCAGCCGGATCTCGGCTCGATCCGCCCTGGAGAGGACAAAACCAAGGGGAATCCCGTTGCCGTTGGTTACCAGCATCCGTTTCGCGCCCTTCCCCACTCCCCACCCTCGTCAGCCCGACCTCTTCGCCCCCCTTTTGGCTGGGACGAAGCTCTCGTCAAGGAAAACCAGGCTTGTCTAACCAGAGCGGAAGAGGAAGGAGATGCCCGCGGACTGCCAAGCTAGCTTACAGCGCGAACTTCGGCTTTCGAAGTCCTTCGAGCCTACGCGCGAAGGTAAGAAAGACACAAAGCATCCCCTACACCCAAGAACCAGGACCGACAAGCCTTTCAAGCTTCGCCTCTTCTTCCACCTTTTTTGGATAAGACGGGCTCAGGCGTGAGAAGGACGCGCCGCAGATGCTTTCCAAAACTGGGGGTGCGGGAACTCACCCCTAGAAGTCGTTTCACAGCTCCAAGCCCGGTTGCTATGCTAAAGGCATGGCAAGAAGAGCTTACGGATGAACAGTGGAAAAGGATCGAGCCCATTTGGTCCCCTCAACCCCGCGTTGCGACCGGAAGGTGATCGAGGGGGTCCTGTACGTACTGGGCACGAGCTATTGATGCAGGTCATGCCCCGGGGTGCGGGGTGCACGTCACGGTCCGGCGCAAGCTCCGCCGCTGGGAAAACGAAGGGGTCCGGGAATGGATCCGGCAAAAACGGTTGTGCACCCTAGGCGAACAGGGGAAGATTGGGTAGACACGGGTTTTCCTGAGTTTGTCTAACAAAGGCTGTAAGAAGTGCCTCGAAGTGGCGACCTCAACCTACGGCTTGAGTTCCGGCTTCCAAAGTCCCGTAAGCTTATGTGCAAGGGCAAAAAGGCACGAAGCGCATAGCACACTACAAGAAGCACAGGGCCTCATCCTTAGACAAGCCCCTAAAACCTTGGCGGCTACTGCAGGCAGTGGTATAATTTTGGTACAAAGGATTTTGATTAAAACAAAAGGAGGTGGGAGCGGGAAAACACAACGGGGTAAATATCCAGTGGTGAGAGGGCGCTGGAGGACGGAGGTTGGTGTTTCGTATTCTTGGAGGTGAGGAAAGATGCGAACAGGGATGATCATTGGCGTTGTTTGCCTTGTATTATTTGGGGCTGCTCTGGGCATGGCCCAGGCCAGGAAGTTCGAAGGCGTCACAATCACTGTGTTCACCCAGACTCCGCCGTACATTGCGAAACCTGTGATGATGTTCGCTCCTGACTGGGAACGCCTCACAGGGGCCAAAGTACGGCTGATCACAGCGCCGTGGGGAGAGCTTTATCCCAAGATGTACTCTTCGTTCGCTCTCGGACAGGCTCTGTTTGATATCGTCATCATGCCGGCTGCGTGGCTGCCGGACTTCGCAGAAGCTGGGTTCCTCGTCCCCCTTGACGATTTCATTAAGAAAGACCCTTACATCGAGTGGGAGGATATCCTCCCGGTGTATCGTGAACGCATTGTAAGCTGGGGCGGCAAGATTTATGCTGTGCCCATGGATGGAGACTGTCACATCTTTTATTACCGAAAGGACGCGCTAGAAAACCCGGAGTACCAGGCCATGTTTAAAGCCAAATATGGTTATGACTTGCCCGTGCCACCGCGGACATGGAAGCAGGTACGGGACATTGCCGAGTTCTTCCATGGTTGGGACTGGGACGGCGACGGGATCATTAACTATGGCGTGGTCGAACCCAGGCGCTATGCGGGGCAGGCGGACTGGTGCTTCTTCTCCCGTACGGTCGGCTATGTCGCTCTGCCCGGCCAACCCGGAGGCCAATTCTTTGATCCCGTGACCATGAAGCCTCGCATCAATTCCCCCGGCCACATCCGCGCACTCGAGGATTACGTAGAGATCATGAAGTTCGGAGTTCCCGGGATGATCAACATGGACTCCGGCGAGGTGCGCAGCGTGTTTGCCTCCGGTGTGGCCGCCATGGCCATCGACTGGGGCGACATCGGGGTCATCTCTGAGGTTGGGCCGGAGTCCAAGGTCAAGGGCAAGGTGGGCTACGCGATCCTGCCTGGCTCCTACGAGGTTTGGGACTTCGCCAAAGGCCAGTGGGTGACCCTGCCGGAGCCCAACCAGGCCGGCTACCTGGCGTTCGGTGGGTGGGTGGCGGCGATCGACCGCAACAGCCGGAACATCGCGGCAGCTTACGACTTCATTTCTTATCTATCTCGCCCCGATAACAGCTACATTAGCGTTACCACCGCAGAAACTGGGTTTAACCCGTACCGGGCCTCCCACTTTGAGCGCCTGGCGGGGTGGATCGGGTTCGGGTTCAGCGCGGAGGCTGCAGAGGCTTACCTCAAAGCGATCCGCGAGACCATCGGACATCCCAACGTCCAGCCCGACCTGCGGATCCCCGGAGCGGCGAAGTACTTCGAGGCTCTGGATGCGCAACTTGCCCTTGTGGTCGCCGGCCAAAAGACCCCTAAAGAGGCCTTGGACGAGGTGGCCCGTATCTGGGAGCAGATCACCAATGAGTACGGTCGTGACGCTCAGCTCCGGGCGTACCGGCTTTCCCTGGGCCTGCCGGTCAGGTAAAGAGCAGGGTGCGGGACCCCCAGGCGGTTGCCGCGGGGTCCCGCTTCTTTGTTCCTGTGTAGAGGAGCACGTGTGATCGGTAAGGCCGCTCGGCGACAGGGTCGGTTGTTCCTCTCCCCTACAATTCTGTTGCTCCTGGCTTTCACGCTTTTCCCCTTCCTGTTCACGCTCGCTTTGGTCTTCGGAGAAGCCCGGTTTGTTGGGGGAGGCTTGCAGATCGGATTCGTAGGGACAAGGAATTGGGCACGCCTCTTTCAGGATGAACGCTTTTGGAATGCTCTAATGGTGACGCTTCGCATCGTTGCCGTAGCGGTGAGCCTTGAGTACTTACTGGGGTTAGGGCTGGCCCTGTTGGTGGACCGTAAAGTACGTGGTCAGAACTTCTTTCGCGTACTCTTCATCGTGCCCATGCTGCTCACCCCCATTGCGGTGGGTTACATGTGGCGGATGATCTTCGACGTAGGGCGGGGGCCGATCACCGGGGTCCTTCAGCGGCTGGGGGTATCGCCCGTGGGATGGCTCACTGATACCTCCGTAGCTATCTATTCCATCGTGATCACCGACATTTGGCAATGGACCCCTTTCATGTTTCTCATCCTTTATGCGGCGCTTCAAGCTATCCCTCCTGATTACATCGAGGCGGCCAGGGTGGACGGGGCCTCCGGATGGCAAGTGTTTCGCCGGGTTATCTTGCCCCTTTTGGCTCCAGCCTCCATTGCGGCTATTCTGCTGCGGATGGTGGAGTGCTTTAAGATTGTGGACACCATCTACATTATGACCGGAGGGGGTCCGGGACGCAGCACGGAATCCATGACGCTTTTCGCCTATGCCATCGGCTTCCGGGCCTTTGACCTCGATTACGGGGCCACGATCGCTTTCAGTTTGTTCCTCACGTTGCTTGTAGCTGCAATGGTGTTTGTGAACATGACCCGACGGTTGCGGGACGTGCGGATGGAGTGAAGCGATGCAGAGGCGCTTGGGAACGGTTGCAGTTTACGGGCTCCTCCTCCTGTGGTCCCTCGTTGTGGTGGCTCCCTTGTTCTGGATGGTCACCACCTCCATCAAGGATAAAAACGACGTCTTCCTCGGCCCTAAAT
The DNA here is from genome assembly GCA_025060555.1 of Candidatus Bipolaricaulota bacterium. Taxonomy (GTDB): domain Bacteria; phylum Bipolaricaulota; class Bipolaricaulia; order Bipolaricaulales; family Bipolaricaulaceae; genus DTER01. The sequence goes on from JANXBC010000048.1 coordinate 5,952, forward strand.
ACTTACCCTGGGTGGACTTCATCCCCACAGGGCAATGGTGGGTGCGCCTGTTCACTGTGGAAAAGGACGCCGTTCTTTATCCCTACCTCAACAGCCTCATTGTTGCAAGCATCAGTGCATTTCTGACCACGATTTTAGGCGCGATGGCCGCTTACGCTCTTACTCGTGTGCGCTTTAAGTTTGGCCCGATGAAGAACGAAGACATTCTCTTTTGGATTGTCTCCCAGCGATTTATGCCCCCCATAGTCACCGTATTTGCCATCTTCGTGATGTACCGCGTGACAAGGCTCTTGGACACCCATATCGGGCTCATCCTCGCCTACACCGTGTTCAACCTTCCCTTGGCGGTGTGGCTCATGTCCAACTTTCTTGCCCAGATCCCGCGGTCAGTGGAGGAGGCCGCCTGGGTGGACGGGGCCTCTCTTTGGACCACATTGTTTCGGGTGGTCGTCCCGATGGTGCTTCCAAGCCTCGTCGCTACCTTCCTTTTTTGCTTTGTGTTTGCTTGGAACGAATTCCTTTTCGCGCTTATCCTTTCGTACTCCCGCGCACAAACCGTTCCCCTCCTCATCGCCTCTCAACACTTCCAGCGCGGACCTCAGTGGTGGGATATCTCCGCCCTTTCCACGCTGGCAGTGTTGCCGCCCATTGCCATCACCGTTGCGCTTCAGAAATACTTCGTGAAGGGATTAATCCCCATCGGAAAATAGAGGGCAAGCTTGAGCAAAACGGTTATTCTTGCACACGACCTGGGTACTACCGGGGATAAGGCGGTGGCCATTGACCTTTATCGCGGCTTGCTAACCAGTGCCTTTGTCCCCTACGAGACCCATAGCCCTTTCCCCCTGGGGGCGGAACAAGAGGCCGCTCAATGGTGGAATGCTGTGTGCCAAGCTTCTCAAGCTGTGCTCGCTTCTGGGGCTTTTTCCCCGACCGACCTTGCGGTGGTGGTGTTTTCAGGGCAGATGATGGGGTGCCTTCCTGTGGACGCACAAGGCAGGCCTTTGCGGCCCGCCATCATCTGGGCGGATCAGCGGGCGGTGCGAGAAGCTGCGGAGTTGGTCGAACGCGTGGGGATTTCTGAGGTGTACAAAATCACGGGGCACCGCGTGGGGCCGGCTTACTCCGGCCCTAAAATAGCCTGGCTTCGCCATTATGAGCCCGACAAATACGCAAAGACATACAAATTTCTTCAAGCCAAAGATTTCATCGTGCATAAGCTCACGGGAGCCTGGGTCACCGATTTTTCAGATGCCGGAGGTACAGGCCTTTTGCACCTCGTCTCGAAAGAGTGGTCGCCCGTGCTTTCCCAGGCCTTAGGGATTGATGTCGAGAAACTCCCGACTCCGGTCCCCTCCACCACGGTGGTGGGGGAAGTCACCGCTCATGCCAGTCAAGCCACGGGCATTCCCAAGGGCACGCCGGTGGTGGTGGGCGGCGGGGATGGAGTGTGTGCTACAGCTGGCGCAGGCGTGACTGGGGAGGGCGAAGGGTACGTGTACCTGGGTTCATCTGCGTGGATTGCGGCCTTAGCAAAAAAACCGTGTTTGGATCCCAAGATGCGCACGTTCACCTGGGTCTACCTTGATCCTGCATGGTTTTCGCCGAATGGAACCATGCACAACGCTGGAGCGGCAGTGGACTGGGTGCGTGAGCTTTTCGGGGTGAGCGATTTTGCCGCGTTTGAAGAAGAGGCCGCGCACTGTCCTGCCGGGGCAGATGGCCTCCTTTTCCTGCCCCACCTTCGCGGGGAAAGAAGCCCGTTTTGGAATCCCAAGGCCCGTGGGGTGTTTGTTGGGCTTTCTTCGTGCACAACCCGAAGTCATATCTTCCGAGCCGCTTTGGAAGGGGTGGCTTTGAACTTGAAAGCCATTGACGCTGCTCTTGCGGAGAACCATGTGGCGTTGTCTCGTATTCGCTTGATCGGCGGAGGTGCGCGCAGTCGTTTATGGGCCCAGATTATCGCCGATGTCTTGGGACGGCCGGTGGAGTTAGTGGCCCAGCCACTCGAGGCGACCGCCCTGGGTGCCGCTGCCGCAGGAGCGGTAGGGGTTGGGTTGGCCCCAAGCCTAGCTCACGCAGTTCGGACCCTTGTTCACGTGCAAAGTGAAATCGCCCCAAAGCAAGTAGATGTGTATAATTTTTTGTATCCTTTGTTCCTGGAAGCTTATCAAGACTTGGTGCCCTTGTGGCCAAAACTTTCTTCTTTCACGGGGTCGATGAGGGCCGAAGGAGGGGGGCATGGAGTATAGATACTTGGGGAAAACGGGGTTGTGCGTTTCTGAATTAGCCCTTGGGGCGCAAACCTTTGGTTGGTGCACAGATGAACGCGAGGCTTTTGAAATTTTGGATCGCTTTGTCGCAGCGGGCGGCAACTTCATCGATGTTGCGGACAGTTACAACAAAGGCGAGTCCGAAGCTATTGTCGGTCGGTGGCTTGCCTCCCGAGGGGGGCGTTCCCAACTCATTATCGCCACGAAGGTGTATTTCCCAGTGGGCACTGGGCCAAACGACAGGGGCCTTTCTCGCAAACACATCCTTGAATCCGTCCACGAGAGCCTGCGCCGTTTGCACACAGACTACATCGACCTGTATCAGCTGCACTGCTGGGATGGGGCCACACCTTTGGAGGAGACGCTGAGCACTCTGGATCACCTGGTGCGCGCCGGAAAAGTTCGGTACATCGGGGTCTC
>JANXBC010000049.1 GCA_025060555.1 Candidatus Bipolaricaulota bacterium
CTCCACGCCGTATACGCCCACCGCAAGGAGGTCCGCCCCCTCACCCTGGAGGCCGGGGTGCTCAAGGTCGCGGACGCCCTGGACATGGAGAAGGGCCGGGCTCGCATCCCCTTCCAGGTGGGGCGGCCCACCATCCACTCCGTCTCCGCCTTGGCCATCGACAAGGTGGAGGTCAAAAAGGGGAAGGAGAAACCCGTGCACATCCACGTGCGCATGACCAACTCCGCCGGGATTTTTCAGCTTGATTCGCTCTTCCGGGAGAAGCTCCTCACCTCCGGGCTGCGGGACTACATCGAGCTCTCCGCGGAGGTAGCGGGCGAGGAGAAGAGGATCATCGAGCGTTATGCCCTGGATTAGTGCAGTTGACAAAAGGGATCTTTTGTCAAGTCTTTCTTCCCGGAAATGCTGGAAGGATGGGCCTTTTTGTGGCCCTGGATCTTTGGTAAAGTTTCCTGCATCTTCAGTCAAGTATAAAAAGGAGGGACGATGCCGCTGCAGCTGACCCTGGAGGACTTCATGACTCCAGAACAGGTGCATCGCCTGAAGACCGTGGTCCGCAAGAGCGCCGAGGCGGCCCTAAAGAAGGGGCGAAAAACCGCGGTGCGGGACTGGGCCATCCTCCACGTCGCCCTCGATGCTGGCCTCCGCGCCTCCGAGCTCGCTAGCCTCAAGGTCGGCGACCTTCTCCTTGAGCCTGGCCATGCCGCGATCATCGTCCGCCGCGGCAAAGGCGGGAAAATCCGGAGCGTCCATATCGGCGAGCCCTTGCGCAAACACCTCCTGGAATTCCTCGCGTGGAAGGAACTCGTGGGAGAACCCACCGACCCCGATGCCTTCCTCTTCCTCTCCCCGCGCGGCGGACCCCTCACGCGCCAGGCCCTCTGGCTCATATTCAAGCGCTACGCCCGCCTCGCCGGCCTCCCCGCCCACCTCACCATCCACTCCTGCCGCCACACCTACGCCTCCCTCCTCTACCGTGCCTCCCGCTACAACCTGCGCCTTGTGCAGAAACAGCTTGGCCATGCCTCCATCCGCACGACCCAGGTCTATGCCGACGTGCTCGCCTACGATGCGCTAGAGGCCGTCAATGGCCTCCCTCAATGATCATTTTTGTGTTCTTCCTTTTCACGGTTTTGGGGGCTGGGGGGGTGGTGGGGGTGGTGGTGGGCTGGGCTGGCCGGGCTGTGGTCTCCGTGGTCAACCCGGTATGGGTGAGCCTCACTAACCCGGCTCCTTCCCCGTTTTCCGGGGAATTGCGGCTTTCCGGGAAAATTGGGTCGCCATGGCGTGGGGAAGCCCAGCGCACCATGGTTTTCCCTGTGTTTTTGGCGCCCTTTGGCCGCACCCGCGTGGTTGTTCCGTGGCCAGTGGAGCTTGGTTCTTCCGCTCTGAAGGTGGAGCTATTTTCCGGGGGGAACCCAGTTTTTTCTCAAGAGATTTCGCTTGATTTGGAGTTAGGGCGTCTCCGGGGTGCTGTAGGCCCCCCCACAGGCCTAGTGGATGTCTTGCTTTCCTCTTCTGAACTTCCCCTTGATCCCCTGCTTCTTTGGCCTTTTTCCCAATTGGATTTGTCCACGGAGATCTCGGAGAAAATGCGTTTCGTGCTCCAAGCCTGGGCCATGTTTCTTGAGGGCAAATCCTCTCTTTCTGTGCCGTGGGCGCTGGCTTTTCAAGGTGAGCCTCTTCGCCAAAGGCTTCAGGGCTATCGGGCCTCCCCACCCCTTTGGATCGTCCTCGCTCCCGGGCTTTTCGTTTATCTCAGTACCCTTGGCTTTGTTCTCTCCCGCTATTCCCGTGGTGATGCCCGCCTTCTCGCCGTGTTTCTTGCGGTTTTTCTCGGTTTTTCTTTGTTTTATGCAGCGCTGCGCAGCGGAAGTTTTCCGCTCTTGTCAGTCAATGTGCAAATAGTTTCATGTGGTTTGCTCCAGTTTAGTCTAGAATTATGGGGAGGTGTATCCTGGCGGGAGGAGGTATGGAGGCTCAGGGGCTTTTGGGTGGAGCTTCTGCCGGAGCGCGGTTGGGAGGGACTGGACCTAGAGTGGGGATATTCTGAAGAGGGTTGGGAAACGAAATTCGTTCTTACTCCTGGCCGGCCCCGCGTCTTCTTTCGCCTGGCGGAAGGGGTGGGCTCGTCCGGCGATGGTGAATCAGTTCCCCCTCCGGAGTGGCTCCGCCGGGCCATCCAGGTCCCTTGGGAACAAGCGCATGTTCTGCACACGGTTACTATGCAGAACGGAAGAAAAACCGAGATTTTTTGTGTTCTCTTGCCATGAAGATCCCTCTTTTGCCTCCCGCCCTGGTCACCCCATTCCACGGGTTTGCCATCCTCTCCGGTGGTGCCCTGCTGGCCTCACTCCTTTGGCCTGATCCTTCGGTCGGCCGAGCTCTCTTCCTGCAAGCCCTCGTGCTCCTCCAAGGGATCCTCGCTCTGCAAATTGGCGAGGCTGAGTATGGGTACGGGCCGGTCGCCCCTCTTGCGCGCCTTTTCCGGCTTTTCTTCTTCTCCTCATTGGCGGTCTTGCTCGTCATCCCCTACCTTTTGGTCCACCGCGCCGAAACCGCTAGCACATGGGTGGGGTTCCTCTCCTCCCTCCTCTTTTTGCTCGCCCATGGGTTCGTATGGGCAGGCATTGGGCATGCGTTGCCAAGGGTGGTAAGATCTGATGGGCTGAGGTTCTTGGTGAAATATGGGGGGCTAATCCTGGTCACCGTTGTCCCGGTGTTCTTCGCCCTTCCGGTGAGCGGCATTTTCGTCCTCCCGGCCCTTTGGGAGGGCCGGAGCGACGGTTGGCCTGGCTTAGCCCTGTACCTTGGCCTAGGTGGACTGAGCGCATCTTGGTGGTGGAGAAAGCAACGGCATTACTGACCCGTGTACGCTGGGCGCTGCGCCTGCGCCGCGCCCTCTTGGCCCTCGGCGTTTCCGCTTTTTTGAGTTTAGCGGTGATTCATCTGCGTCGCTACTTTGGATTGGCCTTACCATCCCTTGTTTTTTGGGCACCTTTCATGTTCCCGATCCTCGTCCTTGCGTTTCCAGTGCGCGCGGAACGGCTATGGTTTTGGGCCGGCCGGCGTCTGGGGATCGGCGGAAGACTTGCAGGCCTTTCCGCAGCGCTGCGGCGCAAAAACACGGTTTTCCTCTCCGCTCTCCTTGAGCATCTTTCCCTTCCCCTTGCGCGCCTCTTCTTCCCCGAAGCTCTCGTTTTGGTGCCTACGCTGATCTTGTGCGGGCTTCTTTTCCTGCCCCCCTCCCCTCCGCTTTCCACGTCGCAAAAGCCCCCAGTTCAATCGGAACCAGTGGAAGAGAGTTTCACATCTCCTCTGGCCCCGCCCAGTCAAGACACCCAACAAAAAACCATTCCTCCGGAAATCCCGCGGCTTCCTTCCGGTGTTTCCGACTTTTCCTCTTATCCCCTTATCCTTGCTGCCCTCTTTGGGGAAGAAATGACCTTAGAGGAGGCGGTGCAGAAATTCTCTGAAGAGGAGGGCCTTCTCCGCAGGCTCGCGGACCTCTTGACGCAAGCTCAGGGGGAAGGTTCTCCTGCCGGGGTTTCCCCAGAGGTCGGGGAGCTTATTGAAAATTTGAGTAGGCCGGATCTGCGGGAGGCTCTTTCCCAAGCCCTGGCCCAGGGTTCAGAAAAGCTGGAGGAAGCCCAAGCATTGGTGGCTGCGGCACTAGAAGGTGTTTCCCGCACAAGGAATGAGATCCTCAGCACTTTACCGGAAAACCAGGAAAGCAAGGGGGTGAGCGAAGGCGCGGTGGGTAGCGAGGGCGGTGAGGGCTCGGCGGTCGGAGTTTTGCCGGACACGATGATGTTGGAGGAAGCTCCCATTCTTCCGCGCGAGGAGTTGGCCGAGGTGCAGGAGGGGTTGGGACTTGGCGCGGGGTGGGAACAGGGCGAACCTTTGCAGCCGGGCCTTCCTCAGGAGAGCCCGATGCCCACGGATGTCTTGGCCGCCGATACACGTATGGGTGAGGGTCCGGTGCGTACAGGAGTGGCTCTTTCCCTTCCCGGAGAAGCGCCGATTCAAGATTTATCAGGGGAAGTGCAAATAAGCCCACAGGAGGTGGAAGTCCTAATTCGTGAGGCCTCGCTTCCTCCGGCGTTACGGGAGCTTGTGCGCCGGTACTTCGAGCTCTTAGGAGGAGGATCTTGATCGGAAGAGGGGAACTCGTTCGGGCTCAAGAGGCGCTGGCCCGTCTGCGAGGAGCGATTTCCTCCGTTGTCGTCGGCCAAGAAGAGGTGATCGAGGTCGTGCTTTGGGCCTTATTGGGACGGGGGCACGTCCTCTTGGAGGGCGTGCCCGGGCTTGGGAAAACCCTGCTTGTCCGTGCCCTAAGCCGCGCTTTAGGCCTGAGTTTCTCCCGCATCCAATGTACGCCAGACCTCATGCCCGCCGACATTTTGGGAACAAACGTGTTTTCCGAAGATGGCTTTAAGTTCTTACCTGGCCCAGTTTTCGCGAACATCGTCCTTGCCGATGAGGTGAATCGCGCCACGCCGAAAACCCAATCTGCCCTCCTTGAGGCCATGCAGGAACGCCAGGTCACGGTGGGGAACATCACCCACCCTCTTCCCGATCCTTTCATGGTGTTGGCCACGCAAAACCCCATTGAGATGGAAGGAACCTATCCCCTTCCCGAGGCGCAAGTGGACCGGTTCCTGTTCAAGGCCGAGGTGAGTTATCCCGACGAGCGGGCGCTTGTGGAGATCATCCGGCGCAACACGGAAGGCGAGGGGATTCTCCTTCCCGATCCTGTGGTCACCCGCGAGGAAGTTCTCCTTTGTCAGCGGGTGGTGCTGGAGTTCCCTGCTCATCCGGAGCTTTTGGGCTATGCGGCGCAGCTTGTTCTCGCCACACATCCGCGGGAGCGCACGGCCCCGGAGGCGGTGAAGAAATACGTATTGTATGGGGCAAGCCCGCGGGCTGGGCTGGCCCTGATCCTTGGGGCCAAAGCCCGGGCGTTTCTTGCCGGCCGCTTCCACCTGGAAGTGGAGGATGTGCAGGCTGCATTTCGCCCGGCCTTCATCCATCGGGTGATTCTCAATTTCCGCGCCGAGGCGGAGGGGGTGAGCCCATGGGAGGTCCTGCAGGAGGTGCTACGGGCGGTCCCGCGACCATAGGGGAACTTTTAACTCCTGCGGAGTTATTGGTCCTTTCCCGGGCGCGGCTCCTCCTGCGGCGGCCGCGGCTTCCCTTTCCCGGAGCCCACCTAAGCCGCCGTGCCGGCACATCCTTGGAATTCGCCGACCACCGACCCTATCAGCCGGGCGATGACCTGCGTTTGGTGGATTGGGCCCTCTATGCCCGCCACAGAAAACTCATGACCAAGGTCTTCTCGCGGGAGGTGGAAGCGCCGCTTTACCTCCTCGTTGATGTGTCCCGCTCCATGGAACTTGGAGGGAAATTTTCTTTTGCCGTGCGTCTTTGTGCGGCCCTTTGTTTTTTGGCGTTTCGCGGTGGGGATCGCTTCGGTGTTTATCCGTTTCGGGATCAGCCGGGCGTGTGGGGCAAGCCCCGGCGCGGCCGCATCGCTTTGGCACGCACGTTTTCCGAGCTTGGGCGTCTCATCCCCCAGGGAAAAACGAATTTCTCCGCAACTTTTTCGCGCTGGGCCGAAAAGTTTCGTGAACCCGGGATGTGTGTGGTGGCTTCGGATTTCCTCGCTCCCGGGTTTCAGGAAGGATTAGCTATTCTGCGCCACGCGCGTCACGCCGTGGCTGCCGTGCAAATACTAGCTCCCGAGGATCTAACTCCACCTGTTCTTGGAGAGATAAGGCTTTTGGACGTGGAGGAGGGTAGAGGGAGGCCGATGGTGGTGGGGCGGGCGGCGCAGAGGGCGTACCAAGAGGCCCTCCATCGTTGGAACAAAAGCCTGGCCGAAGCCTGTCGTGAACTAGGCGTCGCTCAATTTCTCTTTGCCGCTGATAGCTCGCCGGTGCAAGCGGCCCTGGTCCTTGCCCGGAGGTGGCGGCCGTGAGTTTTCTCCTTCCCTGGGCCTGGCTTTGGCTCTTGGCCCTCCTCCCTGTGGTAGTCCTCCACTTTCTGCGCCGCAAGGAACGGGATTGGCCTGTTTCCGCGCTTTTCCTTTGGGAAGGGGTCCGCCCCGATCGGCCACACTTCCTCCAACGCTTGCGCCGCCGTTTCGATCTTCTTCTCCTTCTCCAAATGCTTGCCGTAGGCCTGTTCGCGTTTTCTCTAAGTCAGCCCGCGTTTCTCACCACCAAACCCAGTGGGGCCACCCTCCTTGTGCTCGATGGGTCTGCCCCTCTTGCTGCTCAAGGTATGGCGGAAAAAGTTATTGCCGAGGCCAAACGCGTTGTGGCCGAATCCAGTGGCCCTTGGGCCGCGGTTCTCTGGGCCTCCCCACCGCAGGTTCTCTCGGGCCCAACTTCCTCTCGCCCGGAATTCCTTCAGGCCCTGGCCCGCTATAGGCCAACCTTGACCAAGCGCCCCGAGTTTTCTCAAGCCCTTGCGCTTTTCCCTGAACCGTGGCCGCGGGTGGTGGTGATCACAGACGATCCCCAAGGTGTTGTTGGGGCACAAATAGTACAGATTGAGCGGCCGGATAACCTGGGCATTACCGCTTTTTCCGTGCGCCCCACCCCTGATGGCACTCGTTACGAGGCGTTCCTCCGCATTCTGAATGCCACAAGCAAATTCCAGGATGCCCAGGTTCGCGTGCGCACGGAGGCCGCTGAGTTTTGGACGAGTCGGCTTCTCCCTCCCGAAGCTGAGGAGGAGGTGATTCTCCCCCTTTCTGGGGTGCGGGCCCAGGTTTTCACCGCAGAATTGCTGCCCTCCGATGCTTTTCCCTGGGACAACGTGCGCTACTTTGCGTTTTCTACTCGGGAAGTGCGGGTGGCTTGGCAGGGGGTGGGGGAGCGATATCTTTGGGCGGCCCTGCAGGCAGCGGCCCCAGTGGTCCGGACAGATGCGGATGCGGACCTCTTCGTCGCGGCCTACACCGATCTTTCCTTCGAGCCCTCTGGTCCTGCATTTTTCTTGGCGGCGGGAAGTCCAACCTGTCCGCGGGGGGCGCTGCGCGAGGCCGGGCCCCTGCGCGGCGCGGCTTCTTCCCTCCTCACCCACGTTTCCCTGGAGAAATTCCGCGTCCCCAAGATCTACGAAGTTCGGCTTCCTTCCGGTGCGGAGGTTGTCATTTGGGCTGGGGAATCCCCACTGCTTGCCCTCTGGGATAGCCCATCCGGTCGGCGGGTGATCTTCGCCGCAGATCTCATAAGCTCGAACCTTCCCTTGCTTCCGGACTTCCCTGTGCTTGTGCGCAATCTCCTTGGCTGGCTCCTTCCTGAGGAGCCGGGTGCGCTTGCTATGGTGGGCGAAAATGTGCGTCTGCCGGAAGGCTTTCAGGTCGTCTTGGATTCCGAGACGGTGGCGGATGTCTGGGTCCCAGATCGGCCTGGGATCTTCCTGCTGCGTCGGCCCAAAGGGGCCGGATATTTGGCGGTGAATGTCCCTTGGGAGGCTTCCTATCCCCCTGTCCCTCAACCCTCTTCTGAGCCCCAGGTGTCCCAGGCACAGGTGGCGGTGGCCCTGTGGCCCTGGGTTCTTTTTCCGCTCGTTTTTCTCCTCTTTGGGGAGGGGCTCCTTTTCTACCGCAGAGGTGGGTGATGCGCTTCCTTTTCCCCTGGGCTTTGTTTCTCCTTATTTTCCCTTTGGCCCTTGGGATATTTGCGTTGCGACGGGAACCCAGCCTCCTTGGCCGCGTGCTTACCCTCGCGTTCCTTGTTCTTGCCGGGAGCCAGCCCGAGCTGAGCCTTCGCCGCGTACAAGAGGAAGTGGTCTTTGTGGTGGACCGCTCAGCTAGCGTGGGAGATCTGGGTTCCCAAGCATTCTGGGAGCTAGCAGGGACTGCGGCCGGGCGGGGAGCAAAAGTGGGGGTGGTATTGTTTGCCGGCAATCCCGCGGTTGCCCGTGTCCCGTCCCCAGGTCTTCCCCGTGGACTGGAAACCCTCGCGGATCTTGAGCCAGAGCAAAGCGACCTCGGTGCCGCTCTGGATCTAGCCTCTGCCCTCATCCGCGAGCGCGGCCAAATCGTCCTCATCACCGACGGGCGCGATACAGGACAAGGACTTTGGGGCGCGGTCAGCCGCATTCGTGCCCGGGGTATTCCAATTCAGGTTTTCCCCGTTGGAGAATCAGATCCGGTGCGCATCATTTCCCTGCGTGCTCCGAGCCGTGCCCCACCAGGACAGG
>JANXBC010000004.1 GCA_025060555.1 Candidatus Bipolaricaulota bacterium
TGTTCCGGCAACATTATAAATGCGCCATCTGAGTCGAGCAGGATCGGCTTCCATGAGCTTGACCGTTGCTTTTATGCAGTCGGGCATATACATCATGGGAAGGACTGTATCGGGGCGAACAAAACAGGTGTAAGGTTCACCCCGCACAGCTGCGTAAAAGATCTCCACGGCGTAATCCGTGGTTCCGCCGCCGGGAGCCGTTTCGCTAGAGATGATGCCGGGAAAACGCAGGCCTCGCACGTCTAGCCCATAACGCCGGTGGTAATACTCGCAAAGAAGCTCCCCCGCTACCTTGGTGATCCCATACATGGTGGTGGGGGAGAGGATCGTGTCCTGAGGCGTCTTCTCTTTTGGCGTCTTCGGCCCAAACACCGCGATGGAGCTTGGCCAAAAAACCTGCTGAACCTTATGAATCCGAGCTACCTCCAGCACGTTATACAGGCCTTCCATGTTCACGCGCCAGGCAAGATCAGGGTTTTGTTCCCCACTTGCAGAGAGTATGGCTGCCAAATGATAAATGTGCGTGATCCTGTGCTCTTCCACCACACGTTCCAGCTCATGGCGCGCAGTGACGTCGAGGCTGATGAACGGGCCGGAGGCCGCAAGCTTGGCCGGCGGAGTCCTTCTGTGCCCCGCTGCAATCACGTTCTCTCTCCCGTATCTTTCGCGCAACACCAAAGTGAGTTCAGAACCGATTTGCCCAGTCGCTCCCGTCACGAGAATTTTTGTCATATCCCTCCTTTATTTAACATTTTATCTTGCGTTTTTCCCGTAAGCAAACGAAAAAAGTTGCTCAACTCGGCCCCATTGGGTAACCTTTTGTGTAGAGGAGGAGAAATGGGCAAATATGATTTCATTTTGGCGGAGCTCGAGTCCCTCAGGGCGCAAGGGATGTATAACATCCTCCGCACTATTGAGGGGCCCGTAGGGGCCTGGACCGTGGTCGATGGCAAGCGCGTCCTAAACATGTGCTCCAACAACTACTTGGGGTTTGCCAATGATCCAGAGCTTAAAGCCGCAGCCATCCGCGCCATCGAGGAGTACGGGGTTGGGCCCGCTGCCGTGCGCTCTATTGCCGGTACCATGTCCCTCCACCGCGAATTAGAACGGAGGCTTGCGGAATTCAAGGGTTGTGAGGATGCCGTTACTTTTCAGTCCGGGTTCTGCGCAAACCTCGCGACTATACCCCTCATCGCTGGTCCAGGAGCGGTCATCTTCACCGATGAGTTGAACCACGCCTCCATCATCGATGGCTGTCGTCTCACCAAAGCCGAACGTGTGATCTATCCTCACCGCGATGTGAGCGCGCTGGCCAAAGCCCTCGAGGAGAAGAAGAGCGCGCCGGTGAAGCTCATCGTCACCGACGGCGTTTTCTCTATGGATGGGGATCTCGCTCCTCTGCCAGAGATCGTGGAGATTGCCGAAAAGTATGAGGCCCTCGTGATGGTGGATGACGCCCACGGGGAAGGGGTTTTGGGTTCGCATGGGCGCGGCATCGTCGATCATTTTGGGTTACATGGGCGTGTGGATATCGAAGTGGGCACCCTTTCCAAAGCCTTTGGCGTGATGGGTGGCTATGTGGCGGGGAAGAAGGAGATCGTGGAGTACTTGCGGCAGCGTGGCCGGCCTTTCCTTTTCTCCAGCGCCGCTACCCCCGCCGATGTGGCCGCTTGCATTGCCGCTGTGAATGTCCTCGCGCGTTCGGAAGACCGGGTCAAAAAGCTCTGGGAGAACACCCATTACTTCAAAACGAAAATGCGCGAGCTTGGCTTTGACATCGGCCAGTCCCAGACCCCCATCACCCCGGTCATGCTCGGCGAGGCCCAAACCGCGTGGGATTTCTCCAAGATGCTTTTCGAGCAGGGCGTATTCGCCCAGGCCATCACTTATCCCACCGTGCCCAAGGGCAAGGCGCGCATCCGCGTCATGGTCTCCGCCATCCATACCAAAGATGACCTGGATTTCGCTTTGAGCGCGTTCGCCAGGGTGGGACGAAAGTTAGGGGTTATTTAAAGCGCGAGCTCAGAGGCGATCCCCTTCATCGCTGAGAGCACGAGGTCCATGAAAGCGAGGAGGTCTAAACCAAGTTTTTGGCAAAGGGCGATGTCTTCTCGTGAGGCGGAGCGAGCAAAGCTTTTCTCTTTGTAGCGGTTGAGGACGTTTTGCGCGGTCAGCCCTGCCAAGCGTTCGGGATGCACCAACGCTGCGGCAACGATGAGGCCGGTGAGGGGGTCCACGGCCGTTAAACCTATTTCTATTGGGCGCTGCGGTTCTTTGTGGCCGGCGTGGGCCAAAATGGCCTCAAGGATCTCCTCATCAGCAAAACCTAACCCACGTAAGATTTCGACCGTACGTTTCCCGTGTATATCCGGCCGATCTTTCGTCTCTTCGTAGTCGAGATCGTGAAGGAGGCCGGCGAGGGCCCAGCGCTCCGGATCAGCGTGAAGCACCCCGGCCAAAGCCCCCATCCCGGCCTCCACCGCTAACATGTGTTTCACCAAATTTCTGGTTTTCACTCTCTCCTTCACAAGCTTTAATGCTTCCTCTCTGCGCATTTTCCCTCCTCTTTCATCTTCTGCCCGGTCGAGCAAAGATCAGCAAGCGGGCAGTCTTTGCACCTAGGGTTGCGGGGCCGGCAAAACGTGCGCCCCAGCCTTATGAGGTTGAGGTGCAGGGCGTACTCGCGGCCGCTGGGCACAATCGCACCCAAGGCGCGATGTGGATCGCCTTTCCCCTGCCAAAGCCCCACCCTCTTGGTCACCCTGCTTATGTGCGTATCCACCGGGAACCTTGGCTGGCCGAAAGCGAAAAGAAGCACGATATATGCGGTTTTCTTCCCCACGCCAGGCAGAGACAGAAGCCATTTCTCCGCCTCCTCTACGGGAAGATCCGCCAAGAACGTGAGTTCTATCTCGGCCCGCTCTTCCTTTATACGCCGGAGTATGTCTTTGATTCTCTTGGCTCTTTGCTTATGAAGCCCTGCTGGGCGAATGGCCGCGGCAACCTCCGCAAGCGGCGCTTCCAGTACCTCTTGCCAAGAGGGGAAGCGCTGGCGGAGCATTGTATAGGCGAGATCACGGTTGCGGTCAGAGGTGTTCTGGGAAAGAATGGTTCGGATGAGGAGTTCAAGAGGTGCGATTCCCTTGGGTCTTTGGGGCTCTCCAAAGGTCGCACGGAGCCGGGCATCCACCGCGGCCATGCGCTCCTTGGGCTCCATGGATGCCCAAGGATAGAAAGGAGGGTGACCGTGGACAAGGAGCTTCGGGAGAAACTCCGTGCGCTCGGGCAAAAGGTGCTTTGCGAGGTTTCTCCCGAACGGTGTATCACCCGCTATCTACGTCGGGAGGGGACGGTGCTTTATGCTGGTCTATCCTCCTTCGATCTTGCCCGCTTTCGTCGCGTCCTCGTCGTAGGATTTGGCAAAGCCGCAAGCGGCATGGCGCAGGCTCTGGAAAAGATTTTGGGGGATTTCTTAGACGGGGGGATGGTGATCGTCGGCAGTTCTTCCTCTGCGGAAACGAAGCGTATTCGTGTGGTGAACGCCAGCCATCCCATACCCGACGAGCGAACCGTCTCCGCATCTCATGAGCTTTTGGAATTAGCCCGTACCGCCGGGCCTCAGGATTTCCTGATCGTCCTCATTTCCGGTGGTGGATCGGCCTTGTTTGAGATCCCTGCGCGCGGTCTCTCTCTAGAAGACCTCCAATGTACCACTGATCTTTTGCTGCGCTGTGGAGCCACAATTAGGGAAATGAATGTTGTGCGCAAACACCTCTCCGCGGTGAAGGGCGGGCTATTGCTCCACCAAACCCAAGCTGGGGCAATCCTCGCCGTGATCCTCTCGGATATCCCTGGTGATGACGTGGGCACCGTCGCTTCCGGCCCTGTTAGTGCTGATCCGTCAACTTTTGCGGAAGCCCGGGCTATTCTTGAACGGTATGGCGCCTGGGATTTTCTTCCAGCAAGTATCCGGGCATACATCCACCGCGGCGAACACGGCCTGGTTCCGGAGACAGTGAAGCCAAGCGATCCTAGCCTTGCGAAGGTCGCTCACCTAGTTGTGGGTTCGGGGAAACTAGCGGCAGAGGTGGCCCAAGAGTTCGGCATCCAGATGGGTTTTCACACGCAAATCCTCACCACAACGATGCAAGGGGAAGCTCGGGAGATCGGTAAATTCTTGGGCTCAATAGCGGCAGAGGAAGTTCGTTTTGCCCGGCCTCTGCCAAGTCCGGCCTTGTTTATTCTTGCTGGGGAGACGACGGTGACTGTGCGTGGCGCCGGCAAAGGGGGACGCAATCAAGAATTGGCTTTGGCTTTTGCTTTGGCCGTGGAAGGGCTGGCGGGTGTGGCGCTGTTGGCTCTGGCAACAGATGGGCAGGATGGCTGTACGGACGCGGCCGGAGGGATAGTGGACGGAGGGACGGCTGGCCGCATCAAAGCGGCGGGAATCGATCCCCATCGGGCACTTTCGGCAAACGATTCCTACACAGCCCTTTCCGTCTCCGGTGACCTTCTCCTCCTTGGGCCAACCGGGACGAACGTGGCTGACCTCGTGCTGCTAGGGGTGGAAAGGAGGGGTGCGTGATATTCGCAAAAGCGGGGGAGGTTCATGTGGTTCGTCTTCAGGACGGGGAAGAGCTTCCGCATGCCCTTTGCGGGGTGACCACCCCCGCCGCCGTGGTGTGCGGGGTGGGGATGCTCCGGGAGGTGCGGCTGGGATATTGGGAGGCCGGGCAATACTTGGAAGCGAGGATCGGCGAGCCGGTGGAGCTTCTCTCGCTGCAGGGGAACGTGGGAGAAGGTCCGGAAGGGCCAGTAGTGCATCTGCATGTGGTTTTGGGAAAGAAAGGTGGGGAGGCACGGGGTGGGCATCTCCTTGGGGCCGTGGTGCACAACACCGCGGAGGTTGTGGTCCTTGGCCTTCCCGGAATTAAACTCGTGCGGCGACCGGAGCCCACGGGGCTTTTGGGGCTCTACCCCGAGGGGGTTGATAGCGGGGAAGGAAGAGGCTAAAAAGAAGAGGGCGAAGGTGGCGGAACAGGCAGACGCGCTGGCCTTAGGAGCCAGTGCCGATGAGGCGTGCGGGTTCGAGTCCCGCCCTTCGCACCACTTAGGTGATCTTACGGGCAGCGGCCCGTATAATCCGAGGGCGAAGCGGGAATAGCTCAGCTGGTAGAGCGCCACCTTGCCGAGGTGGAGGTCGCGGGTTCGAATCCCGTTTCCCGCTCCAAAGTTTTGCCGGGGTGGCGGAATCCGGTAGACGCAGGGGACTTAAAATCCCTTGAGCAAACCCTTGCTCGTGCGGGTTCGAGTCCCGCCCCCGGCACAAGCGGGGTGGAGCAGTCCGGAAGCTCGCCGGGCTCATAACCCGGAGGTCGTGGGTTCGAATCCCACCCCCGCAACCAGGCGGAGTAGCTCAATTGGCGAGAGCGCGCGGCCCATAACCGCGAGGTTCAGGGTTCGATTCCCTGCTCCGCCAAAGGGGATGTAGCTCAGCTGGGAGAGCGCCGCGTTCGCAACGCGGAGGTCGGCGGTTCAAATCCGCTCATCTCCACCAAGAAAAAAGCGGGGCCGCACGGCCCCACCCTCCTTTTTAGGCTAGCCCCAAAAGCTGGTCGATCCGCTCCCGATCAAAACCGACCACGATCTCCCCGTCGATCTCCACCACCGGAACCCCTGTCTGTCCAGACTTACGCACCATCTCCATCGCCGCGTTGTAGTCCGCAGAGACATCGATCTCGGTGTAAGAGATACCCCGTGTCTGAAGGTACCGCTTGACCATCTGGCACCACGGACAGGTAGGGGTGGTGTACACGATCACCTCGTGCTCCTTTGGCATCATTTTCCCTCCTTCTTCAGTTCCGTGAGGACCTTTGGACGCAGGACCTTGGCCAACTCCGGGCTTATGCGCAGGCAGCGGCGCCGCCCCCTCTTTTCCCGCACAATTACCCCAGCTTCTTCAAGAACGCGTAGATGGTAAGAAAGAGCTGGAGTAGAGAGGCGGAGAGTGGTAGCGAGCTCTTGGCAATTCCTGCCGCCCCTAGCTAGGAGGTGAGCAACCACGGCCAAGCGCTCCGGGTTGCCTAATGCCGCAAAAACCTTAGCCCATCTTTCCACTGTCTCACGCATACTTCGAGCATACTTAGTTTCCGCCACGGTGTCAACTTTTCCAAAATTATGGAAGTTTGGCAAAAGGAGGGAGCATGGAAGCAAAGGTCATCTGGCATGAAGGGCTGCGGTTTGTAGGCTACCCCCATTCGGGACATGCTGTCCTCATGGATGGGTCGAGGGAAGCCGGTGGAGAGGATTCCGCCCCGCGTCCCACCGAGCTCCTCCTCTTGGCCCTCGGTGGATGCACGGGAATGGATGTTGTTTCCATTCTGCAAAAAATGCGCACGCCTCCACGCCGTTTTTGGATCGAAATTTCTGCGGAAAGAAACGAACAACACCCCAAAGCCGTGAAGCGTGTACACCTAACGTACGTAGCGGAGGGTGTCCCTGAGGAAAATCTCCGTCGCGCGGCGGAACTCTCCCAGGAACGTTACTGTTCTGTGGCCCATTCCCTCGCCGCGGAGATCTCTTTTTCCGTTCGAGCTTTACCCTAAAAGTTCTAGCATTCTATCCAAATCGACGTTTTCCGCGGTTATGCGGGCCAGGAAGGCCAGCCGTTCCGGGTCAGTGGACAGGGTTTGGCCGAGGAGGCGATCCGCGGTTTCCGCCACCGTGAAGGTATCTTGAGGGGCCACAGCCAAGGTTTTTCGCTGCTCGGCTGCCAGCGCAGCGATGGCCCGCTCCGGCCTAATGCCGCCGGAGAGGATCACCGCACGCACGCGTGGGAAAGAAATGGCTGCCGCTTGGATGTCCGTGCGATCCCCGGCGGTGATCACCACCAGTTGTCCAGGGATGCGACGGAGGTGTTGAAGGGCGGTCTCTGCTCCCATCGCGCCAACAAGGATTCGATCTACCTCTGTTCTTAGATCGCCTTCCACCACCACCTCTGCTCCCATGGCCTCCAGGACCTCATGGATGCGCACCGCTTGTAGCCGGCGCTCGAAGGGAAGAATCCCAAGCACGGGAATCCCCTTTTCCTCCAAAAATGGGGCAGCGAAAGCCTGGACTTCGGAAAGCTCGGCTTCCGGGGAGACCTCGTTGAGGATTACCCCCAAAAGGCGTGCTTCGTTTCCGATGATCCGCGCGGCAGCAAGAATTGCATCCACCGTGGGCTCGCCGCGATATTTGGCCACGAGAAGGATGGGCGCGGAAAATTTTCTGGCCAAAGCTGGATCGCAAAGGCCGGAGAGAAGTCCGCGGCCAAGCCACTCCCGCCCCTCTAAGAACAGGAAATCTGCGGCAACTTCGCTGACGGCCTTGATCCGCTCCCAAGCGTCAAAGGGTGGTCGCCAGGCCCGTGGGGCCTCCCCAGAGAGGACCCCGATCAATTCCTCCCCTTCCTTTACACCCAATGCCTGAGCCCACGCTTCTCCGTCAGGGTCCGCGGGCCGCCCATAGCGATAAGTCCGCGCCAGCCCCACTGGCTTGCGGTAAGCCACACAAAAGCCGCGGGAACGTAGCACTTGCGCAAGCCCTAGGATCACCACCGTCTTTCCCGCCTTCTCCTCTACCCCCGCCACGTACATCCTCTTCATGTGCCCTCCTCTGCCACCGTAAGCCGCACGTCCACCGCCACCACCCGCTCCGGATAACAAAGGATTGGGTTCAAATCCAATTCCAAAATGTCGGGGTTTTCCACGGCGAACTGTCCTACCCTGACTATGAGGTCTACCAGACCGGAAACGTACACAGGTGGTTGGCCCCTTGCCCCGTAGAGGAGCTTCTTTCCCCGGATTAGTTCCACAAGCTCCTCAGCCTCCGCGCGGGAAAGCGGTGCCACGGCGAAGGCCACGTCGCGTAGAACCTCCACATAAATGCCGCCAAGCCCAAACATGAGGAGCGGCCCAAACGTGGGATCCCGCACCATGCCCAAAATCACTTCCCGACCAGGAGGAAGCATTTCCTGCACGTACACCCCGTCGATGATCGCCTCTGGGAAACGACCCTTGACATTGGTGAGAAGCTCCCAAGCCACCCGGTCCACCTCTTCCGGCGGGACGCCAAGGCGCACCCCTCCCACCTCCGTTTTGTGTGTCAACTCTGGCGAAAGTATTTTCACAGCCACCGGACCATTGATCTCTTGGGCAATGCGTTTGGCTTCCTCCGCAGTTTTAGCCACACCACCACGGGCAAACGGGATACCATAAGAGGCGAGGAGATCCGCGGCTTCCAAGCCAAGTCTGACCCGACCTTTGTGGCGTGCCTCAGCCAAGATTTTTTGCACCCTTTCCCTTTTGCCTGGCAGCTCTTGGAGGTTGAATACTGGGCGTTGGCGGATCTCAGCATACTTAGCCAATGTAGCTAGGGCGCGCACAGCCCGCGCGGGGTCGAAGAAGGACGGGATACCTGCGCGCCGCAGGATCTCCTCGGCCTCTTCCCCGAGTTCCCCCGCCATGAAACTCACAGCCACGGGTTTTCCTGAGCGTTGTTGGGCCTGGCTTGCGACCCGCGCCAAGTCCACGAAGCGGAGGATGGGATGGGGGGCAGAGAGGGCCACGCCGAGATCCACGCCAGGGTCAGCTAGCACCAGCTCCAACGCGGCCTGGTATTGCTCGAGTGTAGCGTGGCCCACCACATCCACGGGGTTGTAGATAGCCGCTTCCTCAGGAACTTTTTGGGCCAGGGCTTGAAGGGTCTCGTCGCGCAGGCGGGCCACGGTGAGGCCTTCCCATTCCGCGGCGTCTGCGGCCATCACGCCCGCTCCCCCGGCATTGGTCACGATCCCGATCCTTCGGCCCTTGGGAAGGGGTTGGCGGGAGAGGACGTATGCAAAATCAAAAAGTTCTTCCACGGTGCGGGCGCGGATGACCCCACATTGCCGGAAGGCCGCATCATAGGCGTGGTCGGAGCCGGCCATGGTCCCGGTGTGGGAGGAGACAGCACGCGCACCGGCCTCGGCCCGACCAGCTTTAAGCACCACGATGGGTTTCTCCCGCGTGACCTCGCGCGCGATCGCCATGAACCTCGGCCCATCCTGAATGCCCTCAAGGTAAGCCACGATGACCCTGGTCTCCGGATCCTCAGCGAAGGCCAAAAGGAAGTCGCACTCGTTGAGAACAGCTTTATTCCCAAGGGAGACGAAGTGGGAAAAGCCGAGCTTCTCCTTCCAGGCCCAGTCCAAAACGGAGGTGCAGAACGCACCTGACTGGGATAAAAACGCAATTTGGCCAGGAAGAGCACCCCGTGGGGCGAAGGTCGCGTTTAGCCCAACTTTGGTGGAGATGAGGCCCAACACGTTTGGTCCAAGCACGTTAAGGTCATATTCTTCGGCCACCCGCACCAATTCCTGTTCACGTTTAGCCCCTTCTACCCCGCACTCCTTGAACCCCGCGCTAATGACGACCACGTTTTTGATCCCTTTTTCTCCACATTGGCGCAGGGCGTCGGTGACCGCCTCTGCGGGGATCACGATCACCGCGAGGTCCACAGGTTCAGGGAGCTCAGAGATGGAGGGCACACAAGGTCGACCAAGAAGCTCCCGATATTTGGGGTTCACCGCGTAAACAGGCCCGGGGAAAGAAAGGACATTGGTGAACAAGGCGTGCCCGACTTTGCCTGGAGTGGCCGAGGCCCCTACCACCGCCACGGAGCGTGGGAAAAGAAGCCCATCTAGTTTCCTACGCATAGCCCTTGATCGTAGCCAACGTCCACAGAATTTCCACAAACCTTGCAGATGTTTTCGACACCCACGCTGCAAGATTTCTCCTGGAAGGCGGAACAAGGGCCCGCTTCCCTTTGGGCAGGGGCGCTTGGCCCCTGCCCTGTTTCAGGGGTACGCTTCTATGGAGATGCGCACAATCTTGGTGGTGGAGGACGAGCGAGAGATCGCGCGGATGGTCCAGGCGTATCTCCTGCGCGAGGGCTACCAAGTGGAGGTGGCCTTCGACGGGGAGTCCGGTTGGCATAAGTTTCAGAGCCTCAAGCCAGATTTAGTGATCTTGGACATCATGCTTCCTGGGATGAGTGGCTTGGAGATCGCCCAAAGAATCCGGCGGGAGTCCGTGGTGCCCATCATCATGCTCACGGCGCGGGCGGAGGAAGCCGACCGTGTAGCCGGGTTGGAAATGGGAGCCGATGACTACGTAGTGAAGCCGTTCAGCCTCCGGGAGCTTGCGGCACGCGTACGCGCGGTGTTACGGCGGGTCGAGGGCAGCGTTCCCGCGGAGGTCATTCACGCCGGTCCCCTCATGTTGAACTTGGCAGCCCGGGAGGCGAGCTTTGCCGGCAAATCCCTGGACCTTACTCCTACGGAATTCGACATCCTCACCGTGCTAGCCCGCCATCCCGGACGAGTGTTCACCCGGCGGGAGCTTCTCCAAGCCCTGCGGGACAGAACCTACGCCACTATTCCCCGGACCGTGGATTCCCACATCAAAAACTTGCGAAGGAAGATCGAGCCCGATCCGGAAAATCCTGTATACATTCTCACCGTACATGGGGTGGGCTACAAATTCAATCCAGGAGGAGGGTGATGTCCTTCCGCTGGAAGCTTGTTGGGGCACTGACCCTGGTGGCCATCCTGGCCGCGGTGGGAACCTACCTCCTTACGGCCAAGGCCTTGGGTGAACGGTTCGCGGCTTACCGGTTGCAAGAGCGGGAGGCCGCTGGGCAGCAACTGGCTCGCCTCCTTGGCCAGTTTTGGGAGGCTCGTGGCACCTGGGCCGGCGTGGATCAGCTTTTCCGCACCCGCGTGGACGTGTTCCTCCTCCGCCAGGGGCGGGTCGTCTCCGTGAGCGGGTTCATGGCCCAATACCTTCTCCTTGATCGGGAGGGGAACGTGGTGGGCTGTGCGGAGCAAAGTCTCTTGGGTCGCTGCACGGAGGACGATCCCGAGCTCCGCGAGCGGGCACGGCGCTATGGGATCCCCGTATTCGCGGGAGGAAGGCAGGTTGGCACTTTAGTGCCCATCGATCCTGCGATTTTGACCCCGCTGGAGCAGGACTTCTTGGCCTCGGTGCGGCGAGCCGCCTTAGTGGGTGGGGCCGTGGCCTTCGCTGTGGCCCTCCTCTTGGGCACACTCCTTGCCACCCAACTTTCGCTTCCCCTGCAACGCTTGATCCACGCGACCGAGCGCATTGCCAAAGGAGATTTGGCTCATCGGGTGGTCCTCCGTACCCGCGATGAAATCGGCCGACTGGCCCACGCGTTCAACCGCATGGCTGAGGCCCTCCAGAACTCCGAGGCTGTGCGCAAGCAGTTCCTGGCGGACGTGGCCCATGAGCTCCGGACCCCCCTTTCCGTGATCCGCGGGAACCTCGAGGCTATTTTAGACGGCGCTTTTCCTCTCACCCCTGAATCCCTCGTCCCTGTGTACGAAGAAACGTTGCACCTTGGGGAACTGGTGGAGGACCTGCGCACCCTGACCCTGGCAGACACCGGGCATCTTCCCCTGGAGAAAGAGCGGGTGGAGCTGGGCGAGCTTGTGGCGGGGGTGGTGGAGGCGGTGCGGCCTGTGGCCAAGGAGGAAGGTGTGGAAGTGGCGCTGCAGCGCGATCCTGAACTTTGGGTGTTTGCAGACCCCCGCAGGATTCGTCAAGTCTTGGGGAACCTCCTTTCCAACGCCTTGCGTTACTCCCCCCCGGGCTCGGTGATCACCGTCGCAGCGCAAAAGGTGGGGAACGAGGTCTGGGTTAGTGTGCAAGATCAGGGGCCCGGGATTCCCGAGGAAGACTTGCCCCACATCTTTGAGCGCTTCTACAAGGTGGACAAATCTCGATCGGAAGGGGGAACAGGTTTGGGTTTGGCCATCGCTAAGGAACTCGTCCAGGCTCACGATGGCCGCATCTGGGCGGAGAACCGAAACGGTGCCCGCTTCACCTTCGCCCTCCCTGCACTGTAAAAGTTGCCTTGACTAAAACGCGTTTCCCAGTGGTCCTTGGTGGCGTCTTTTTGACTGCTCACAGTACGCAGAAGCCGCTGGAAAAGCGGTGAGTTTTCTTCAAATCCTTTGGGGAAGCAAGAACCTGGGGTACCATTGGCTGTGCCGGACCTGTTACTCGCTACGTTGCACTTTTTGTCTTTATCCCTAAAATTTCCCTGGCCATGGATGGAAAAAGTGCTAATTATTACAGTCCTACTTTGGGTCGCCTGAGTTTCCCCGAAGTTGTAAATGAGATCATTGCGATGATGGAAGCTAGTCCGGATGATGTCTACTCTATCGTTGTGGGGACAGATTCTCAGACCTACTACGGCGAGGCGGAGTACGTGACTGCCATCGTAGTGCATCGGGTGGGCAAAGGTGGTCGGTACTTCTGGCGGCGCGTGGTAGAGCGCAAACCGAAGACTTTGCGCGACCGCATTTGGCGGGAAGCTTGGCTTTCCTATGAAACAGCCCAGGCCTTGATCCAGGCATTTAAACAGCGTGGCATTTTTGACTGCCGTCTGGAGATCCATGTGGACATCGGCCGCGGGGGCCGTACCCGCGAGCTTGTGGAGGAAGTGGTGGGAGCCATCCGCGGCAGTGGGTTCTTTGTGCGCACCAAGCCTGAGGCCTACGCAGCCTCAGTGGTTGCGGACAAGTACACTTAGGCCAAACTGAACCTTCTAAAATCGCGGTTGTCCGCCCTTTTCTTGCAAGCTAGAGCAATAATCTTTTGTGCCTCGGCTCAATGAACTTCTTGCGTGCGAAGGCCTTCCGAACGTTTTGGTGACCGGCTTGGCCTGGGACTCCCGAAAGGTCAAGCCAGGCGATGTTTTCTTTGCCATACCGGGGGGGAAGTTCGATGGGCATGCGTTCATTTCCGCGGCCCTCGCCAAGGGAGCGGTGGCCGTGGTTGGCGAGCAGCCCATCTCCGGTCTCGCTGTCCCATATGTGCGGGTAGAAAATGCGCGCGCTGCCTTAGCCCAAGCGGCCTGCGCTTTTTATGGACATCCAACGAAAAAATTGACGACAATCGGTGTGACTGGAACAAACGGGAAAACAACCGTCGTCCACCTCCTTGGCCAGCTTTTACCCCACTGCGAGGCTCTGACCACGGTGCGCGTGGAGGAGGAGAACCTCTCCTGTGTCACCACGCCAGAGGCTCCAGATCTGCAAAGGATTGCGGCCGAAGCTTTCGCTGCCGGAAAGAGATTCTTCGCCTTTGAAGCCTCCTCGATCGGCCTTGCCCAAAGGCGTGTGGACGGCGTGCACCTTGCGTGCGCCGTGTTCACTAGCTTTTCTCGGGATCACCTGGATTTCCATGGGACTATGGAGGCTTACCTCTCCGCGAAGCTTCGTCTTTTCCAATTGCTTCGTTTTGGTGCTCCAGCTGTGGTTTGTACGCGTGCGCCAGTTTCAGCAGTTGCCGCTGCCGCCCCTCATGCCCGCCTAATAACCTACGGGATTGAAAAGGGCGATGTTCAAGCCACGGCCATTCGCCGGGGGAAAGGGGGGATGAGCTTCAGGATCACGGGACGATATGGCCACGCAGAGGCCTTCCTTCCCTGCCCTGGCATCCACAATGTGGAAAACGCTCTCGCGGCAATAACGGTGGGGCTTAGTTTGGGGTTTCCTCTCGCTGACCTCTTGGAGCGACTCGCGGACGCTCAGCTTCCTCTGGGACGCTTTGCCCAATTCCAGAGTTCTTCGGGAGCAACCGTGGTTGTGGATTTCGCTCACAATCCCGAGGCTTTGCGGTGCGCGCTTGCGGCCTGCCGGCCGTGGGCGCGCAGACTCATTGCGGTTTTCGGCTGCCCAGGCGAGTCTGACCAAGGGAAGCGTCGGATCATGGGAGCAATAGCCGGAAGACTCGCCGACCTCGTGGTGATCACCTCCGATAACCCCAAATCGGAGGACCCGCGGGCCATCGCTGCAGAGATCGCCGCCGGCGTGGCAGAGGTGGGGGGAACGTGGGCCGTCATTTTGGAGCGGGCTTTGGCTATACGATGGGCTCTGAACTACGCTGGCCCAGGGGACTTTGTCGTGGTCGCTGGCAAAGGACACGAGCGCTACCAGTATTTGGCCGATCGGCGCGAGGCTTTTTCTGATCTAGCCACCGTTCAAGAGTTAGTGGGGACGGTGCGCAAATAGGTGCGGATGGCATGGAGAACGCGGCACGCGACCTCCGCCGCGGACCCGCAGCCGTCGATCACCAGGACATTTGGTAAGTTCGGCGGGGTGAGATTGGCTTGGGCTAAAAATCGGTGCTCAATGGTTTCTTCATCTACTCCGGCCGCGCGTAGACGGGCACGCCTCTCCTCCTGCGGGACAGAAAGCCACACAAAGAGATCAAAAAGATCGCGGTCAACATGAGGGGAGACCAAGAGAAGAGCACCTTCTACCAGTGCTACCTTTCCCCCTCTTCCGCGCTCGCGGGAAAGCGCCTCCTTTACGGCGGCCATGATGTGGGGATGCACGAGGGCTTCCAAATCCGCCTTGGCCTTGGGATCAGAGAACACGAGTTTGCTTAACTTCTTTTTGTCGATGCTCCCATCTTCGGCAAGGATCTCGTTCCCGAAGCGTGCGAGGAGGTGCGCGTAGGCTGGGCCATTTGGCTGGTAAGTTTCCCAGCCCAAGCGGTCACAATCGATGTGGACAAACCCTGGCTGCCGCGCAAGAATTCGGCACACCGTGGATTTTCCGGAACCCGCGGGTCCGGTCACTCCGATCACCCACATGCCCCCTCCTCGTAATCTCCACGCCAAAGGAGATGGCGGTTGCCGATGTGAACGTTTTTTAGCCCGGCTTCTTTCGCCACCAAAATACACCTCCCCATGTGTGCCCAGGATGTACATGGGAGGTCGTCCATCAGGCAATTGGGATAAAAGGCGAGTAAGCTCAACGGTATTGCTGGGTTGACGTTGGCGATGAAATTGGCAATGCCTTGTACCTCTTCCGCATCTACGTAACCAGGAACGAGGAGGACACTGGCCACAAGGAGGGGGACCTCTGGCCGCGCACGAAATTCCTGGGCGACGCGCAGGAAGTTCGCCAAAGTCCGAGAATTTTCGGCTCCCGTGAGGGCATAGTGCACGCTTGGTGTCCAAGCTTTGAGATCAAATTTTATTACCCCACCGGTACGAAGGGAAAGCTCCAATGCCCGCTCCAGAAGGTTGGAGTTCATGCTGCCGTTCGTCTCAAAGCAGATCCGCAGGATTTGGCCAGGATAGCGGCGAAGAGCGCCTTCAGCGGCGGAAAGAGCGTGGGGTAGCTGGGGAGTGGGGTCACCACCGAAAAAGCAAATACAAGAAACGCTGGGTTTTACGGCTTCCACAAGCGTCTCTGGCCCACTAGGTTCCCGCCGAGGGCCATCTACCCGGTAGTGCCAATTCTGGCAATATAGGCAATCGAAGCTACAGGCCTCATAGAATACGGCGAGATTTTGGTAACCGTATTCTGGGCCCGGCTTGCGGGCAAAGCGGGGATAACCCGCCCCTGTGCCACCGGGACAGACAAAACTTGCCACACAATTGGTCGGAAGCGGGTCGTAGTACCAGCTGAGGCGCGCGCTTTCCCGAGAACGAGGGGGGAGGCCACAGAAGCCCGTGCCGTTTTCGGGTATTCGGCAACCATGCACACAAAGGGTGCAAGGAAGGCCTTGAGGGTCTTGTGGGGGCGTTTCTGGGAGGCCAAAGATTCTGCGGGAACGGCGGCGCGCCGCCTCCACGAAAGGTTTTGCGGCCGCGGGGTCTTCCCGTAGACAACGCCCACAAACCCCGATAGCCTGGGAAAGAAGCCGTTTTTCCCCACACACCGGGCAACGCACGATCATGCCCGTGCTGATTCTGTGGCGATCGAGTGGGCAAAATGAAGGGGTGAAGGGAGCTCCTCACCGCGCAGAAGATCAAGGACCAAATCCACGGAGGATTGCACATCTGCGCGGTGGCCAGGGGATACGAAAAGCGTGCGGTTTCGCGCGCTGCGAATAGCACCAGCCACCACTTCTCCGTCGAGGAGGACTGGCCGCCACTCCCCAATCACCATACCCTCGGTGTTTACATCCCCGCAGAGGTGTCCCTTTGCCACTCCCACTGTAGGCAAATCCACAAGCACACCAAGATGTGTGGCGATGCCAGCGCGCCGGGGATGCAAAATACCGCTTCCGTCCACGAGAAGCACGTCCGGCCAAAGGCCCTTTTCTTTGGCTTCCCTAAGCACCGCCAAGTAAGCGGGGAGTTCCCGGTAAGAAAGGTAAGTGCGGATGTAGGGAAAGCGCGTGACAACCCGTGCAAGGAGGAACTCCATTGGCTCGCCTTTGCTGTTAGCGAAAACGTAAGCTGCGATTGCTTCGGCACCGCAGTAGGCTACGTCCACCGCGCCGATCCTGTTGCATTTCGGGAGAGGAGAGATCAGGGCGTTCTTGGCGATGGCCCGTTGTTCTTCTTGGAGGCGGGCGAGGGGCCGATCAGTGCGAAAGTCGGCGAAGAAGAAGCGCGCGAGAGGATCAACACGATCTCCCACGATCCTTACGCCTTCCGCGCGCAGCCTCGCGGCGGCCCGGATAGCGTCCTCGCCAAAGGATCGCCCCACCGCTCCGGAACTGTGTACCACCCGATGTACTGGCCAAGTGCGCGCCTCCTCGCTAGCCAAAAAGGCGCTCACGAACCTCACGGACTCCGGATCACCTAGCGCTTCCGCCAAGGCACGATATGTGCTCACTCGTCCAGGTGGGATCTGATATACCAAATCCCGCAGCGTGCTGATGATGTCGGGGACACAAATCTCAACCACAGCTTCCACACCCTTTGGGGACCACGATGATCCGCAGCATTTGTGGGGTGGAGCGGTCTCCGTAATCATCCTCCACTACTAGCTGGACCCAATACTCGCCAGGTACGCTATATTTGTGAGAGACGTGAGGGTCTTGTGTTTCCTCCCAAAACCCGTCCCCAAAGTTCCAAACATAGTTTTGGACTTGGCCGTCAGGGTCATAGGAGCTAGTGGCATCAAAAGAGACAGTTTTTCCCACCTCTACCTCAGGGAAAGGCGTGGCGGTCATTACGGCCACAGGCGGAAGGGAACGCACATCCACGTCGATGTACGTCTGTCTGAACCGCTCGCCAGCGCGCACTTCCAAGTACACACGATATTTACCTCGCTCCCGGAAGGTATATGTTACCACCGGTCCAGAGAGAACAATTGTTCCCCCCTGTTCTTCGAAAATGGTCCAGATCCATTGGTCAATGGCCCCCCGGGACTTCTCACCGCTGAAGGTCACGGAGAGCGGGTAGGAACCACGCGGTGGATTTGGGTTCGTCTCTATCACGGGTTGAAGATCTTCCGCGTTTTGAAAACAAGCAGTGAGCCCAAAGCCAACGAAAGCAAGTAGCACGCACATCCAAAGTTTCTTCATCCTCATCACCTCTGGAAGGATACCGGCCAAATATGCCTTCGACTAGGTGCAGAATTGCCCCGTTGAGGTGGTCTCTCAGCTAACCCCTATTTCTGAGGCGTTTCGCTAGATATCCAGGGAGAAGACGCGGTGGGCGTTCTCCCGGATGAAGTCGCGCCGGCGGGCCACATCATGGCCCATGAGGGTGGTGAAGATCTCGTCAGCCTCAAGCGCGTCGCGGATGGTGACCTTGCGGAGGATGCGGGTGGCCGGGTTCATCGTGGTCTCCCACAGCTCCGCGGGGTTCATCTCCCCCAACCCCTTGAACCGTCGCACTGTCCACTGCCCATCTTCCTGGGAAAGGAAGCTTTGCAGTTCTTCTTCGGAGTACAGGTATTTTCGGATTGTACCTTTCTGCACGAGGTAAAGCGGCGCCTTAGCGATGTAGAGGTGCCCGTTTTCGATGAGGGGCCGGAAATTCCGGAAAAAGAAGGTGAGAAGCAAAGTACGGATGTGGGCACCATCTACATCGGCATCAGCCATGATGATGATCTTATGGTAACGGAGTTTTGAGATGTCGAACTCCTCGCGGATCCCCGTGCCCAAGGCAGTGATGATGGCCCGCAGTTCCTCATTCTCCAAAAGCTTGCGAAGGTGTGCTTTCTCGACGTTTAACACCTTCCCCCGCAGGGGAAGAACAGCTTGAAAAGAGCGGTCCCGTCCCTGTTTGGCTGACCCTCCAGCGGAATCACCCTCAACGATGAAAAGCTCGGCCTTAGTGGGGTCTTCGCTTGTGCAGTCCGCGAGTTTCCCCGGAAGACCTCCGGCGAACAAAGCCCCTTTGCGCCTCACCAACTTCCTGGCTCTGGCGGCTGCGAGCCTTGCGCGGTGCGCGGTGAGAGCGTTTTCGATAACGGCTCGAGCCACAGCCGGGTTCTTGTTGAAATAGGCGGAAAGTTGGTCCCGCACCACTTCTTCCACGAATGTGCGGACTTCAGGATTGCCCAGCTTGGCCTTGGTTTGGCCTTCGAATTCCGGGCGGGTGAGCTTTACGGCGATGATGGCCACCAGCCCCTCCCGGATGGCCTCACCGGGGATGGCCTCCTCGTCTTGACGCAGAAGGCGTTTTTCCCGCGCATAGTCATTCACCACTTTGGTGAGGGCCGAGCGGAAACCCGTGAGGTGCGTGCCACCTTCACGGGTATTGATGCAATTTGCAAAGGTGAAAACCTCCTCCTCCACAGCGTCGGTGAAAAGCATGGCCACTTCCAAGACCATATCCCCACGATCCTCCACGAGGTAGATGGGTTCAGGATGCAATGGTTCTTTCCCTACCGCCAATTCTTTGACGAAGGCAGAAATCCCACCTTTGGCGTGGAAGGTGCGCTTTACCCCAGAAAGGCGGTTATCGAGTCTGATGGTGAGACCAGCGACAAGGTAGGCCAGCTCTTGTAGACGGTGCGCGAGCTTGGAAAAGTTATACGTGATGTCTCCGAAGATCTCGCGGTCAGGAAGGAAGGTCACGGTTGTACCCGTTTCCGTCGTTTCCCCCACCACCGTGAGTTCCGTGATTTTCTTGCCGCGGGAGAACTCCTGGCGATAGATTTTTCCGTCCTTCCAGCGCACCTCCACCACGAGGTGTTCAGAAAGCGCGTTCACCGCGGACACCCCTACCCCGTGGAGCCCACCGGAAACCTTGTATCCGCCTTCCCCGAACTTGCCTCCGGCATGCAGGGTGGTGAGGACAAGCTCGACGGTGTTGATCCCGGCTTCGGGATGGATCCCCACCGGGATTCCA
This sequence comes from Candidatus Bipolaricaulota bacterium, assembly GCA_025060555.1. Taxonomy (GTDB): domain Bacteria; phylum Bipolaricaulota; class Bipolaricaulia; order Bipolaricaulales; family Bipolaricaulaceae; genus DTER01. The sequence goes on from JANXBC010000004.1 coordinate 19,162, forward strand.
CGGCCGTTGTCGCGCACGGTGACGCGCTTGTCCTCGTGGATGATCACGTCGATTTCGGTGCAGAAGCCGGCCAGGGCCTCGTCCACGGCATTGTCCACGACCTCATAGATCATCTGGAGGAGGCCGTCGGGGCCGGTGGAGCCGATGTACATCCCGGGCCGCTGGCGCACGGCCTCCATGTCCGCCAGGACTTTTATCTTGTCTACGTCGTAGTCATGTACACGGATCTCGTTCATGGGAAGATAATCTTAACCGATGCGAAGAAAATCTGCAAGCCATCGGCGTTTGTCCCCAAAGCACGTTCCCCGTGCCCCTGGTTTGGCTGAGGTTACGGGGGTAACCTTGCCTGGGAAAGGGGGAAGGTTGCGACTTTTGGAGTGGCAGGGGCGAGAGGTTTTGGCAAAAGCGGGGATCCCCGTTCCGGATGGGGAAGTAGCGGCGCATCCGAAGGAGGTCGAACGGATTGCCGCACGGCTTGGACGCCCGGTGGTGGTGAAAGCCCAAGTCCCGGTGGGCGGGCGGGGGAAAGCCGGGGGGATTCGTCTAGCGAAAACGCCAAAGGAGGCGGAGGAAGTGGCCCGCGCTCTTTTGGGCAGCACCATAAAGGGGATCCGTGTGGAAAAACTCCTCGTGGTGGAGGCCATGGAACCCCGCGCCGAACATTATCTGGGGATCCTCCTCGACCGTTCGGCGCGCATGCCCCTTTTCCTTTACTCCCCGCAGGGCGGTGTGGAGATCGAAGAGGTTGCTCGACAAAACCCGGAACTTGTGAGTAGGGTGCACATCCCCCCTCTTGAAGGGCCCGCTTCTTTCCGCCTGCGCAAATTGTTCGCTCTCGCCCCCAAGGGTTTGCAACCCACTCTCCTCGACGTGGCTAAGAAGCTTTGGTCAGTATTCGTCGCTTACGAAGCTCACCTTGTAGAAATCAATCCCCTTGCGGAACTCGATGGGAGATTTGTCGCCCTCGATGCCAAAATCATCGTTGATGATGACCATTCCCCAGGCCCCCAATTCGCCGAGCTTGGGGAAGAGGTTGCGGACCCCTTAGAGGCGGCCGCGCGGAAAGCGGGGATGAGCTACGTCCGCCTGGATGGGAACATCGGCATCCTCGGGAATGGGGCGGGGCTAGTGATGGCCACGCTGGATTTGGTGGCCCAGGCCGGAGGCCGGCCCGCGAATTTCCTGGACATCGGAGGTGGCGCCCGCGCTGAACGGGTGAAAACCGGGATCGACCTCATCCTCCGCGATGGGCGGGCCAAAGTGCTCTTTGTGAACGTCTTCGGCGGGATAACCAGGTGTGACGAGGTCGCGCGTGGGGTCCTTGAGGCCTTGCAAAACAGGGAAATCCCGGTGGTAATAAGGTTGGTCGGGACAAATGAGGAAGAAGGGCGAAGGATTTTGGCCTCAGCGGGGTTCATCCCGGTGCGCACGATGGAAGAGGGCGCGGCCAAAGCCGTGGCCATAGCCAAGGAGGCAGAATGCGCAAGATGATCGTGATAGCCCTTGTGATCCTAGCTTTTTGGGCTTGGGGAACAGAGACCATTTCCCTTAAGGAAATCAAGCCGGGCATGACCGGGTATGGCCTCACTGTCGTTCGTGGTGCGGAGATCTCCCGCTTCGAAGTGGAAGTGGTGGATGTGCTGGATGAGCCGGGTGAGCGCAATGATTTCATCGTGGTGCGGGTTTATGGCGACGCGGTGGCGCGCTCCGGCGGCATCGCCCAGGGGATGTCTGGGAGTCCCGTGTATTTGGGGGAGAAACTAGCGGGAGCTCTTTCGCGCGCCGCCACCTGGGCTTTGGACCGGGAGCGCCCCCTCGGATTGGTTACCCCCATCGAATCCATGCTCAAACTCCTCACAGAGGTGAAGAAAGAAGAAATCCCGGTGCCCGAGGATCGCAACCTGCGTGCTTTCGGGATCTCCCGGGTTATTCTGGCCGATGCTCCGCCAGCGGAAGTCCCCGCGGACGCGCTTGTGACCTGGCCGATATCTGTGCCATTGGTAGCAAGCGGGCTTTCTGCGCGAACACTGCGGCTGCTTCAAGAGGGGGTGGACCTCACTCGCTGGCCACATCCGCTTTTGGAATTAGTGCCGGACTGGCGCGGCAAGCTTCCGGGCTTTTCTGAGCTAGGTTTCACGCGGATTTTGGCTGCGCCAGCCGGCAGCGGACAGCAGTCCCTGGAGTTCCAGCCCGGTGCTCCGGTGGGGGTGGCCCTGAGCCTCGGCGACCTCACGGTGGGAGCCCTCGGCACCATCACGTTGGTCGAAGACGAAAGCATCCTTGCCTTTGGCCATCCTTTCCTTTACACGGGGCCCTGCCAATATTTCCTCACCGGAGCAGCGGTGTTGGACACGGTGGCCGCGATGGATGTGTCCTACAAGTTTGGGACGATCACGGATCTGCGCGGTGGGGTGTTTGTGGACCGCTGGGCTGGCATCGCGGGCCGCACCGATCGCCGCCCGCTCCCCATCACCACAGAGATAACCGTGACGGGCGAAGCTCAGGGGAAGTTCACCACCCAGCTCGTGGATGAGCCCCGTCTTTCCCCTCTCCTCTTCTATGTAGCCGGAGTAGAGGCTTTGGATGGGGCATTGGATCGCATTGGCCCTGGTACAGTGCGCGTGAAATACACTATCAGCGGGCGTGGCCTCCCACGCCCCTTCTCCCGCGAAAATGTTTTCCTCTCCACCTCAGACATCGCCATCTATGCTCCCTGGGAGGCGGCGTTGGTCCTAGACGTTCTCGCCTACAATGAATTTCGCAATCCTTTGCTCACGGCAGTGAAACTTGAAGCCACAGTGGACCCAGGTTTTAATGCCCTGGAAATTGTGGATCTCGTCACAGATCGCTCTTCTTACCGGCCAGGTGACACGATCCAGTTCACGGTGGAGGTGCGCTACTGGCGTGGTGAGACCAAGACTTTCGAAGGGTCCATTCGTATCCCCGTGGATTTGAACACCCCGTATGTTGAACTTCGCGCATATGGCGGGCCGCGCATGCGGGAGAAAGGGGAGCCTTCGCCTCTTCTAAAGAGCATCGAGGATGTTTTAGACTATATCGAGGGCATTCCTACCTACGATACGCTGACCGTTGAGCTTTTCGCTGTAGACCCCATTTCGGAAATCATGGGCGAGGCTTGGCTATATGGTGTGGACTCAGTAGCTCAAAAATTCTCCGGGACGGTGGTTTACGGGGAGGTTTCGTTGATCCTGCCACTTGGGGGCTGAGATGTGGGACCTGCGGGAGGCGGCAGAAATCCTGGAAGCCGAACTCCTTCGCGCAAAAGCTCCGTATCAGGTACGAGGTGCATGTGCCGACTCCCGCCGCATTCAACCCGGTGAGCTTTTCGTCGCTCTTTCCGGGCAAAAACACGATGGACACGATTTTTTAGGCCAAGCATTTGCGAGAGGTGCAGTGGGGGCCCTCGTCTCCCGCGACCCTGGTGTCGGCCATAACCTTCTGCTTGTCCCCGACGTCAAAAAGGCCCTGTGGGAGTTGGCCCGTTGGCGACGGGAGGCCTTGGAGTTCATCGCTGTAGGTGTGACCGGCTCCTTCGGCAAGACCACGGCCAAAGAGCTCTTGGCCGCAGCCCTCTCCACCGCTTACGCGGTTTACCGCGCCCCAGAGAGCTACAACACGGAGATCGGCGTTCCCCTGAGCATCCTCTCCGTGCCCGCCAACACAGAGGTGGCGGTGTTCGAGCTCGCGGAGTCCGACCCTGTGGAATTGCGCAAACTGTGTGAGCTTTTACAGCCGTGGGCCGGGATGATCACCGCCGTTGGCCCGGCTCACCTGGCCCTCTTGGGCACAGTGGAGAAAGCTGCGGAGGCTGTGTGGATCTTGGCGGAGTTTTTGCCGGAGGAGGGGGTGCTGGCCCTGGCGTGGGATTTCCCGGAGCTGCGGGCCCGTGTGGAACGCTGTGATGGATTTTGTCTCCGCTTTGGCCACACACAGGAAGCAGATTTCTTTCCTCGGGAGATCGCGGACGACGATCCGCAAGGGATTAGGTTCGTGGCAGAAACCCCAGCAGGAAGCGTTCCCGTGAAGCTTCGCCTCCTGGGCGCACATCGAGCCGTACTCGCCTGCGGAGCTCTCGCCCTGGCGTGGGGTTTGGGTATCCCCGGAAAAGTCGCGGCTCAAGCCATGGCGGAAGTCCCGCCCCTTCCACACCGTTTGGAATTACGCCCGGCCCCGTTTGGCTGGATCCTCGATGACTGCTTTAATGCCAATCCTGTTTCGATGCAGGCTGCGTTGCGTACCCTCGTGCGCCTGCGGCTTCCCGTGCGGGTTCGCGCTGCTCTCCTTGGCGATATGCTGGAGTTAGGCCCGGAAGAGGCCCTTTTCCATCGCGCCGTGGCTGAGGCCGCTCGCCGATTGGGTGTGGATTTACTTTTTGCCTTTGGACCACGCATGAGCGCCGCGTTTTCCGCGTTCGGAGGCCCAGGATTTGCCGAGCCAGAGGATCTCGACAAGCTTGTTTCCGCCGTGCGCGAAGCCCTCGGCTCCGGGCCCGCTCTCCTTTTAGTCAAGGGCTCCCGCGGGCTTTTCCTGGAGCGAGTGGTAGAGGGGCTTTCGCATGGCCAAGAACAGGCCAGCCCTGAGAAAACCTAAGAAAGCAAAGGGAATGGTGTAGGGGAAAGAGTATCCACCCGGGTTGGTTTGACGGCCCGCCTTAAATTCGCTCCCCCGCTTTCCCCGTACTTACATGGAAGCTAAGAGCTCCGCATACCACTTACTGCCAAAGCCCATACCACGCCTTCAAAAAGAGGTCCTACAACCCAAAGGTGCGGAAAACGAGCACCAAAAGTGGGGCAAAAACCAGGGCTGGTATGAAGTTCGCCGGTTTGAGGTCGCGCAGTTTCAGGAGGCCTAAGCCGATGGCGAGGACGATTGCTCCCCCGGCTGCAGTTAGCTCCAGCACAATTGGGTGTGTCGGTTCAAACCCCGAAAGCCGCGCGGCCAGGAAGTGGGCGGTGAGGGTGAGCCCTCCCTGATACACCAGGATCACGAGGAGGGAGAGGAGGACACCTGGGCCAAGGGTGGCGGCGAGGGCCATGGCGGAGATCCCGTCCAAAATGGCCTTGGCTCCCAGGATGGACCAATCGCCGAACAGACCATCTTGGATGGCTCCGACCAAGGTCATCGGGCCGATACAAAAAAGCAAGCTCGCGGTGAGGAATCCTTGGGCAACAGGCCTTCCGCGGAAGAGGACTTCCACGCGGGCGCTCCCCCACTCCAAAAAGGCGGAAATTTTCAGGGCTTCGCCTACAGCCCCACCCAAAATGACGGAGAGAAGGAGAATGAGGACGTTTTGGGTCTTGAGGGCCATTTGGGCACCGAGGACGAGGGTGGCGAGTCCTACGCCGGCGGTTGCTGCCTCCCGCACCCGCGCGGGGAAGCGCTCACCCAAAGCCCAGCCTAGGCTCCCCCCAAGGAGCACGGTCCCCATGTTTATCCATGTCCCCACCATACCCGCGAATAGTAGCGCAGCGTTGGCCGGGAAGCTCCTTCCCCCTCTACAATGGCAATTTAAAGGAGGTAACATGAAACGGTTTTTCCAGGACTTTCGGGACTTTATTTCGCGGGGAAATTTGGTGGAGATCGCCGTGGCCTTTGTCCTGGGCGCGGCGTTCGGCGCGGTGGTCAATTCCTTCATCTTCGACGTTGTGATGCCGCCGATCGGCAAACTCGTGGGCAACGTGGACTTCTCTAATCTATTTGTGGTCCTTGGGCCGGAGAAGTACCCCTCAGCGGAGGCCGCTCGCCAGGCCGGCGCCCCAGCCATTTACTACGGCCGGTTCATCAATAACTTCGTGAACTTCCTCGTCATCGCCCTCGTGATGTTTCTTTTGGTGCGGATGGTTATAAGGCTACGGAAACCCAAGGAAGCAGGAGCTCCTACGACGAAGGAATGCCCCTATTGCAAAACCCAAATCCCTGTGGGTGCTGTGCGCTGTCCCCACTGTACATCTTCTTTGGTTTAGCGCTCCCGCAGAAGAAGGACAGCTTTGCCGTTGTGGGTGCAGGAAAACACCACAAGCGTATGGGAGGTATCTTCGGCCGCAGAGGCGTAGAGATACCGAATATCTAAACCTTGGCGAGCCAAAGCCTCCGTGACGCGGCGGAGAAACCCTGGACGATTCGGAAGCTCCACAAGAACGACATCCCGTTCCTCCGTGGGAAACTCCGCCTCCCGTAAGCTTTCCAAGGCGTAATGGTGGGCATCCACAACAAGGTGTAACTCCGCTTCTTCACCCACGACGAAGACGGCGGTAGCCAGGATATTGATGCCCTGAGTGGACAAAAGTTTGGCGATATCTGCAAAAAGTCCGACACGGTTCGCAGTACGTACCACCAATTCTTTGCCTATTGTCGCCGGTCGCACAGCCCGTAGTTTACCGTAGTCAAGTGTTCCCTGTTCGCTATAATCGCCCCCATCGGAGGGGCGGAGTGCGGCCGGATGTCAAGAGAATACTGGTGTGCAGTGCCTGGCCCTACGGGTCCGGTGTCCCCCATTTGGGCAACCTCATCGGTTGCCTTCTTTCCGGTGATGCGTTTACGCGCTTCTATCGGCTAGCTAGCTATGAGGTCCTGCATGTTTCCGGGACTGATGCGCACGGAACGAAAATCGAATACGAAGCCCAGCGCCAAGGCCTGAGCCCCGCGGAGCTCGCAAGCCGCGTGCATGACGAGATCGTGCGTGTGCTGCGCGAGTTTGAGGTCGATATCGATAACTACACGACCACCGAAAGCCCTGTGCACAAGGAGATGGTGACCGCCCTCTTTCGCGAGATGGAGCAAAACGGCTACATTTTCTCCCAAGAGGAAGAGCGGGCTTTCTGCCGGTCTTGCGGGCGGTTCTTAGCGGATAGATTCATCGTGGGGAAGTGTCCGAAATGTGCCTACCCCTATGCACAGGGCAACCAATGCGATGCTTGTGGAGCGCTTCTTGAGCCGGAGATGTTGCTTTCCCCCCGCTGTGCCTTCTGCAATTCCCCCGAAGTGATTCGGAAGCCCACGCGCCATTGGTATTTAGATTTGCAAAAGCTCAGTCCAAAGCTCCTCGCATATGTGCGCAGTCGGGATTTCCAGGGGAACGTTAAGCTCTTTACGGAGCGGATGATCGAGGAGGGCCTGCGGCCCCGCGCTGTCACACGCGATATCGCCTGGGGTATCCCCGCTCCGTTCCGCGGTGCCGAGGGGAAGGTGATTTACGTCTGGGCCGAAGCTGTTTTGGGGTATCTCTCCGCGACGGTGGAATATTTCCGCGCGCAAGGGGAAGAAGAGCGCTGGAAGGATTTTTGGTATGGAGACGAGGTTTGGCAGATCTACACCCAAGGAAAAGATAATATCCCCTTCCACACCGTGATCCTTCCCGCTCTTCTTTTGGCCACCGGTCGGCCCTTCCATCTCCCTGATCAGATTTCCGCAACCGAATACCTGAGTTGGGAGGGTGGGGAACAATTCTCAAAAACCCGGCGGATCGGTGTGTTCGCCGACGAAGCGTTGGGGCTTCTGCCCGCGGTGTATTGGCGGTTTTACCTCTTTTATAACCGGCCGGAGACGAAGGACGCGGAGTTCTCTTGGGTGGAGTTCGACAAAGCTGTCAACGCTGTTTTGGTTGACAACATCGGGAACTTCGTGCACCGGGTACTTTCCTTTGTCTGGACTAGGCTTGAGGGCGTTGTCCCGGATCATCCCACAGCGCCTGCTGTGCAAGAGGCGATCAGGGAGGCCCTGGAGGAGGTATGGGGGGCAATCACTGCCGGACAACTCGCCCCAGCCGTGCGAGCGGTGGCGAAACTCGCGGATTTCGCTAATCGTTTCTTCCAAAGCCGCGCGCCCTGGGCCACAGGCGACGAGGAAGCCATAGCTTCAGGGGTGCACCTCGTGAAAGCGTTGGCCATCCTCTTGGACCCCTTTGTGCCCATGTTCTCGCGGGAGATCTACAGCCTTTTGGGGCTTGCCCAGCCGAAGCTCTCGGAGGTGGAGAGGGGTTGTGCTGGCGTGCGCCTCACCGCCCAGCCCCGTCCGCTTTTGGCCCATGTGGATGTAGAGGAAGTCAAACGGAGGTACGCGATGATGAAGGAAGAGGGGTTGATCTCAATCGAGGAGTTTCAACGCGTCGATCTTCGGGTGGCGCGCATTGTGCATGCGGAAGAGATCCCTGGTGCCGACAAACTTCTCAAGCTCGTCCTCGATATCGGGGATCGTCAGGTCCAGGTAGTAGCAGGGATCCGCAAGCACTACAAGCCTGAGGAGCTGCGGGGGAAGCTCGTGGCCATGGTGGCCAATCTCAAGCCCGCGACAATCCGGGGCATCCGCTCGGAGGGTATGATCCTCGCCGCCTCTGACGGTATATTGGCCCTGATCGGTCCAGATCGTGAGGTAGAACCTGGCGCGCGCATTCGGTAGGATTGGGGTGTTAACCCAGCGAGGTGGCAAACATGTACGGTGTCGTAGAGATCGGCGGCAAACAATATTTCGTAGAACCAGGCCTGGAACTGGTGCATGAGCTTGTGCCCGGTGTAAAAGTGGGGGAACGCATCACCTTTGATCGTGTACTTTTCCTGCGCAACGGCGAGCGGGTCGAGGTGGGGAAACCCTACCTTCCCGGGGTTCGCGTGATCGGGGAGGTTCAAGAGGTTGGGAAATTGCCGAAGGTGATCATTTTCAAGTTCATGCCGAAGAAGGGCTATCGCCGCAAGAAGGGGCACCGGCAGCCCTTCATGCGGACAAAGATCTTGTCCATCGAGTGGGAGAGCGATGGTTGAGGTGTTGATTGAGCGGGATGACGAGGGGCGGGTGCAGGTGGTCACCCTCTATGGGGATAATTCCCCAGAGGGTTTGGCCGCTACCATGCTTGTGGAAGCTCCCATTTTGGGAATGAAACATTATCTGCATCTTGACCCCGAGGTTTCCCGGGAGGGCTCGGTCCTCCGCTTTCGTGTGGATCGGTCCGATCTTTTCTTGGACCGCGAGATCGACGCGATAATGGAGACCATGGTGCTGGGCCTGCGGGCTTTGGCCCAAGACCGCCCGGACAAGGTGGCGGTTCGCGAAGTAGGCCTCGATGTCCTCGTCTAGGAGGTGAGGGAAGATGGCGCACAAGGCGAGCGGCGGTTCCACCCAGAACGTCCATGATTCCCCAGGCAAGCGTCTAGGGATCAAGCGCTTCGGCGGCGAGCTTGTTTGGCCAGGTTGCATCATCGTCCGCCAGCGGGGGACCAAGTTCTATCCCGGCCGCGGGGTGAAGATGGGGCGGGACTTCACGATCTACGCCACCACTACCGGCCTTGTGGAATTTGCGGGCCGGAAGCGCATCTACGTGAATGTGATCCCCTTGGAGGAGGGGAAGTAGGGTCGCTGCGTGGGGTTTGACGAGGCGGTTATCCACGTTGCGGGGGGCAGGGGTGGGGATGGGCTTATCAGCTTCCATCGCACCCGGTATAACCCCAAAGGGTCCCCGGATGGCGGTCGAGGTGGCGACGGCGGCAACGTAATTTTGCGTGCCACTCGTTCGGTCAACACTTTTGCCCATTTCCACACGCAAGTCCACTTCCGCGCTGAAGACGGTGCTCCAGGTGGTCCTAATAATCGCCAAGGGAAACGCGGTGAGGATTTGGTCATCCTCGTACCGGTGGGCACTATCGTGAAAGATCTCCGTTCCGGTGAGGTTTTGGCTGACCTTGTGGAGGAGGGGCAAGAAGTGGTGGTGGCGGCTGGCGGCCGCGGCGGCCGCGGGAACCGCTCTTTTGTCACCTCCGTGCGGCAAGCCCCGCGCATTCGTGAGCTGGGCGAGCCTGGCGAGGAACGCTGGGTCCGGCTCGAACTTCGGCTGCTGGCCGACGTCGGCATCATCGGGTTTCCCAATGTGGGAAAATCCTCCCTCCTCTCGCGCGTGTCGGATAAAAAACCAAAGGTCGCAGCCTATCCATTCACAACCCTCACCCCGAATCTCGGTGTAGTGGCGGTCGACGAAACGAAAAGCTTCGTCATGGCTGATCTGCCCGGGCTCATCGAAGGCGCGCATGAGGGGAAGGGACTTGGGGATAAATTCCTGCGCCACGCCATGCGCGCCAAGATCCTCTTGCATTTGGTAGATCTTGCGCGCGTCGAGGGACGTGACCCTTTGGCTGATTATCTTGCGATCCGCAAAGAAATTGAGGCCTGGGAAGAACTTCGGGAGAAGCCGGAAGTGGTGGCAGGGAATAAGATAGATCTTCTTTCTTTCGCAGATGTGGAACGGGAAAAGGAGAGATTCGCACAAAAAGGGATAGTTTTGCACCCCATCTCCGCTCTCACTGGCCAAGGGGTGAGAGAACTTGTGGAAATACTTTGGAAAAAGTTGCAAGAGCTTCCACCGCAAAAGGAAAAGGCTATCCCGCGCAAAAAGGTGTGGGATTTGACCCCCGGCCCACCACCCTACGAGGTGGTGGAGGAGAGTGGAAGGTGGATAGTGCGGGGCCCGGCGGTGGAGAGCCTTGTGCGCCGTCTGGACTTGTCCACACCAGATGCTCGCGCGTATCTGTGGGAGGAATTGGCGCGGCTGGGAGTGGTGCAGACCCTGCGTCGCCGTGGGCTGCAACCAGGAAGCGTCGTGAACATCGGAGGAAAGACCCTTGAGTTTAGTGGGTAAAGTTGGCCTTTTCGGGGGAACGTTCAATCCCATCCATGTTGGGCATTTACGGGTGGCCGAGGAAGCCCTGCGCCAATTCGGTCTACGCGAGGTCTACTTCATCCCCACAGGACAACCGCCGCATCGAGAGGTAGCGGATGGAGTTCCCGGCGAAGTCCGCTACGAGATGGTAAAGTTAGCGATCGCTGGGCGGCCGGGACTTTCCGTGTCCCGCGTGGAGCTCGATCGGCCTGGGCCGGCTTATACCGTGGACACCATCGTGCTTCTTCAGCGGGAGCATCCGGAGGGGGTAGCTTATATCGTTGGGGCGGACATTTTTTCCCAAATCGAGATTTGGCATGACTGGCCTAGGCTTCTTGCCCTGTGCCCCTTCATTGTCGCGCCCCGGCCGGGTGTGGATTTACGGGTCTTCTCCGCTCCTCCCTTTGATCGCGCTGAGATCTATTTTCTGAACATGACACCGATTGCGGTCTCCTCTTCGGAGGTGCGGCGGCGCTATCGGCTGGGACTACCCACAGTCGGTCTTGTGCCGGAGGCGGTGGATCGTTTTATCAAGGAGCGTGGCCTTTATGGCGCGCGGCGGACCCCGCCCCTAGAATAGGCGGGGAAGGAGGGTTGGTCTATTAAGCGGACGTTTCGCATAAACGAACAGATCCAGGCGAGAGAGGTCTTACTGATCGATAGCGATGGGCGCAATCTAGGGGTGACCCCGTTGGAGCGGGCGTTGGCTCTAGCTAGGGAAAGGGGACTGGATTTGGTGGAGGTGGCCCCGGACGCCAATCCCGTGGTTTGTAAAATTGTAGACTTCGGGAAGTATCGATATCAGTTACAAAAGCGGGAGAAAAAGCAGCCTAAAGCGGGTAAAGTTAAGGAGATCAAGTTCACCATTCAGACAGGTGAACACGATTTCCAAACTAAGATCCAGCGGATCCGGGAGTTCCTTGAGGAGGGGATGAAGGTGC
>JANXBC010000050.1 GCA_025060555.1 Candidatus Bipolaricaulota bacterium
GTCTGAAGTTGTGGGCTGATGTACACGGTCCTTTTTGGGAAAGGAAGCTCGAGATCAAGGAGGTAAACAACGCCCGGCAGCTGCTCCACAAGGGAGCGGTATCTTGCCTCGGCCTCGCGGAGTTTCGCCTCGGCAGATTTGCGCAAGCTGATGTCGCGGGCAATACCTTCGATGGCCGCGAGCTCGCCCTTCTCGTCGAATACAGGGATGTTGATGTGCTCCGTCCAGATGATATGGCCGTCCTTATGGATGAAGCGGATCTCCAGAGGTTGCCCAAACATCCCAGAGCCTCGGCGCATGGCCTCCAATGCCGGCCGATCCTCAGGATGGGCGATCTTCAAACCCAGGTCTGGATCAGCGTAGTGCTCCTCTGGGGTATAGCCTAGGATGCGGGTGGCCGCGGGGTTCACGTAGTCAAAACCGGGTTTAGGCTTCAGGCGATAGCGGTAGATGAGGTCAGGGGCGTTTTCTGTGAGCCGGCGGAAGCGGGCCTCGCTCTCCTGAAGTTGCGAAAGAAGTTGGGCATTGTGAAGGGCGGCAGCGACATGCGCCGCCAAAAGCTCCAACAGGGCGAGATCCTCATCGGTGAACGCGTTGGGTTGATAACTCTGGGTAGAAAGCATCCCGATCACTTCTTCCCCGGCTTTGAGGGGCACAGCTAAAAGGGAGCGCACCGGCTCCTCTGTGCCAAAATGGATGGCAGGAACCGTCTCCTCGGCCACATCCCGGATGAACATGGATTTTCCCGTGCTGAGGATGTGCCAAGTCAGACCTTGGCCCTTGGGGATCTTTTGCGGCGGGAAGCGCCCACCTTTATCGAAGAGGTAGATGCCTTCAGCCTCGTCTTCCGTGCGCTTGAGGGCGATGACAAAGGCTTCCACGGGCATGAGCTCGGCCACCGCCCGGTGCACGGCTTCGTACACGCGCTCGGGGTCAGCTATGGCTTGGATGATCTCCTGGCTGGCGCGGTGGAGCACAGTCAGGCGATGGAGCTGCCGCCTTAGGCGATCTTCCGCGGTTTTTCGCGCAGTAACATCCCTTTGTGTGCCCCAGATAGCTTGCAGTTTCCCCTCCGTGCAGATCCCTACCGCTGTATAAGCAATCCAAAGTTCTTTTCCCGCAGGAGTACGCACTTGCACCTCATAGCCTGCAAGCTTGCCACCATTTTTCAGGAATTCCCGAATTGCTTGGCAAATTTCCGCTGGAGGCTCACCGCCATGGAGTTCGCGGAGGGTCTTTCCGCGGAGGTCAGAGGCTTGGGAAAAGCCGTAGTGGCGAGCGAAGGCGTCGTTGCACTCTGTGAGCACGGCGGAAACACAGAGTCGGTTGACTTGTTCCTCCAAGGGAAGATCCAGGGGCACGGGCTCTTTTAGCTCCAGCCGATAGAAGCCCTCCTCCGTCTGCTCGGCGAAGTGCCGGTAGCGGGCCTCGAACTCCTTGAGAAGCGAAACGTCAGTGAATGCCACAAGGCTTCCGAGAAATTTTCCCTCCTCGAAGAGTGGGCGGGCGTGGACAAGGACTGGGAAAGTGGAGCCATCCTTGCGCACAAAAATGGCTTCGTATGTACTTTCCTCGCCGGCGGCACGGCGGCGCCGCTGCTCCTCAACAAAACCCCAGAACTGGGGGGCCACGAAATCCTGCCAGCGTTTGCCGATGACCTCGTGGACTTCGTAACCCAGAAGACGTGCCGCCGCAGGATTAGCGAAGGTAACGCGGTCCTCCGGATCCACAAGCGCTACCCCCTCAGCCAATGTGGCCACGATGCCTTCATGAAAGCGTTGGAGCTCCCCAAGCTCGCTGAAGAGGCGGGCGTTCTCCAGGGCCACCGCGGCCACATCGGCCAACGTCGTGAGGATCCGTTCCTCCTCCGTTCCAAACGCCGCCGGCCGCTCGCTCTCCACGTTTAAAACACCGACCACCCTCTCCCCAATCCTCATGGGGATGGCCAGCTCAGAACGATTGTGGGGAAAAGCGCGAATATAAGCGGGCTCTTGAGATACATCCGGAATGTTTTCCATCTTCCCTGTGCGGGCCACGCGGGCCACCACGCCGTGTCCTGAATCCAAAGGGATCCGATGGGGTGCGGGAGAGTGCGGGACAGAATGAGCCAAAAGTACAAGCTCTTTGCGCTTCTCATCCACAATAAAGAGGCTCACATCGCTCACGTCGGCGATCGCACAAGCTCCTTCCACTACTGAACGAGCCACCTCTTCCAAGGATCGGGAAAGAACGAGCTTTCGGCCGAACTCCCCCACGGCCGCAAGCCTCTCTGCCAGGCGACGCTCCGCGGTGATGTCCACGTAGCTGGCGAGGATGGCGGGCCGGCCGGCGAACTCAATCCGCCGCGCCAGCACGCGCACCCAGCGCGTGCTCCCATCCTTGTGGATGAAGCGAAATTCCGAAAGAGCGGGCACGGGCTCGCCCGCAAGCCTCCGCCGCATGTTCTCCGCCACCCAGGCCCGGTCCTCCGGATGCACCATGCCGAGGACTTCCGCCGGGCCCATGGCCATGAGCTCCGCCAGGCTTCGGCCGGAGAGCTGCTCCAGGGCGGGGTTTCCGAACACAACCCGGCCGTCCTGGAGCACAGCAATGGCCTGCAGGGAGTTCTCTACCACCGTGAAATAGGCCTGCTGGGCCTCAACCCGTTCCGTGACGTCTTCTACCGTGCCCTCGTAGTAGAGGATGCGACCGAACTCATCCCGGACGGCGTGGGCATTTTCCCGCATCCAAAGGCGCCTGCCATCGCGGCAGACCCACATGGACTCGAACCCCTGGACTCGGCCCTCCTTCTCCATAAGTTCCCTAAAGCGCGCGCGGGGATAGCCCGAAACTTGAGCCAGTTCCTCCAGGTTGTGCTGGGCGAGCTCGGCAAAGGAGGAAAAACCAAGCAGCCGCACTAAAGCGGGGTTGGCATAGAGGAAGCGTCCATCGGGCGTAGAACGGTAAAAGCCGATGGGGCTTTCCTCCACGAGGGCGCGGAAGCGGCCCGCGGTCTCCTCCCGGATGCGCAGCCAAGTCCGCACCCGCACGGAAAGAAGGGGCTTCACGATGGGAAGGGGGATGACGTCGTCGAACCCCGCGGCAAGCCAGGGCCCCGCGGCCTCCGGATAAGGCTGGGCCACGAGGATGGGCAGGAAGGAGAAACTCGCCCCCACTCGGCTCTTCAAATCGATGAGACCTTCCTCCATTTTTTTGGCGAGCGGTGCTTCCACAAGGATCAGGTCAACGTTGGCGAAATCCAAGGCCGAGATCTCCGCGGGCTCCGGGGCAAAGACTAAATACCCTTCTTCTTGCAGGAACTCCCGCAGAAGGCGGCGGTCCGCCGCAGAAGAGAAAAGAATTCCAATGGTTGGGGGCCTACCGCTCATTGGGCCTCCAGGGGCGAACATGGCCAGTGAGGAACCCCGTGACCCCGGTCAGGGGCTCGCCCACCCACAGGCCTTTCTCCGTGAACCGGATCTCCCGCAACGCCGTTTGGAACGGGCCCAGCCTCTTTTTGAGGCACCCGATGAGGCGCACCACCTGCACCCCCATCTCCGCGTAGCGCATGAGGATGGCGTTGTCAAAGAGGTAGCTGATCCCGAGCTCCGTGAGGCGGAGATCGCCCGTTATATGCTCAACTTCGTTGATCCAAAAGGAGGTCACCTCGTGGCTTTGCAGGAAGGCCACGAGGTTTTGAGTGTGGGCCGCGAGATCCCCAAAGGCCTCCATGGCCAGGCTGTAGCCGTGCACGCTGTCGATCATGACCACCGCGCACCCGTTCTCCTCCACGTCCTGGCGCACCAAGGCCAGGAACTCGTCGGGATAGAGGGTGAGGGGGTTCACGTAGCGGAAAAGGAGCCTTCCGCCGCGCAGGTGGCGCTCGCTGAGGATGCCGAGAGCCCGGGCCCGCGCGAGCATGGACTGGGGCGCTTCCTCGAACGTGTAGACCGCGGCCCGGCAGCCTTGGGCCACCGCCGTGGCCAAAAAACACAACCCCACCGTGGTTTTGCCCACACCCGTGGGCCCGGAAATAACCGTGGAGGTCCCAAGCTCAACCCCACCGCCAAGGAGTTCATCCAAAGCCGCCGCGCCGGAGGAAAGTCTTCCCCGCCCAGGTTTAGCCTCCTGCAGGGCATAGACCACGTGGGGGAAGACCACGATTCCTTCGCCCGTGATGCGGAAGGGGTGGAGGCCAGGGAGGTAATCGGATCCGCGCAGCTTTTCGACCGTAAGATAACGCAGCTCCAGCACCCGGATCGGTCCGATCTCTCGGCGCAGGCGGATCACGCCGTCCGCGGCCAAGGCCAGGGCCCTCTCCTCCTCCGCCTCGTGGGGCTCGGCCACAAGAAGAGCCGTGCAACCCATCTTGTTCAACATGCCCACAAGAGCCAGCACGTTCTTGCGGAATTGGTAGGGGTCATAGGACATGGCCCGGAGGATGCTCACCGAGTCCAGCACCAGCCGGCGGGGCTTCTTCTCCGCGATGGCTTGGCTGATCTTCTTCCACACCGGGATTTCCTCGACCTCCGCTGGTGGAAACACTTTGTATTCCTCAAAGGCCTGCGTGGGCAGCGTGGCGAGCGGAGAAAGGTCAAACACCTCGATCCCCTTCAGGGCCCAGCCGAAGGAGGCGATGCCCTTTTCCAGCTCGGACGCGGGCTCGGCCAGGGTGATGAGGAGGCCCTTTTCCCCGCGCTTGGCACCATCGAGGAGCCATTGGAGGGAGAGGATGGTCTTTCCTGTTCCGGCAGCACCAAGGACGAGGATCGTGCGGCCTTGGGGAAATCCACCGCTGAGGATGGGGTCAAGACCGGGCACGCCAGACGGCACACGCGCTGTCATTGCACCACCCCGCTTACTGGCATTTTACCGTGCCGAGTGCAAAGGTGCTGAAAGATGGGAGAGGGCTTGGGCTCTGTTTGGGAATGGAGCACGCGCATTTTTACGGTAAATACATGGGTCTTGGGTAAGCTTTGATCTAGGAGGCCAAGAATGCGGATATTAGGACTTTTATTGGTGGCGGTGGCTTGGACAGGGTTGGCCCAACCCGTTCTGATTCAGATGGGATATAGATCTCTGGCCTTGGATTTTCTCAGTACGCTATGGCCGGAATGGCGAGGTACCCTATTCCTGGCGGGGCAAACGCGCTTCGGGCAAGGCTTATCCCTCGCGCCCGTCATACGGGCCCTGGGGGGAATGGCTGAAAACGACGCGCTTTTTGTTTTCTCCCCCGCAAAAGAGGCCCTGGTCAGCCTGCGCCAGAAGGAGGCTCTCTCCGCTATGCTTATCTTCTTTGTTGAGGGGGAAACGCCTGAGGAGGTTCCGCTTCTTTACCTTGGTGGGGACGAACCGCGGGCCTACCCGGTGCGCTGGCTCATCTTGAACTGGGGGGGAGAAAAAGTTCCGGAGGTCGGGGTTTGGCCAGAGCAAGCCACCCTCACCCTGGCTACGCCTGAAGGCGAACGCACCTTTACCCTGGCGGAGCTAGAGACGACCTTTGTGGCCTTAACCTATCCTGGCTCGTACATCCGTAGCTCCGGGGAGAAGGTGACAGCCGTTTGGACGGGGATCCCTCTTTGCGACCTTTTGGGGAACTGGCCGGCGGATACGGAGATCGAGGTCGTGGCCGCCGACGGCTATCGCATGCGCTACCGCTATGGCGCCCTCCAGGACGCAGAAGGGATTTGGCTCCTTGCCTTCAAGCAGGATGGGAAATACCTCCCCTTCAACCCCGGCTATTTCCGGCTGGTCAAGGCTGGGCCGGGGAACCCAAGTTTCCAGAGCGCGGCCTCAGCCCGCATGGTCGCGCGCATTGAGGTCCGGGGCGAGTACCGTCCGTATTCCCTCAGCCTTCATGGGGCGCGCGAGCACGTGTTCTCCCGCTGGGACTTGGAAGCCGGGATCGCCTGCCCTTGTCATGCCCGCGTCGTCACCTCCACCCATAAGGGCGAGACCCACGTCTACGCGGGAATTCCCCTTTGGCGCCTTTTGGCCTATGTGGACGATGCGACCTTCCCCCCTGGGGCTGGGCTCAAATACGACGACGCTGCATTCAACTGGGAGCTAGCAAAGAGTGGCTATCTTGTGGAGATCCGCGCCGCGGACGGCTTCTCCCAGGTCATCCCCAGCTCCTTTCTTGCTGGCGAGGATCGATTCATCCTGGCCCTTAAAGTGGATGGCCGCTTCCTCCGTGAGGATGAGGGCGGGCCGCTTTTGTTCGTATGGGACGATAGCGTCGCTCTACCCGCGGGCTTGAAGCGCGTAAAGTGGGTGACGGAAATCCTCATCCATCGCAGCGATTGAAGGCAAACGGGCGACAAAAACTTGCACCTTAAGGCTCGATCACCAGGGAAACGGCGTTGGCCACGCACAGGGTCTGGCTCACCACGCATTTGCCCACAAAGGCTTCGGCCTTTTCCCGCTTTTCCTTGGGAAGGCCGGCGATCCTCACGCGCACGCGAAAATCGCGGACCGCCATGGGCGGCTCGGTGAGCTCGGCCTCCGCCTGCACCTCCAGGGGGCCTTGGAGGCCCTCGCGCTGGGCGAACATCTTGGCATAGATGGCGGAACAAGCCGCCAGCGCGGCGAGGAGAATCTCCGGCGGAGTGGGCCCAGAGTCTGCCCCACCTTTATCCGGGGTGAGATCCGCCAAAATCCTGTGCTTCCTGATGCCCACCTCCACCTTAAAGCCGTCCAGCACTTTCGCTTGGGCAAAGATCCGTGCCATTACCCCCTCCTTTTTCGGACAATACCCAGGGAAACACCTCTTGCCAAATTCCCCTTACCGCGTTGGCTTCAGCCCAGGGTCTCTGTCCCCCAGTAAAGAAGGGATTACCGGCGGATCGTGATCTTGCGCCGGTCACCGCCGGCGTGTTCAAAGTAGACCCATACCGCGTTTTTTGGGATCGCCCGCGGAAGGCGATCGGCCCACTCCACCGCTGTCACCCCTTCCTCTGGGGGAAGCAATGCCGTGAGCCCGACCTCCTCGAGTTCCTCAATCGTGCGCACCCGATATAAGTCAATGTGGTGCAGGATCCTTTGTCCCCGATACGTGCGGGCCAAGAGGAAGCTTGGGGAAAGGATCTCCTCGGGGATGAAGAAGCTGCGGGCCAGGCCTTTGACAAACGTGGTCTTCCCCGTGCCGAGTTCACCCACGAGGGCTACAACCTCGCCCTCCCCAAGACGCCGCGCAAGATCCATGGCCAAGGCCATGGTCTCCTCCGGCCCCTCACTGATCACGATTTTCTCCATGCTAGCTGCGCAGGCGCACTCCCAACTCCGCCAGGGCGGCGAGGATCCGTCCCACCGCCTCCTCCACCTCCTCCGCGGAAAGGGTGCGCTCCGGATGGCGGAAGGCAACCTCGTAAGTGAGGCTTATCTGCCCTTCGGGAACCCCCGGCCCTTGGTAGCGATCGTAAAGAAAGGCGCTTTCCACCAGGGGCTCAGCCAAGATCCTCTCCCGGACCTTGCCCTCGGGAAGCTCCTCCGGGACAAGGAGGGAAAGGTCCCGTTTGGAAGCGGGGAAGCGCGGCAAGGGTCGATACTCCGCAGCCTGAGCAAAGGCGCGCAGCGTAGGTAGCCGCAACTCCGCGTAGAAAATACGGCGCTCACCAGGAAGATCGAGGTGCGTGGGGTTCACTTCGCCTAGCACGCCCAGTTCCTCACCGCGCAAAGAGAGGCGCGCCTGGCGGGCCGGATGGAATCGGTCATCGGAAAGTATCTCCACCTCTACACCCACGATGCGCAACGCGGAAAGGAGGGCCTCCACTACCCCTTTCAGCTCAGCCGGACCGTAGGCGCCCTTCCCGGAAAGGGGAAGAGTTGGTCGGCCGCAGAGGACAATCCCTACGCGATATTCCTCTTTGGGGCGACCTTCGTGCACGAAGAAAACTTTCCCCACTTCGAATAGAGCCACCCCAGGCACCTGCGCGTTTAGGTTGGTCTCCACCGCGGAAAGAAGCCCGGGCAGCAAGCTTTTCCTCAGGCCTTCCTGGCCCTGGGCCATGGGATTGCGCAGGAGAGCCCCAGCTTCGCTTTGAGGCACAAGGGGAAAGGTATATACCTCGCAGAGGCCAAGACCAGCGAGAACCTTTCGTACCTCATCGGCAAATTCCTCCTCCGGATCTTTCCTTCCCACCCGCGGCGACACAGCC
>JANXBC010000051.1 GCA_025060555.1 Candidatus Bipolaricaulota bacterium
GGGTTTCAGCCGCGCCGTTGAGCGAGCTGCGGGGCGGCATTCCACTTGCTTTGGCCCTGGGATTCACCCCCACGACGGCCTTTTTTCTTGCCCTCTTGGGAAATCTCTTGCCGATGCCACTGATCCTTTGGCTCGTCCCCAAGCTCATCCATGCCGTCGAAAGGTTCCCAGGCTGGCTAGGGGAGGCAGGGAGGAAATATCTAGCATGGCAGGAACGCCGGCATCGGAGGATTGTGCGCTGGGGGCCATGGGCATTGATGGTGTTTGTCGCGGTTCCTCTGCCGGGAACGGGTGTTTGGACTGGAGCAGTGCTAGCGGCCCTTTTGGGCATCCCCATGCGCTTTGCTCTCCTGCCCCTCGCCTTTGGCGTCATACTAGCCGGAAGCCTCGTGCTTTTGGCCAGTCTTGGGTTCTTTCGTGTCTTTGGGAGCTAAAGATCCCTGGGGATAAACTCAAAAGCTATGCCTGAGGCAACCATCGATAAATTCAAGCTCCAGGAACTGCTGCGTCGTCATCCTGCTGACATGGCGGAAATCATCTCTGCGCTGAAGGAAGAGGAGGCCATTGAGCTTGTGCGGCGGCTTTATGAGCGGCAAGCCGCGGCTCCTTTAGGAGAAATGGATCCGGAGGAGGCGGCCCGCCTCCTCTCCCAACTAGACCGGGAGGAGGCCATTCGCATCCTCTCCCACATGGATCCCGATGACGCTGCTGATCTTCTCGCGGAACTCCCAAAGGAGACGATGTGCGACATCCTCTCCCGTCTTGAGCCTCGTAAGGCCAAGACCCTGCAAACGCTGCTTTCCTATCCGCCGGACACCGCCGCGGGTTTGATGTCGCCAGAGGTCCTGGCCTTGCCCGCACATCTGCGGGCGCGCGAAGCCATCACCTACATCCGCCGCAAAGCCGAAGAAATGGAGACCGTCTACTACGCCTATGTCGTGGATGAAGAAAATCGGCTCTTAGGGGTGCTTTCCCTGCGCGATCTTGTCCTGGCTACCTTGGATAAACCCATAAGCGAGATCATGAATCCGGATGTGGTGGTGCTCCCGCCTGATATGGATGTGGAGGAAGTGGCTCGCTTGTTCGACAAATACAATTTTCTGGCTCTTCCGGTCGTGGACAAGGACCGAAAGCTCTTGGGGATTGTCACCGTCGATGACGTGATGGACGTAATGCGCAAAGAGGCCACGGAGGACTTGCTGCGGGTAGGGGGTATTCCTGCGGGGGAGGATTTGCCCTTGGATCCGCCGCTTGCCTCGGTGAGGCGACGCCTGCCGTGGTTGATGGGGCTAGTGATCCTAAACTTGAGCGTAGCCGGATTAGTGAGCCGTTTTGAGTCCACGATCGCAGAGCTCGCCTTTGTTGCGGCTTTGATGCCCCTCATCGCCGACATGAGCGGAAACGCGGCGGCCCAGGCCCTGACCGTGGTCATCCGCGGTATGGCCCTTGGTCTCGTGGGCTGGAGGGATCTACCGCGGGTGCTGTGGAAGGAGTTGTGGGTGGGGGTGCTTGCCGGATTGGGCTTGGGGGCGCAGATCGGGGTCATTGCCACCCTACTTTGGCACAAACCGTTCTTTGGCTTGGTCGCTGGGGCGGCTCTGGCCGGGACCACCGTGGGCGCTTGCCTCACAGGCGGAGCCATTCCCTTTCTCTTCAAGAGAATGCGTTTGGATCCGGCCATGATGTCCGGACCCGTGGCCACCACCATCGGCGATCTCATCGGGATCAGCCTCTTTTTGGTTTTAGCCACGGCATTCCGCGCTTATCTCACATGACGCGGGCAAGGTCCACGTTTTAGGCTATACTTTCCCTGGATTTTGCCGCCGGAAAATCGGGCGGATATCAAACAAGGGGTGATGTGATGACGGCGTTTGCGCAAACAACTACGGGTACGGAAACAAGCCAACAGCTTATCTCCCTCGTCGTTATCCTGGTGGTCTTCTTCGCGGTGTTTTATTTTTTGTTGATCCGGCCCCAGCGCCGAAGGCAAAAGGAGCACGCGGCCTTGCTCACCTCCCTCAAACGTGGTGACCGGGTGATCACGGCAGGCGGCATCATCGGCACGATTGAGGACATCGATGAGAACGAGGTCATCCTCGCTGTGGAGGAAGGAAAACTTCGGGTTGCCAAATCCAGTGTCGTGGAAAAGATGAAGAAGTGAGGTGGCCATGAAACGCAGGGACTGGATTTACCTCGGGGTTAGCTTGGCTGTGATCTTCGCGGCCATTGGTCTTCTTTACCCATTTTGGCCGTTTGAGAAGGTGATAAAACTTGGGCTTGATCTTCAGGGAGGGGTTCGCTTAGTCCTGCAGGCCCAAGGTTTGCAGGACATGACCCAGGCGCAACGCAAGGATGTCGTAGACAGATTGGTTACGATCTTCGCCGAACGTGTGGACCAATATGGCATGGCCAACGCCGAGATCCGCCCCCTGGGAAGTGATCGCGTGGAGGTGCGCATCCCTGGCGCGGCGGACCCCGAACAGGCACGGGAACTTCTCGGCCGCACCGCCATCCTGGAGTTCCGCAAAGTTCTGGATGAGGCGACGAACCCCGACGATCTTGCGGCCAAACGCGTGATCCCCCAGGAAATCCTGCCCGGCAAAGAACCGGGGCGGTATTACCTCGTGGAGGGGGACCCCCTCCTCACGGGTGAGGTGCTGGATAACGCCGAGGTTCGCGTCTCCACCGATCCCCGCAATCCCGGGCTTTATATCCAGCTGGCCTTCAACCGGCAGGGGGCGGAGCGCTTCGCGGACGTCATAAGGCGGCTACAAACGGGGGATCGCCTGGCCATTATCCTCGACGGGATCGTGTATTCCGCACCGGCCGTTTCCGCGTCCATCAAGGAAGCCGCTGCTCAGGGTTGGCGTGCAGTGCAGAACTCCACCACCATCACCGGCCGCTTCACCTACGAGGAGGCGAAGCTTTTGGCTGTGGTCCTGCGCTCTGGAGCACTGCCCACGCGGGTCACGGTACTTGAGGAGCAACGCATCGGCCCAACTTTGGGAGCCGAATACGTCCGGCGCGGGGCCTTGGCCTTGCTCGTGAGCTTCGTCCTTGTGATCCTCTACATGATCCTCTACTACCGTTGGTACGGATTCATTGCGGGAATCGGCATTGCCTCAACCATGCTTATTCTTGTTGCGGCATTACGCGCTTTCCATGCCACTTTGACCCTCCCAGGGATCGGCGGCTTGGTCCTCACTTTGGGGATGGCTGTGGACGCCAACGTCCTCATTTACGAGCGCATCAAGGAGGAGCGTCGCGCGGGCAAAGCCCTCAATGCTGCGGTGGCCGCGGGCTTCCACCGGGCGCTCCCAGCGATCACGGACTCCAACATCACTACGATCATCGCCGCCCTCATCCTCTTCCTTTTAGGCTCAGGACCAGTTCAAGGCTTTGCTGTCACCCTTGGGTTGGGGGTGGTGGCCTCGATGTTCTCCGCCCTCGTCATTTGCCGACTGCTTTTGGAACACACCGTCTTAGGGCAACGTGTCCCGGTTAAGCTGGCACCCACTGTAAAATGAAAAGGTGTAGTGCGTCCGCTGGCTCAAGCTCTCCTAATTTGATGCGCACATCTAGATCTTGAAGGAGCACGAGGGCGGTGATGAGGCGGGGCTCCCCGTGGCGCCGGGCTTGACTGAGCCGGCGGCGGACCAGCCATTCCGGCCCTTCCGGGTTTTCGTTCGCGTTCGCCGCGCTGAGCGTGGCCAAAAGACCACGCATGTGCCCAACAAGGAGATGGAAAAGGACCTGGGGATTCCAGCGAGTGCGAAGGAGTTTGTCCAAAGCAATAAGGGCAGCCCGCCGGTCCCCGCCGCCAACTGCGTCTAAAAACTCGTAGGGTTGGGGTTGCCCATAAAAGCACAACTCGAAAAGGCGCGTGCGCGGAAGTTTCCCTCCCTTCCAAACCGCGAATTTTTGAACCTCTTGGGCCAGCCTGAGGGTGTCGCCCCCCGCGGCCTCCACGAGAAGGTCCACCACGAATGGGTGCACACTCAGACCCGCTTCTTGCATCAGGGTCTCGCAGAGCTCACGGAATGCTCGGCTGGTTGGGCGTGGAAAGTGCTCGGCTTCTTCGGCACTGCTTGCTAGTGGACCGCGCAAATCCTCGCCAAGGAAGAAGACGGCCACATTTTCCGGGAGATGGGCCCGCAGTGCGTGAGCCAGATCCCTTTCTCCCCGCAAGGGGTCGGCCCACCGCACCACGATCGCACGTTTCTCCCCAAAGAGATCGGGCGTCTGTGCTTCCAAAAGGAGCCGCTCCGGGGTTATTTCATCCCCGAAAAACACGAGCTTGCGCACGGGCCCGAGGCTGTTGAGGCGCTCCTTGAGGCGCCGCTCCGCAAGGAGTGGGTCCCCGGAATACACGCCAAACCTCACCGCTGCCACAACGCCAACCTAACCGGCCAAGAAAAAATAGGCAACCCTTGACCGGGGGAGAGGGCGTCCCTAACATTAGCCCAGGCCGAGGTGGCGGAATTGGCAGACGCGCTGTCTTGAGGGGGCAGTGGGCTTCGGCCCGTGCGGGTTCGACTCCCGCCCTCGGCATTAGCCGGCGCAAAAGCTGGCTTTCTTTTTGACTTCCACCCCTTCCCGCGGAAAAATGGGGGTCCATCTATGACCCTTGGTCACCAAAAGAGAAAGCCCGTGGTTCCCTTGAGGATAACCGGCACTGGGGCCTATCTTCCGCAAAAGGTTCTTACCAATGCTGATCTCGCAAGCTTTTTAGAAACCAGCGACGAATGGATTCGAACGCGCACGGGAATTCTCACGCGGCATGTCCTTTCCCAAGGGGAAGTCCCAGCCCAAATGGGAGTGCGTGCGGCGGAACGCGCACTCACCATGGCGAAAAAATCCCCCGAGGATGTGGACCTTTTGCTTGTGGCTACGAATGTCCCTGAGGAGCCGATCCCCGGGACTGCTCCCCACATTGCGCTGGGCTTAGGCCTGAAAAAGACGCCTTTTTTCGACGTCACCGCGGGTTGTGCTGGGTTCATCTACGCTTTGGCCATGGCCGGGGCCATGATGAGAACAGGGCTTTCTTGCACAGCCATAGTGGTGGGGACCGAAGCCCTCTCCCGCTTTATCAACTGGCAAGACCGCAGCACGTGCGTGCTTTTCGGCGACGGGGCCGGAGCGGTTTTGCTGGAAAGAGCGGAGGGAAACGCTGGCATCCTCGGGATAGCCCTACGGGGAGATCCCACGAAGCTTGGGCTTTTGCGGATCGAGGCCGGCGGAGTTCGCCTGCCCGCCACTGTGGACACGGTGCAAGCTGGAAAACATTTCTTGCAGATGGAAGGGAAGGGGCTTTTCCGCGCAGCGGTGGGGATGATGGCCGAAGCCACGCGCGCTGCTGCCGCCCAAGCGAGGATAGCCCTGAGCGAAATCGACTGGGTTATCCCCCATCAGGCCAACTTGCGCATCATCGAGGCATTGGTGAAGCGCCTCCGCATACCGGCGGAAAAGGTGGTGGTCAATATCGACCGGGTCGCTAACACCTCCACCGCGTCTATACCCATTGCCTTGGATGAGCTTGTGCGGGCCGCGAAGGTGGAGCGTGGGCAGATCTTAGCCTTGACAGCTTTTGGTGCCGGAGCTTGCTACGGGACGGTGATCTTGCGATGGTAGCCTTCCTCTTCCCCGGGCAGGGCTCGCACGAGGTCGGGATGGGCCTCGATCTTTTCCGCCAATCGGAGGGGCAGGAAGTCCTTTCAGCTGCGGCGGAGCTGGGGTGGAGAAAAAGGGTGCCCGAACTCACCGGGGAGGAGCTTTCGCGAACGGCCTTGGCGCAACCCGCCATCTTCCTTGTGGAATGGGCTGGGTTTTTGGTCGCGCGAAAAAAGGCCAAACCGGAAGCGGTGGCTGGCCATTCACTTGGAGAATTCGCTGCCCTCGCGGCCGCCGAAGTTTTGGACTGGCCAACAGCCTTTCGGCTCGTGCTTTTGCGTGGCGCACTCATGGAGGAAGCGGCGCAAAAACAACCCGGAGGAATGCTTGCCGTTTTGGGCCTGCCTTTCCCAACCGCAGAGGCCCTGGCAAAAGAAGCTAGGTGCTTTGTGGCTAACATTAACGCGCCCGGCCAAGTGATCCTGGCGGGTGACCGAGAGGCCCTCAGCCGCGCCGAGGAACTGGCCCGCAAATCAGGGGGAAAGACCGTACGTCTCCCGGTCGCAGGGGCATTCCATTCCCCCTTCATGGCCGAGGCAGCCCAGCGCTTTGCTCATGCGCTAGCGGAGGTGAAATTTCGTCCCCCCAAGATACCTTTTGTTTCTAGCTCGAGCGGAAAGGTGGAAAGGTTTCCGGAACGCATAAAAGAGATAATCAAACAGCAAATGATTTCGTGTGTGCGATGGCTAGAAGCCACGGAGAGCCTCGCAAGCCTGGGAGTCGACGAGGCTTGGGAAATAGGTCCTGGTCAAGTCCTTACTCGCCTTGGCAGGCGCATCACCAGCCGGATACGCTTCCGGGCCCTGGCGGAGGTAGTGGGGGATGTTTGAGGGAACAGTGGCGCTCATCACTGGCGGTACTTCCGGGATTGGGTTTGCCACGGCCAAGCTGTTTGTGGCCCGCGGCGGTCAGGTGGTGGTGTTGGGCCGCGACCAAGCCCGCGGGGTCCAGGCCGCTCAAGAACTCGGTGAGCACGGGAAATTCGTGCCGGCTGACGTTTCTGATCCCGCGCAAGTGAAGGAAGCCTTCGAGGAAGCCCTCCGGTGGGCGGGACGCCTGGATTTCTTCGTGCACGCCGCTGGGAATACCCGGGATAAGCTCGTCGCGCGCATGGACCTTGCCGATTGGGAGGAGGTGCTCCGCGTGCACCTGACTGGGGGGTACTTATGCGCGCGGGAGGCCCTGCGGGTGATGATGCGGGCTCGCGCGGGAGCGATGGTGTTTGTGGGCTCCGTGGTGGGACTCACAGGGAACGTGGGGCAGGCGAATTATGCTGCGGCCAAAGCGGGGTTGGTGGCGCTGACCCGGACTTTGGCCCAAGAGGCCGCTCCCTGGGGGATCCGCGTGAATCTGGTAGCGCCGGGGTTCATCGAGACCCCTATGACCGCGTGTCTTCCGGAAAAAATCCGCGCTGCGTATCTTGCGCGCATTCCCTTGGGGCGAGCAGGCCGGCCGGAGGAGGTGGCCGAGGCCATCCTCTTCTTGCTCTCCCCCCAGGCCTCCTATATAACCGGCCATGTTCTCTGCGTGGACGGGGGCCTTGTCCCCTGCGATTGAGGAGGTGGAGAATGAGCGACGTCGCGAATCGGGTGAAGGAGATCATCGCCGAGCAACTCATGGTGGACCTAGAGGAGATCACCGAGGAATCGACCTTCGTCGACGATCTCGGCGCGGACTCCCTCGATCGAGTGGAGTTGATCATGGAGTTCGAGGAGGAATTCGGGATCGAGATCCCCGACGAGGACGCGGAGAAGATCACCACTGTGGGTGAAGCCATAGCCTACATTGAACGGCGGCTTGCAGAAAGGACTCAGGAGCAAAGCGGCTTTGAGATCTAACATGCCCCACGTCTACGTGGAGGAATTGGCTCGCTACGTCGGGCAAGAGGTGCTGATCCAGGGTTGGCTATATAACAAGCGGTCATCGGGAAAAGTTCGGTTTGTCCTGGTGCGGGACGGCACGGGGATCGTCCAGGGCGTGGTCACCCCCGAGGCAGATCCCAACACATTTGATCTCGCCGAGCGCCTCCCGCAAGAGAGCTCCTTGCGCCTTTGGGGAACGGTACGCGCTGATTCCCGTGCGCCCGGAGGCTATGAGCTCCTTGTACGGAGGATTGAACCAGTCCACATTCCCAAAGAACCGTTCCCCATTGGCCTCAAGGAGCATGGGGTCGGGTTCCTCATGGATCATCGCCACCTTTGGATCCGCATGCGCAAACAAGCCCCTGTCTTGCGCATCCGGGACGCCGTGTTCTGGGCCATCCGCTCCTTCTTTAAGGAGCGGGGCTT
>JANXBC010000052.1 GCA_025060555.1 Candidatus Bipolaricaulota bacterium
CGGCGCTACGAGCGGAGGATCGCGGAGGACGCGGCGCTCGCCCAGGCCTACGCCCGCGCCCACGCCGCCTACCGCGCCGAGCGCCTGGCCCTCCTCTCCCCCGCGGAACTCGCCTGGGTGCGGAAGAAGGGATATACGGGGCTTCTCATCACCGGGATCGCCGGGATTTTCAATTTCCGGCGGGTGAAGTGCCTCCACGCTCAGCTGGCCCACTTTTTGGCCGGCCAGGAAAATCCTATTGGTAAACAAATTGCGCAAGAACTCCCTGGCCTTTCTTGTCCCGATAGCCGTTGCGCTAGGACGGTGTCTCTCACAGAGAAGGAATGCCGTTGACCAGGGTGCAAATGTTTCGTGGGCTTGTACACAAGAGGCGAGCATCCTTTTGAGATCATAGGGAGTGGTCATAGGATTCGAGTGTGAAGCACTGCTATGGCTTTTTGCTTTCGAATACAAAACGGACAAGAGGCACCATAGTGCCGGTTACCCACGTTTATCTCCGCAAAAGCCCGCAAGCGAGAGCTTTCCCACCGCTTGCCTCGGCCCCGCAGCACCGGGTCCAGGAGATTCTCCATTGCCGCTTCCTCGGAGACCCCACCGCCTTCGTCTGGCGCTTCACTTCTTTCGCCAGCCGGTCGAGTTTGGTTGGTGCTTAAAACTACCTGCGGATGGGCTTGGGATGCGGCAAGAATCCAAGAAGGGGCGGACCAAGAAGCATGGTAGACCGCTATCCATCGCTCCCGCAGCTCCGTTTCCATTTCCGGCCCGCGGCCAAGGCCTTCCTGGTTTGGTGCAGGGTACCCCGCAAGCGGAGCATATCAAGTTCGCCTCGGGAAGGATCCCCCAGATCGTCTTCGCTGAGCTGGAGAGGTACGCGCCGTCCTGAGAGAATGCGTATTGTTCCTCGTTCAGGGGAAGATGCTCCTGCGAGAGCGGAATCCCCTCTTCCCCAACCTGGGTAAGGCGGGAGATACTTCGCGGACAAGTAGGATGTTCCACAAACGCTTTCCCAAAACGAGGAGATAGCCCGGGTGCTGGCCCCGTGGTCCAGGGGATGAGGACGGCCTCCGAGAGCTGCATCTGGTGTAGTAGCCGTTGGCCTTGGTGAAGCGGTTTCCGCCGTCCACTTTCCTTTAAATCTCCTCACGATCTTTGGCTTTCGCGTTTTCTGAGAATGTTCTTATGCTGCCTTACGGATACACTCCCCGCTACACTTTCAACGATTTACAGCATCTTCCCCATGATCCGACTCAGACGGGAGGGAAAGGTGAAGAACACCCAGGGAAGCCCGAAAGGTGCTTCGTAAGGAGATTTACCGCCTGCGGGCGAGGAACGGGATATTTGGGGCTTGCAGACATTAACGATGAAAGCCAATACTTCATATCATCCGAAAAGGGAGCGAAACCTCGTGCAGGTCGGTCGCCACGTCCGCATCCCCCAAGAGCTCCCCTCGCTATAGCCTTTCCCCATCGGGCAGCCTTAGGGTTTCCGGGCCTTTACTTGAATCCCAGCTGTCGG
The DNA here is from genome assembly GCA_025060555.1 of Candidatus Bipolaricaulota bacterium. GTDB lineage: Bacteria > Bipolaricaulota > Bipolaricaulia > Bipolaricaulales > Bipolaricaulaceae > DTER01. The sequence goes on from JANXBC010000052.1 coordinate 1,516, forward strand.
GAACCGAGGAATGGTTTCTAGCCACGGATCAATCCATTGTTTTTCAGGAGCTGAACCACGTCCTTCGCCCACCCTCTCTCGCACCTATGCGCGAAGTGCGGATCAGGAGAGGATGAAGCGGTTATTGCTGGAAAAGTTAGGTGGGCTTTCGCCAACCCCAAGCCACCGCTTACTACTTGAGCCTGCGGGGTCACAGCGGGAATGGCTTAAGGGATGTACACCGTGGGCCCCGCATCTCAACCGGTCTCGGCATAAGGAAGTCGGGCGCTAGGGTGCTTTGACAAAAGGGGTGCAGCAGGGGAACCTGATTCCTTTGGAGCGCTGCGGCGGAAAGTGCGAGCTGTTTAGTCTTCGCTGCGTACTTGGATGGAGTGTATGGCCAACGCTGGAAGAACAAGGCAGTACTGTCGGTGAGAAAGCGGTTTTTGGAGGCGTGCGTTCTGCGAGGTGCGGGCAACGGAGGAAGCCGATGGTCAAGATGCTGGTCTATGTCCTGCACCGCTAACTTTGTCCCTGGTAGACCGCTACCTTTACAACTGAGCACCCTGAAAATGCGGTTGAATAGGCGTTACCGTTGGTGCGGACGCAAAAGGAGACTTTGTTTTGTGGGGCTATGAGGGCTCAGCCTGGAACCAAGCTGACACCCAACGTGCTCTCCCCTAACCCTGACAACCCAGCATGGAATATTTTAAAAATATTATAGGAGGTGAATAGTTATGAGGAAAACGTTTATGTTGATCGGCATAGGGCTCTTAGCCATGTTGGTGAGCAGTATGGCACGTGCTGAGTTATTACCTCTGCCACAAAGAATTTTTTACGCACTGTCGACGGGTGCTTTAGGGCTTGAAGGGGTTAGCCCTCAATACCTGGTTCCTAATGGCGTCATTTATGGATGTTGGCCTACAGGGGCTATCTGCGGTTTAAACTGTTCGAGAATAAGCTATGCATGTGTTCCTTATTGTCTCTTGTTTGGAAACCCAACGGTGTATTACTGTGAAGCAGGGTGTCAATATTTTTGCTATACTCGTTATGGTAGCTGGGTTGAATGTAGGAATATTAGACCCGTTGGATGTCTCTGTGACGTGCAACTTCCTGAGTGTCCCTCCGCGGGATGAGGTGAGGTAAAATGAAATTCAGCATAATAAATTTGCTGCTCGCTAGTTTTGCGGCATTCCTCGGTTTTGGGTATGAAAAGGACGCATGCTTGCGATGTTCTCCCGCGCCCGAATTCTCCCCTGTTTTGGTAGGATGCGACGGGACTTTGGTCGCAGTGCACATGGAAAGCGTTCGCTCTTTGGTCTGGGGCGTTGGCGTGAGTCGCTCCGTGAACGGAGGGGAAACGTTTGAGTATTTAGGGGAGTTGAGGATTCCGGATACATGTCAAGAATGCTCTCAGGGCTGGCCCGCCCTTGTTTGTGCTCCCGATGGAAGCTTGTACCTCGCCCTGGTCTCAGGAGATCAGAACCTAGTTTTGCGTTCTCGAGACTTTGGAAAGACCTTTTTCCCGGTTTTTTCGATTCTCTCTAGCGAATGCCCCGCCTGCCTTTACCCTTCGATTTTCATATCTTTAGAAAAAATTTATCTCATGGTTTCCGAAGTTCTGCAAAAACGTGTTCTCGTGTTTTCGAGCGATTTAGAAGGGAAGAGAAGGAGCTCGACTGTGGTGGCAGAAAACGCGATGTTGGGCAAGCTCATTGGCTATAAAGAGCTTTTATATAGCGCTTTTATTCGCTGGAAACTTCCTGTGGACCTTGTCCCTCCTTTGGGTATCCCTGACCGGCTTGCGCCGTTAGGCGATCTTCTTGTTCAGTACTGCCGATTGCATCCAGCTGAACTCGTCGTCGCTTTTTCTTCGGACGAAGGACAAACATGGGGCATTTCCCCGCCTTTGGCTCTCATAAATGTTCCGGCCAAAGTTAGTGAGCAATACGCTTCGTTTATCTATGGTGGTCTAGAAGCGCCTTTCATCGTGAATCCTGCCATTGATCCACATACAGGAAACATATATTTCACTTTTCCAGGGGCGAACGAGGAGGGGGATATGGATGTCTATGTCTTTGGGGTAAATGCTAATCTAGAGGTTATTCTTCCTCCTACACGGGTGCGGAAAGAGCCTGGAAAAGAACGGTTTCTCCCTAATATCGCGATCGCTCCTAACGGCGTTATTGGTGTGGCTTTTTACGAGCTGGATAAGACTGAGCTTCAAATTGACGTATGGTTTGGGGTGTCCATGGACGGTGGCCAAACCTTTGACTGCCAACGTCTGAATGCAGTCCCTTCTCCCATTCCGCCTGTGGTCATGCAGCTCACTAGATCAGGGCACTTTGACCCTTCAATGCCTCCCGGTTATATTGGCGAAAGCATCGGAATTTGGGCTGACAGAACCTTCTTCTACATGGCATGGACCGATTTTAGAAATCGGATTGTCACCCATGATTACCCCCAGGGGCGCCCTGATATGGACCTGTATTTTGTTAGGGTGTCTGTGCCTTAAAGGGAAGGGAGCCGCTTGAGGCGGCCCCCTTTCCCTAAGTGAGGTCGGAGCCCTATGGATCGGCCTTCACTGTGGGCGGCCGGTTCACGTTGGTCACGGTGATCACCACCTGGTCCTCAGCCATTCCGCCGCAGGCGTCGACTACGCGCAGAGTGGCGATCACCTTGAGCGGCTCGCATCCCTCCACCTCAGGGGCCACGAACACCGGGCAGAGGGTATCCGCACCGATGAGTTTCCCGGCGGTGACGGTCCAGAAAATCTGGATTGGGTCACGATCGGGATCACCGGCGCGCCCCAGGATCGTCACCTGACCACACTCAGGTACGGTGAGGTCAGGCCCGGCGTCAGCCCAAGGGGCTTGATTCACGTTGCGCACAAAGATCCGCACCGTATCCTTGGCCTCGGCCCCACAGGCATCCCGCACGGCAACCACGAGCTCCACCACCTCACCCTCGCACTTGCTTGTAAGCGGAGCGGTGTACACTGGGGTGAGGCTGCGGGGGTTGTCGAGCGTGCCACGATTGCAGGGGATGCTCCAAAGCACGGTGATGGGATCACCGTCAGGATCCACGGCCGTAGCTTGGATCTGGACCTTTTGACCCTCATCGACCACGAGGTCTGGCCCAGCCTCCACCATCGGCGGATTGTTCACGTTGAGGACGTGCACGATGATCGTGTCCTGGGCGCGGCCACCGCAGCAGTCCTCAGCAACCACGGTGATGGAGACGAATTCGCCGCCGCAATCCGAGACCATGGGGGCATAGTAGATCGTCTCGATGCCGTTGGGATCAGAGAAGTGGCCCTTGGGCGCCGACCAAGTCACCTTGATCAGGTCCTTGTCGGGATCATAAACCTGGGCCCGCAGGACGATGCTCTTCCCTTCATCCACGGTTTTTGCTGGCGTGATGAGTCCAACGGGGGCAACAGGTTGAGAGGGGGCGCATACCTGCGGTGTTTTCGGGGCTGTAGGTGGGCAAGCTGTGGCCTGCGGGCACGGCGCGCAGGAGCCGTCGTCATAGATGAAGTTGAGTCCGGGGCCGCCGTCGATGAAATTGCACCCCGGCCCACCGAGGATCACGTCCGAACAGGGCCCGCCGAAGAGCTTGTCGTTCCCGGCCTCGCCCTCAATGCGATCATCCCCGTCTTCGCCGTAGATGGTGTCGTCGCCATCCCCGCCAAAAAGGAGGTCTTTGCCAGATCCGCCGAGGATGAGGTCGCAGCCACCTCCTCCCTGGATCATGTCATCGCCGGGCCCACCAATGAGAAGATCGTTTCCCTCAAACCCGAAGATTCGGTCGTTGCCGCCCAAGCCCAGGATGAGGTCGTTCCCCGGCGTACCGAAGAGCGAGTCATCACCGTCGCTGCCCACGATGACCTTCTCCGGAGGATTGGTCTGGAGGAAGCAGAGGATCACATCCCACATGGGGTCTGTGCACGGAGCGTAGGGGAGGTGTTGCAAAAGGAGGGCGATGATGTTGGCATCGACCTTGTACTTGGCAAAGCAGGAGGGCACGGTCACTGCTGGTGTTGGGGCGGCAAGCTCGATGAGGAGGCCTGGGAGTTTGGTCGGGTCTTCGGCTAGGATGAATTTACCTCCACATTTTTCCGCGAGGGCCCGCAGCGATGCTTGCGCTTGCGCTTCTAGAGCGATGCCCACCACATCCACTACGTAACCCTTCGGGCAGAGGCTTGTGACCACAGCCAAGGGATCACCGCCGCAGGTCTCCTCGCCGTCGGTGAGGAGGATCAGACGCGTTCCCGTGGGCGCCGAGGCGGCGCCAAACTTTAATGCCTCGGCCAATGGAGTCCAGCCCTTGGCCCCCAATCCCTGGATCTTTTGGACGACCGCGGACCGCTCGGTCGCTGAATGTACGCCGTAAGCCAAAACGAGCTCGATGTCCGCACAGCTTTGGGCCTTGGGTTCACCGGGAAGACGATGGCCAAACGCCACAAGCCCGAAGGACGTGCTCTCGGGGATAGTCTGGATCGTCTGAATCAACGCCTCTTTCGCCCAGGCGATCTTCGTCCTTCCCGCAGTCCACGGATCGTTCATGGAATTGGAGGCATCGAGGATGAACATGTAGCCCGTGGGTCCAGCCAGGGTGCCCAAGCCCACCGCTAAGAGCAGCACGGCCAAACACATCGCTCTCATGGAGACCTCCTTGGTCATCCCGGAAGGAGTATAGCGGGGAAATGCGTTCAGGTATGTAACGCTAGCAACATTCACCCCGGCTTGCGCATGAAGCGGCGGCCAGGTAGTTCTTCCACAAGGCCAGAGAGCACAAGCTCCACGAGGATCTGAGCCACATTTGCATGCGAAAATCCCGTTTGAGCCACGATTTCCTCGATGGAAAGGGGTTCGAGAGAAAGAAGGCCGTAAACCTTCGCGGCCTGTGGAGGAAGTTCTGGCTCGCGTTTTGGTCGCGCAGGCCCAAGGGGGAGCATGTTGAGTTCCTCGAGGATGTCCTCCACACAGGTCACGGGTTTAGCGCCCTCACGCAGGAGGCGATTTGCCCCCGCTGAAGCCTCGGAAGTGATGGGGCCGGGCACGGCCAAAACCTCCTTCCCCTGTTCTAAGGCGTAATCCGCGGTGATGAGGGCACCGGAGCGCTCCGGCGCCTCCACAACCACCACCAGGCGGGAGAGCCCGGCGATGAGGCGGTTTCGCCTGGGAAAAGTCCATTGCGCCCCTTCCATGTCCCAGGGGAATTCGGAGAGCACGGCGCCCTGCTCCGCGATCCTCCGCATGAGCTTCTCGCTTCCCGCGGGATAGGGTTTCCCTAGGCCGGTGCCGAGGACAGCGAGCGTACGGCCGGAGAGGAGGGCTCCCTCGTGGGCGGCGGTGTCGATTCCTGGGGCCATTCCGGAGACCACGGTGATCCCGCGCGCGGCCAAATCCTGGGCGAGCTTTTTGGCCACAAGCCTCCCGTAGCTTGTGCACCGGCGGGTGCCCACCATGCCGACCGCAAGAAGATCCTCTTCCTTCCACTCGCCCAGGATGTAGAGCACGGGAGGCGGGTCGGGGAGTTCCCGCAAGGGCTGGGGATATTCGGCTTCCTCGAGGGTTACGATCTTCGCGCCCGCTTGCTCGGCTTTTTTGAGCTCCTCTTCCGGGTGGGCCCTTCTTCGTTCCTCCCAAATTTGCGGGGCCGCCTCGCCGAAAAGCTCGGGAAGCGGGCCTTTTCCCAAGGCCTCCCACGCCTCCTTTGGGCTGCCAAACCGCTCAAGGAGCAAAGTGCGTCGGCGCGGAGTAAGCAACGGCAAGAGGTTCAGCCCCACCCAGGCGAGCTTCCTTTCCATCCCAGCAATGGTACCCAAGGCAAGGCCAAGCCAATCTTCGCCGAAGGTGCAAGATGTTAAAAACCTTGAACGAAAAAAGGAGGCGGGTTGCTCCCCCGCCCCCTTCTATCTGATCCTGCTCCTATTTATTTTGTGTGAGCAATTTCGCTAGAGACTTTATTACAGTCGCGCGAACCGTTGGATCATTGTCTACGGCTAAATTCAGCAATATGTCTATAACTTTGGTTTCTAAGGCCCTATCTGCCGAAACGGTTCCAAGAATTGTGGCGACTATCTGCCGCACTTGAGGGTCGCTGTGCTTTGCTAGCGGCTCCAACTGCTCGATAAAACCCTCTTCCGGTGGCCCCATTTCGATCAGCGCTTTGCACAATTCTTGGCGCACATCCGCTGACGTTTCTCGCTTCAATGCCTCGATTACATCGCCGTAAGCGGATCTCGCTACCGGCCCCATCCAAGTTAGAATTTTGGCTGCTTCGATGCGCCTTGCGGGGCTGGCCATCCTCAATAGACTACGGCAGTCTTCGATTTCCATGCTAATTTCAGGCGTTAGGCACTCCTGGGAGGCGGCACGGCGGAAAAGGATGGCGTAGCGCGAGTTTCCTTTGTACTTCAATAACTGGCCAGCTA
>JANXBC010000053.1 GCA_025060555.1 Candidatus Bipolaricaulota bacterium
GTAGGTGGGGATTAGGTCGAAGGTGATGATCTTCGCGCTGGGGTGGGTGTAGGCCCAACGTTTAGCCTTCCACTCCGCTAGCAACGCTTCCCAACTGGCGAAATTAGGCATAGGAGCTCACCCCTTGGCCAATATTGCCCCGATTACAGCGCCTCCGACAAGGGCTGGGCCGTAAGCCTTGAGCCAGGCTTTTATCCGATCCTCCGGCCCAGGGGGAGGTCCGCGTCCTTCCAAGTGTTCCACGCTGCTTACATAGCTCATAGACTGCTCCAGCAACCCGCCTTGGAGGACGGAGAAGGTAGCGCTGAGGACTCCCACAACCTTGGGAAGTCCATCCTGGAACGCCACCACAGGGCTTCCGCTTTGGCCCTCCATGGAGGGGCACAGGAGGGCGTAGTCGTACCCCGTGCCTGCGGCTACGGGACCTTCCCACCATCCTACGCTCCAGCTTCCCCAGTAGGGGTACCTTCCTCCGGGGCTACGGTCCCGGAAGTATCCCTCGTACGTGATGGGGTAGGCCCAAAGGTATATGAGGTCTCCGATCTCTAGGGCGCGTGGGTTCCCCAAGGGGAGGTTTGCGGGACCATTTTGGTCCGTATGGACTAGGGCAATATCCCCGGTGGGGAGGAATTCCACCTTTTGGACGCGATATATGGTCCCGTCCGCGTCCCAGGCGTAGCACTGGCCTGGGTCGATCTCCGCTTGGCGGGTTATGGCCTTGCCGGTGGAGGAGAACGCGTGGGTCACGGTGAGGATGGTGGCCGGGCGGAAGAACACGCCCGCCCACACGCGATACCGCTTATCCCCTAGTGGGTAGGCGAAGTTCACGCAAGCGTAGGACATACGCTCGAAAAGCTTGCGGTGGATCATGCTTGTTTACGGATTCTTTCCGTGATGCGCGCGGCCAGTATCCTCCGCTGTTCAGGAGTAAGCCGTTGGATAGCTTGGCGTACTTGTTCCTTGGTCTTCACGCGTTCAATGTGCTGTTCCAAGGCGCGGGATACCGTTCCGCCCACTTGAGGGAGTTGGGAAAGGGCCTTGGCCAACGCAGGCATGTAAGGGGAGGAGACGAGGAGCTCTTCCTCCGTCAACCCTGCACGGCGCACGGCGGCCTTGTAGGCCATGTTTTGTAGCCGGTGCCACTGTTCATCGGTGATGAGCCCGCGGTTATGGAGGTCGTTGATCCGTTCCTTTATGCGCAGGAACTCCTTATATCCCTCAGGCCCTAGCCGCTGCTGGAGGATGAGCTCTTGGCGCATGCCTTCTTGCTTCATGAGCTGGTAGGCCTCCCGGAACCCTGGAGGGGCGAAGGCTAGGAGGGCCATGGCGAACTGGTCGATTAGGCTAAGGATGGCCGGGAGTTGGCTCATGGGATCAAGCTGAGCCGTGGCCTTTGTGTTGGCTGGCCAGTTTTGGACACGGGGAACGCAGCCTACATAGCGGGGTTGTGGCTGCGTTTCCGCTTGGACGCCTGTGGCAGGAGAGTTGGGCTTGGACCCGGGGACGTACACGTTGTACCTCCGCGCAAGGTAGTCGCAGACATCCGCGCGTTTGCGGCATATGTCCTCGATGGAGTGCTGGAGGGGCCAGACGCGCCCAGTGTCGTCAATGAATCCCCACTGGAATGGGGATATGGGCACCCACCGTTCCGCGGGGACTGTGGCAATAAAGTAATCGCAGGCTGTAGCGTGATAGTACTGGCCCGTAGGGCTAACCGAGTAGGTGGTTTCGAACTGTTTCAAGTTGCCTTGGGGATCACGCATTCCGATGAGGTTCCCCATGGAGTCGAAGAAGAACTCCACGGGGAGCCGGCGGTAGCCTCCGTTCGGCGTCCGTTCCACCCAGAAGCCGGTCTGTTTCCGCATGTTAAGCGATGCCGAGTCGGATGAGGTCTTCCGGGCGGATCACAGGGAGGGTGGGAGGCTCCACGGGGATGGCCGCGTAGGGCCCAAAGGAGTACATAGGAAGACGAGGGGCGTAAGCCTCCCATACGCCCCAAGCCCGGGAGTTCGTGTATGGAGGGGAGGAAGTCCACTTCAGCCTACTCCGTATGCGCTGATGGTATGGGTTGACTACCTCATACTTTTCCCACCTCATTGGATGCTCACCCCGGCAGGCTTCTTTTCCGTCTTTTTCCTTTGCTCCAACCATTCCAACGCCTTCTGGAGCGCGGAAGGGTTGGCAGGGGATGACGTAACGTTTTTAACCCTAACCCAGCCTGCGCCGTGTTTGTAAACCAAATTAAGTTCCTCAGGACGGTGAGCTGCTGGGATGGCGACGATGCGGGTTTGTTCTACGCCGGGGAAGCCTTTTCCTGCCTCTACCACGGCGCGCGCCACATCCCCGGGGAGGGCCCCTTGTCGCGCCATTTCCAAGGCCGTTGTAGGAGCGAAGACGGGCGCAACGCCCTTCTTTCCTTCAGGAGGGGTGATGATTTTGACTTCCTTTATCTCAATGGGAGCTCGTGCAGCAGGCATTTTGGTCGGAGTGGGGGTAGGTGCAGGAGAAGGGGTAGGCGCAGGAGAAGGAGTTGCAGGCAATTCCTGAAGCCACTTTAAGATTTCAGACCAGATATCCTCACTTCCGCTTACTGGAGGAAGAATAGAGGAGGGAACGTAAGGAAGGGCAGCGCTAATGCCGTTTGTAGGTCTTGTAGCGCGCGTTTCCTCTTTCTTCCGGGACTTTTGGTATAGCCAGTACCCTATCCCTCCAACGGCCGCTATTCCTAACACAATCAAAAGCAGTTTGGTATCTTTCCTTGCCATAGCCACCCCCTTCTTCACATCATTTCAATCAGCCCATACTCTACCCCGTATCGAGGGTTACGAAGTTCCGTGCCTATACTTGTGCCCGGGATGATCAACTGCACGTCGCCCACTCGAACCGGTTGGCGTTGGGTTCCTGCTGCGGTTCCTTGTGTAGTCCCTTTAACGCGTTCGGATGGGAACACGTAAAAAACGTACGTCGTTTCCCTTGGCTTTGAGCCTGTGGCTGCTTTGGTTCCTTGCTGCTTAGTAAACCACCAATATCCAGCCAAACCAACCGCAACAAGGGCAACACCGAGAAGCAAGTTACGATCTTCTTTCGTCATACCTCATCACCTCTTCCTTTCCTTTATGGCTCGCACAAAGCGCCACTTTCGGCCTACGCGGCGCAGAACGAACCACATCCTCGTTCGCGGGTTATAAACCTTCCGTACTTTTCCCACGCTTCTCACCTCCACAGTTTCCCTCTGGGTCGATTACACGGCAAATAAGCTCCAACATCCCCTCAATCCGCGATAGGCGGGACTCCAAACGGAGGACAAAACCCGCTATCGCAAAGATAGGAGGAAGGAAGATTCCCAACACCGCGTACCACGGCATCACCCTCGCACCTCCGCAAGGTAGCTCAACTGTGCCGTTCCCGACTCCGCCCAAACCTCAACCTCACTTAGGTTGCCGGGCTGAACCATGAGCACCGTGCCCGGCGACAAGGGGAAGCCGTTCACGTACACGTTCACGGTGTTGGTGTCTAGGGCCATAAGGAGGACGTCGCGGTTTTCCACCACCTCATAGGCGGGAAGGCGTTGAGGGGTTGGGGTCAAGGTCAGCGTACCGCTCACGATTCGCCCACCGCGCGGAGTAGTGGAGATAGGGATGGGGATCACTCCTTCCCCGCGATCCACCAGGAGCTCCACGCGGGCCGTAGCTGGGAGCCCAGGCTTTCCTCGGATCACCACCTCTGCCGCCTCCACGTCCTCTGGGATGGGAACGGCGCTTACGCGCGCGAGGGGAATCTCCCACCCACGCGGGTTCCACCGCCAGTAGAGCACGAGGTAGGCTGTGTCGGTGTCCACGCGGCGTACGTAAATCCGGCACGGGCGCCAAGGGATAGGGAACCGCTGTGGTTCCGCTGCAGATAGGACGAGGGTCATGCTGCGTTACTGGGTCAACTCCGCCAAGAGCCCCGCCTTCACGGCTTCCTGGCGACCTTGCTTTGTGGTGACCTCCACGGGGATCACAATGGGGTGGCGAATTTCAATGTTTGTTCCGAGCACGCGCCAATAGATGGGAAGGGCTGAGCGCACCCAAAGGGACAACACCCAGTCCTCAGGAAGGGGATACGCTGCGGGGAACACAAGGCCAGTTTTCCACCAGTCCCTTTGGATGAGGGTACTTACATCGGCGACCCAAATAGTGCGCTGAAGCCGCACTCCCATGTTGGGCGGCTCAATCCTCAACTCCACAAGGATGGAACGGTGTGCGGGAACGCAGTAAACGTCCACTATGGAACCGTTAGGGACGTTTTCCGCTACGGTGATCGTCCCCGCCACGGGGTCCACCGCGGTGATCGTGAGCTCCCGCCGCACTCCGCCTACCGTACCGACAGCCTGTACGTAGGCGGAGAAGAGGCTCGATTGGGGAAGGGCAATCCCATAAGGGAGGGAGACCACACGGTTTTGGGCCGTACCGGACTGGTGCGCCAGGAGGGCGAAAACCCCAAAGCGCGTGGGGTCTATGTTCAAGACGGTCTCCCGCTTCCCAACGTAGGCGGCAATGGGCTGGAACGTGTTGTTTCCTTCGTAGTCCCACTTGTAGGTCCAATCCTCGCGCATTAGGTATGTCTTCATCCCGCACCACCTCACACGCGCAGGATTGAAGCGCGGTACATTAGCTCATCGTTGACCTCCACGCTCGTCCGCTCGTAGTACGGGATGTAGAACCGAATCCTGCTTGAGTCAATGGCGTGCGGGGAGATGCACTGGATGATGAGCTCTTCCTCCTCAGCCAAAGGCAAGATGTCCAGCCCTAGGTTGATGGTGATGGCCGTCCTGTAGTCCTCGTCCATCTGCTTGTCCAAGCTCAACTCCGCCCACGGATAGTAGAGGATGCGGTGTCCCACTGGCCAAAGCCGATCGGGCTCCGCGGGCGTGCGGATGTAGAAGTACAACTTCGACTCCGGAGAGATCTCTGAGCCGTCCTGCCGTTGTAGCTTGAGCACCCACGGGAAGGTCCCTGGAATCACCCAAGCCAGCCCACGCGGGACCACTGCCCGGATGATCGTGCTCTGCACGTTGGGCGTGTTCGCATGCAGGCTTACCTGAGGATCCGCATGCGTTAAGAGCTTCAAAATCTTGGGCATACTACTTCACCTCCCTACAATTGCACTGCCAACACGTTACCTGCATACATTAGATCCAGCAAACCCTGGGCGATCATCACGCCGCCCGCGATCTGCCAGAATGGATGGCGTAGAGTAAGGGCTAACAGAACCCCTACACCGAGCTCAAGTGCTGCAGGGATGTATACGTTGTCGGTCTTAATAAGCGTTCTTGAACCCGAATAGATCGTATAACTGACCACGGTGCCCACCGTGGCTGCGCCTACGGTCGTGAGGATTTCCTTCATCCTGCCCTCCATCTTACTTCACCTCCTTCTTCTCCTTCTGCTGCTGTAGGAACATATACGTCCCCACAGCTCCCAAGACGATTCCGATCAAAAGCCACGAAATCTTGCTCATAGCGTTCACCTCCGCACATACACGTACTCGCCACAGTTTAGACGTGGTACTCGGGCAATGTCAACCCCTGGCTCCGCGCTAAGGGCCTCCAAATCCCGCCCGGAGACTGTGCGAAAGATAAAAAGGTGGCGCACCACCGCACGGATGTGCGGATGGATGTCCACCCACCGCTGCGTGGCGAGGTAGACCTTTATATGGTAATGGCGCGCCCCTCGGATGTACCGCACGAGGTCCACCGAGGGGCGCGCCAGGAAAAGGTGCGCCTCATCCACGGCTATCACTCCGCCCCTGTGCCGGATCACCTCCCGCACCACCTTCGTCAGTACCCGTTCCGCCTCCTCCGGCGTCAACGGGGACAGGTCGATCGCCACCCTCTCGGAGGGGTTCAGCTTCACTCCGGCCGGCTCCCTCTCCAGTACGTACCACTTCACGCCAAAGCGCCTCAAGCTCGGATCCTCCGCCAGCCCCACGAGGACTATGGGGCGGTTGGGATCCTGCCGCAACATCTCGGCCAAGAGGTAGCTTTTCCCGCTCCCCGCGGTCCCGATAAGGGCTATAACCATAGCGACGGCGGTATAGTATCGCGCCCAAAACCAGGATTCCTACTCCGATCAGGATGCGGGTCCGTGGGTCGAACATCCCCCCTATCCCGGACTCCTGCACGGCCTCGTCGAATTGCAATATCTCCAGAAGTCCTGCGAACTCCTGGCGGTAGGCTTGGCAGGCTTCTTCTGGAAGCCCAACGAGACGCCCAACGATCCCCGCCAGAAGTTCGTCTACGTGGATCTTAGGCGGTATAGACACGCTATCTTCGCCCACAACCTCAGCTTGCGTCAGATGCTGTTCAGGAAGGATCTCCATACGTTCCTCCTAACTCAAATCCTGTACTCACTCCGGAAGTCCCGCGGGCCGCCTTCGGGACGTTCTTCGCGGAAGGCACGCTCGATGAATCGGCGCGCCCGCTCCTCCCTCTCCCGGGCCTTCCAAGACATGTAAACCAAAGCTAGGAGGGCTACGCCGACTACAGCCCACATGATCCAAGACTTCTCCTTTTTCTCCTGAGGTTTAACCTCATCCTTTTCCTCCTTCTTCACCTCAACCTTCGCCACTTTCTCGTGGGGAGGCTCAGGCTTTTCTTCCACTTTTACCTCCTCGCAAGGAGACTCCTTTCGAGGAGTAGTTTTCCCCTCCTTACACCGCTTCTTCTGCCCTCGCAAGCGAGCCTTCCTCAGCTCCTCCTTCCACTCCTCCGGCGCGGACTTCTCCATCTCCACCCAATTCTTAAAGCCGTACGCCCGCGCCACCTTCGCCGGGGTTTGTTCTCCCTCTTCCACCTTCTTTACCACTTCTTCCCACGGTACCTGCTTCCCTTCATGAACCTCCGGAGCTTCGGTCATCTTCTATCACCTCCTGAAGCAAGCGAAAAACTTGCCGGAGCAGCTCACGCTGGCGCGGCGTGAGGCTCCGGCGCAGTTCCTCCAGTATTTGCATTACAGCCAACAACTTAAACATCTTCGACATTTTACCCGAAAAACAACCCGCCGGGCGATAACCCGGCGGGTCCCAGCGGGCTCTGCGGGGACAGGGCTAGAATGGAGACATTCCCGCAGGGAAAAAGCCCGAGGGGCGGGAAAACCCCCGGGCGTCCCTTACCACCACAACACCCACCTCCCTGCCCACAGCTTTGGACAGGGAGAACCTGGTACCTGGTTGTAATTCAAAACCTGCCGCGATAAGAAGCTGGCCCAGCCGGGACTTCTTTGACAAACGTTTTGATACTACGAACCCCCATGGGCTGGGCCAGCCCTCCCTGGTTACCCAAACCCGGATGGCCTCGCCCATCCGGGTTGGGATAACCTCAAACCGGTCAATCTTCACTACCCATGCCCCTGGCTCGGGTTGGTACCCGAGCTCCCCAGACTTGACCTCGAGCTCGATCGTCATAACCACCTCCTTTTAGTTTTACTCAACCAACCATGCCGGTGTAGCCCACCTACAAAAAGCCTGTAAACCCTACGACTGGTTCTCCGGCGCTTAGGCATACCCCTCTCCCTACTTAAAAGTCCGGCAGGAATAGCAGGGCATGCGTCCCTCCTGGCCATTGGTAGCTACCAATGGCCGGGGAAAGAAAAGGCCCGGCCGGCACGGGCCGGGCGGGGGACGGATGTTGGGGGAGGGGGCGGTTAGGCATTCGCTGCCTCCGGGATGTCGAGTAGGTAGACGGGCGTGGGGAAGGGCGTGATGACCTTGGGTGGAAGAACCCTTCCCACCCTGAAAGGGATTGCGACCCATTGCTCCTTCATCGGCGCCTCCTTTCGCTTTATATATAGTGGAAGAACCCTTCCCACCCTAAAAGGGATTGCGACGCAATCATTTG
>JANXBC010000054.1 GCA_025060555.1 Candidatus Bipolaricaulota bacterium
TGAAGGTCTGCCAAACCCAACCGTCCGCACCGAAAAACTCTGCCTCTCCCCCAACAATCCAGCCAAAGATCTGTCCCTCAAGAGCGAATCTCGAGCAAACAAGCGCGGGCGGCGGAGGTAAAAGCGCGATCTTCGTGCTCCACGTGGCCTTTGGGTATTGGCCGAAAACCGCAAGGCTTAGAAGAAGAACGAGCAAGGAGACCCGAGCCCACATAATCCCCCCTTCAGCAGGAAATTCTCACGAAGGACTTGTTATCCCCTCCGTCCTTAAGCAGCACACAGGGTCTAACGTCAAAATGTTCTTGAAGGTTTAAGACATAGGCCAAGACGGCTGTCCCACCATGTATGGAAATAAGAATGCGTGAAGTGAGCCAGCCTTCCACTGACAAGATTTCGCGAGTACGACCGGCCGATCCCCCTTGGCCGTTCACCCGCGCTCTAGACAGCTTCTCTGTGCCGAGTTTTCAGGGCCTCGTGGCAAGGAGTTCGATACGGATGCGCTCGCTCTGTCCATCCCCAAAGCTCAGCCAGAGGTCGTAAACGCCGGGCGCGCGCTCGCGCGTGTCGTAAACGAGCTTATAGACACCGGCCTCGGGAGCGTAGGGGATGAGGAGCCAGGCCCAGATCGTGTGTTTCTCCCCGAACTCCGGGTCGGGCTGGACCTGGGTTACGAGGAGATTAGGGCGCGTCCAGGGGCCAGCCTGACCGAAGAAGTCCCTGAGGCGGAAGGCAAGGGTAATGGTTTCGCCTGCGGTATAGCGGGCTTGCAAGGGAAAGCGCCCCGCTTGCACGCGTTCCTCCGGCGGGAGAAGCCGATCCAAATAAAAGCCCGAGGGCAGGACGGTTTCAATAGCGCAGATCACCAGGTAGTCCACCTCGACGTGGGCAGTGTTTCCGGCGCGGTCCTTGGCCCAAACCCGGAAGGTTTGGGGACCTGGGGTGGAGGTATCCAGGGGGTCGCCGTTTCGGGCCGAGGCCTCCACGGTCTCGAGGCCGGAGAGGCGGTCGAAGGCCCACCAATCCGCGCGGACCGACTGGCGCAGGAGGTAGCGGGCATCCTGGCTGGGGACCTGGACATGGATCGCGGGCGGCGTGCGGTCAATGCGCACGGTGACCCTGAAGCGTGGGCCTTCCCCAGTGTCGTCCCTGGCCCAGTATTCCAGGGTATGGAGGCCTTCGCAGGAAAGGACGAGGGCAGCCGAAGGTGTTTGGCAGAGGGTGGGACCCCCGTCCAGACGGTAGCAAATCTGTGAGCCCTCGGAGGCGTAAAGGGTCACGGTGACAGGGGTGTTGTGCCAGCCGTAGGGGTTAGGAAGTGGATCCAGGGTGTGCCAAGCCGTGGGCTGGGCTACAGTCCCGAAGCTGAAACCCGCCAAAGCCAAAAGGAAAAGCTTACGCATAAGCCGTCACCCCTTTAAATACAACATTATCTTGCCCGGGGTTTCTTCCATGTGCGGATAGGGTCCACTACGAGGTTGACCCCGGAAAGCATGATCGCTTAGTTGCCGTCAGTATAGCGGAACGAGGGGCAAAGACGCCCAAAAGAAGAAAGCCAAGGCCGCCAGTTGAGAGAAATGGGTGATAGAAATGGCTTCCCAAGAGAACTTCCCACATGCTAATCCCCTGAGGAGAAGAAGAGTGGCCATTGATCTGCGCGACATCAAACCGCTTCATTGTCCGTCTTTTTTCATAAAGTTTGCGTTCTGTCACGCAATTTCTTTTTGTCAACAGAAAAGCGGGCACTTTGTGGCAAAAAGCGCAGCAAGTGGCCTCGCCCCACGCGTTGGGCTAGGATCGTAAGGATGAAAGAAGCTATGCTTTGGGAAAGCTTAGGCGAAGGGCGGGTGCGTTGTCGTCTTTGCGCCCACCGCTGCACGATTAGCTCAGGCAATCGTGGTATCTGTGGTGTGCGCGAAAATCGTGAAGGAAAACTTTATTCTCTTGTTTATAACCGCATCGTCTCTCAAGCACTCGACCCCGTGGAAAAAAAGCCGCTATTCCATTTTCTTCCGGGAACTAAAACCCTTTCCATTGCCACAGTCGGCTGCAATTTTCGCTGCGATTTCTGCCAAAACCATGAGATTTCCCAATTCCCCAGGGAGGAGAGGAGGGTGGTGGGCGAGGAGGTCGAGCCCGAAGAAATCGTGACTGCAGCTAAGTCTAGCCAGGCCCGTTCCATCTCCTACACTTATACTGAGCCCACTGTGTTCTTCGAGCTTTGTTACACTACCGGTAAACTCGCAGCCAAAGAAAACCTGAAAAACATCTTTGTGACCAATGGCTACATGACTAGCGAAACTTTGCGGGAGGCCTTGGGCTGGCTTCACGCAGCAAATGTTGATCTGAAAAGCTTTTCCGAAGAATTTTACCGCCGATTCTGTGGGGCTTCATTGCAGCCCGTGCTCGAGACCATCGGCCGTCTATGGGAGGCCGGGATCTGGGTGGAGGTGACCACGCTCGTCATCCCCGGTCGCAACGACTCCGAAGAGGAGCTGCGGTGGATCGCAGAGTTTTTGGTTGGGATCTCGCCAGATATCCCATGGCACATTTCCCGGTTTGTCCCCGCTTACAAGGTGTGGGATCTTCCGCCTACGCCTTTGTCCACTCTGCGCAAGGCCCGGGAAATCGGCCTTTGCGCGGGGCTCCGTTTTGTGTACCTAGGAAACGTGCCTGGGGAAGGGGAAGACACATCCTGCCCCAATTGTGGGCGGAACCTCGTGCGCCGCTACGGATTTTATGTTCTGGAGAACCACATCATCGATGGGCATTGTCCTCGGTGTGGAACCGCTATACCTGGGATCTGGCACTAAACGTAATCTGCCGCTCTTCGTTTGAGAGGGGGGGGCTAGCGGGTAAAATGCGTTACGATGGAGAAGAGACCGATTGGGACGCCTTGGAACCTCCGCCTCCTCACCTTCCTTTTGGTGTTGGGGGTGGTGGTGTTTTTGCTTGTCCAACTATTCCAAACGGGCTCCTCCACCCGGGTAAATTCCTTCAGTTATTCCCACTTTGTGGACGAAGTACGCGCAGGCCGAGTAGCCGAAGTGGTCATCCAGGGATCAAAGATCGAGGGGATCCTTCGCACCGGCGAACGGTTTTCCACACAAGGCCCTCCTGAGGGCTCTTCTGCCTACAACGAACTCATCCAGCTTCTTGATGCTCATGGTGTATCTATCCAGTTTCAGTCTTCATCTGGAACGGGGTGGTTTATCACCATTTTGGGTTACGTCCTTCCCGTGATCCTGGTCATTGCCTTCTGGAGCTGGATGATGCGGCGGATGCAAGGTACAAGCGCGTTCACGTTCACACAATCTCGGGCAAAGCTTGTCACGAAGGAATACACCAAAGTGACGTTCAAGGATGTGGCTGGGATCGACGAGGTCCTGGAGGAAGTGCGGGAGATCGTGGATTACCTTAAGGATCCCGGGCGTTTCGTGCGGCTTGGGGCAAAAATCCCGAAGGGGATTTTACTTGTTGGCCCACCTGGCACTGGAAAAACCCTCCTTGCCCGTGCCATCGCCGGGGAGGCTGGCGTTCCCTTCTTTTCCATCTCCGGCTCGGACTTCGTGGAAATGTTCGTCGGCGTGGGTGCCGCCCGCGTACGCGACATGTTTCAAAAAGCCAAGGCTAACGCGCCCTGCATCGTTTTCATCGATGAGCTCGATGCGGTGGGGCGCAAGCGCGGGGCGGGGATCGGCGGCGGGCACGACGAGCGCGAACAAACCCTCAACCAGCTCCTGGCGGAGATGGACGGGTTTGAGGGCGACACGGGGGTGATCGTGCTTGCGGCCACAAACCGACCGGATGTTTTGGACCCCGCTTTGCTTCGGCCAGGCCGATTCGACCGGAAAATCGTGGTGCCGCCCCCGGATCTCCATGGCCGGGAAGCCATCCTTCGCGTGCACACCCGCCAGAAAAAACTCGCTTCGGATGTGGATCTAAACGTTTTGGCCCGACGCACCCCCGGATTCGTCGGCGCAGACCTTGAGAACTTGTGTAACGAGGCTGCTCTGCTTGCCGCCCGCAAGAACAAACCGTCCATCGAGATGGCTGATTTCGAGGAAGCGCTAGACCGCGTGCTCACTGGTCTTGCACGAAAAGGCATGTACATTCGGGAAGAGGAGCGCAAACGCATTGCTTACCACGAGGCTGGGCATGCCCTGGTGAGCAAGCTCGTCCCCCATGCTGACCCCCTCCTCAAGGTCACCATTGTCCCGCGTGGCATGGGGGCCTTGGGCTATGCCCTGCAATTGCCCACCGAAGATCGTTACCTTCTCACCAAGGCTGAGCTTACGGATCGCCTGACGGTGCTTTTGGGGGGCCGGGCCGCGGAAGAAGTGGTGTTTGGGGATCAGACCACAGGTGCTGCGGAAGATCTAAAGCACGCAACAGAGTTAGCCAAACGGATGGTGGTGGAGTACGGGATGAGCGAGGAGCTTGGTCCCCTCAGCCTTGGCAAAGAGCGGACCAACATTTTCCTGGGCGAAGAGATAGTGAAAAGTGACGAGCATTCCGAAGAGTTAAATTCCGCCATCGATCGGGAGATCCGCCGCATTGTCCTGGAGGCCTATGCTCGGGCCAAGGAGCTCATTAGTCAGCATCGTCCTGCGTTGGAGCGCCTAGCTCAGGAACTTCTGCAGCATGAGACCCTTGACAAGGAGGATGTGGACCGCCTCCTTGCTGACCTTGTGTCTCAGCCGGTGGGATGAGGATCGCCGTCCTTGGCTCCACCGGTTCCATCGGGTTACAAGCGCTTGAGGAGATCCGCCGCTATCCCCAGCGGTTCGAAATAGTGGCCCTCTCCGCTGGGAAAAATGTGGAGCTCTTGGCGAGGCAAGCGAAAGAATTCGGTGTATTGGATCTTGGGGTCTCCGGTGAAGAGGAAGCAATAAGGCTTAAAGACATTTTGCCGAAGGCACGGGTGCGGTTTGGGCCAGAGGGCCTCGCTGAGCTTGCATCCCTTCCGCATGTTGACCTCGTGCTGAATGCTGTGGTTGGGGCAGTGGGTATTTTCCCCACCCTGAGCGCCTTGCGCGCTGGGAAACGCCTGGCGCTAGCGAATAAGGAATCGTTGGTCGTTGGGGGAGAATTAGTGCTGGCGGCCCGCCTTTTCCCTGATCAGATCATCCCTGTGGATTCGGAACACGCCGCGCTGTGGCAACTTTTTTCAGGGGTGAACCGAAAAGAAGTGGAACGGATTTGGATTACCGCCTCTGGCGGGCCATTTCGCAACCGCAAATCGACCGAACTCACTCATGTGCGACCAGAGGAAGCCCTAAATCACCCGACTTGGAAAATGGGCGCGCGCATCACCATCGATTCGGCAACCCTTGTGAACAAAGCATTTGAGGTCATCGAGGCTCATCACCTCTTTGGCATGCCTTGGGAGCGCATTGGTGTCCTTTTGCACCCGGAGTCCGTGGTCCACGCCCTGGTGGAGCTGCAAGATGGTTCAATGCTGGCACAACTGGCCACGCCTGATATGCGTCTCCCTATCCGGGCTGCGCTCTCTTATCCTGAGCGCCTTCCTCCACCAATCCGCTTACGATTAGCCCCCCTGACCCTCACTTTCCGTGAGTTGCCAAGGGATCTTTACCCTGCTTTTTGGACGGTGCTTGAGGCGGGGAAGAAGGGGGGGACCGTGCCCGCTGTGGCCAATGCCGCTGATGAGGTCCTCGTCCAGGCTTTCCTTGATGGGAAGATCCCGTTCACCGCGATTGCGGAAGGTCTCGAGGCCGTGATCTGCCGCTACGAAAACAGTCCGGCCACGGATTTGGAAAGCATTTTGCGCGCGGACTCTTGGGGGCGCGCGGAAGCGCGGCGGTTTGTGGCGGAGCATACCTGTCGCGGATAAAATCAAGTCCGCTATGTTGACCAGTAAGCGGATCTGCTACGGGTTACGGATTCTCTGTGATTTGGCCACCAACGCTGAGGGCTTCCAGTCGGCCCACACCTTGGCGGAGGCGTACCAGGCTCCTGAGACGTTTCTCCGGCGGATCCTCATGGATCTACGTCGGGCCGGGTTTGTCGAGGCCCAAAAGGGCCGCATCGGCGGGTACAAGCTGGCCCGCAAACCTGAGGAGATCAAGGTGGGCGCGGTGATCCGGGCCCTGGAGCCCGAAGCCCTGGAGTTGGCATACGGACAGCTCAAGGGTCGGGGCGCCGGCGTCCAGCCTGTGGAGAAGAGCTGCCCTACCTGGCCGTTGTGGAACCGCCTTGAAACGCGGTTCCGCGAGGAGCTGGAGAAGGCCACGCTGGCGGACCTCCTGGCCGCAAGCCGAAAGGGGTAATCAGTGAAACCCTCTGCCGATGAGGTTCGGGCAGTCCTGCGGGACCGGGTGGTGGACCCGGAGTTAGGCATTAACATCGTAGACCTCGGGCTGGTTTACGATGTTCAAATCGAGGGAAACCGGATCGTAGTGGATATGACCCTTACCACCCCGGCGTGCCCGCTTGCTGCCCTTTTGCCTAGCCAAGTGGAAGAGGTGCTGCGCGAAAAGTTCGAGGGCTACGACGTAGAAGTGAACTTAGTTTGGGAGCCAAGGTGGACGCCGGAGCGCATGTCCGAAGAGGCACGGGCAATGTTCGGAGCCCGGTGAAGCCGCAACGGTGCGGCCTCTGCGGCCAGCGTTCAGGAGAACGGCGCTGCCCAACACTAGAGCGGTGGATCTGCAGCGCCTGCTGCGGAAAGGAGCGGGGCCGCACCGTTCGGTGTTTTCCGGCATGCCCCTATCTGACGGAGGCGGAGGCCCGCTGGCGAGCGCGGCGCAGTCGGGAACTCGCGGAGGCCTGGGCTATCTGGCAAAAAACAAACCCCGAACTTCCCTGGCCCTACATCCGCGCCCTAGCCGAAATACTCGCCGCTTTCCTACACAGGACTTTTGCCACCGATATAGAGGTGGAACAAGCTCTTTCTGACTTAGACCAAGCGTTGAGCCCGATCATCTTGGTGTCCAAAGCACCTTCCGCATTGGGTAAGACTTTGAGTTCTGCCCTTGTTCCTCTTGCGCAGGAGGGCAAGGTCGACCCCGGGGAATTGCGCACGGCCGTAAAAGCTCTGAAGGATTGGGTCTCACGATGGCGCATCGCTGAGGACGACCGGCGATTCGTGCGCGCCCTCCTCGGCACCTTCCCGCCCCCTTCCGAAGAACCCACCCTCATCATTCGCCCTTAAATACCCGAAAGAAACCCGCCAACCAGAGAAAACCAAGGTAAAGGGCGAGGCCAACGCTCACCGCACAGGAGACCTGGGCCCAGGGAGCAAGGGCAGTGGTGGCTTTACATGTGGCCCATACTGCGCC
>JANXBC010000055.1 GCA_025060555.1 Candidatus Bipolaricaulota bacterium
GGCATGGGCCAAAATGAGCTGATCCTGAGCTTGCAAAGCCTCACCATGAAGTTTGGCGGCCTTGTGGCTGTGCGCGATTTTTCTCTGGATATTCGCTATGGGGAGCTTGTGGGCCTCATCGGGCCAAACGGTGCGGGAAAAACCACGATCTTCAATATGATCACTGGGCACTATACGCCGACCGCCGGCCGCGTGATTTTCGCCGGGCAAGATATCACCGGCCTTCCGCCCTGGCAGGTGGCGCGGCTCGGGATCGCCCGCACCTTCCAGAACATCCGCCTCTGCCGGGAGATGACAGCCCTGGAAAATGTTCTCATTTCCTTCCACCCGCGGGTGCGCTCCTCCGTGTTCGGCGCGATCCTTCCCAGCTTCTCCTACCTTCGGGAGGAGCGGCGGATGCGGGAGCGGGGGATGGAGCTTCTTGCCGCGGTGGGTCTGGAGAAGTGGGCGGGTTTTCGGGCCGGGGCCCTTCCCTATGGGCTGCAGCGGCGGGTGGAGATCGCGCGAGCTTTGGCGACCCAGCCGAAGTTGCTCCTTTTGGATGAGCCGGCCGCGGGCATGAACCCCGCGGAAGCCGCAGACCTCATGGGCTTCATTTGTCGCATCCGGGAAGACTTCCAGCTCACCATCTTCCTCATCGAGCACGTGATGCAAGTGGTGATGGGGATTTGCCCGCGCATCCGTGTCATCGATTTCGGGGTCTCCATCGCTGAGGGGACACCGGAGGAGATCAAGAACAATCCCAAGGTGATCGAGGCCTACTTGGGGGAGGAGGCCCTCCGTGCTTGAGATCCAGACCCTCCACGTTTATTACGGTGGGATTCACGCCCTGCAGGGGATCTCCGTTTCCGTTCCGGAGGGGAAGGTTGTGACCCTGCTTGGGGCCAATGGGGCGGGCAAGACCACCACGCTGCGGGCCATCATGGGACTAGTGCGGCCACGCGAGGGGCAGATCTCCCTCGGCGGGGTTTCCCTCCTCGGGAAGAGGCCCTACGAGATCGTGCGTCTGGGGCTGTCCATGGCTCCGGAGGGGCGCCGCATCTTCCCGGACCTCACGGTCTTGGAAAACCTCCTCCTTGGGGCGTATGCCCGCACCGATGGGGCTGGCGTGGCCCGGGATTTGGAGTTTGTGTTTTCCCTTTTCCCGCGGCTTAAGGAGCGGGAAAAGCAGCGCGGCGGGACCCTCTCCGGCGGGGAGCAGCAGATGCTCTCCGTGGCCCGCGCCCTCATGGCTAGACCCAAACTCCTCCTTTTGGACGAACCCTCGTTGGGATTGGCGCCGGTGCTCATCACCGAGATGTACCGGGCCTTCGCCCGCCTGAAAGAAGAGGGCCGCACCATCCTCCTTGTGGAGCAGAATGCCCGCGCTGCCCTCTCGCTTGCCGATTACGGCTACGTCTTGGAGACCGGCCGCATCGTCATCCACGGACCCACAGAGGAATTGCGCGAATCCGACCTCGTGCGCAGAGCTTACCTCGGCGTTTAATCCCTCCTTTCCTCGCCTTGGCCCTCTCCCTGGCGAGGTTTTCCCCTCCCCCTCAGGGCCTTCCGCCATTGACCTCGTGGGGGTTTTCGGCTAGGTTGGCTCCGTGCGCTGGAACGTGCCAAATAGCCTCACGCTTGCGCGGTTCGCCGCGGTCCCACTATTTTTGGTCTTTCTCTTCATGCCCGGAACGGTGTTCAAGATCCTGGCGTTAGCCATTTTTGCCGTGGCCGCCCTCACCGATGCCGTGGACGGGTACCTCGCCCGCTCCCTCCGAGAGGTCACGACCTTTGGGAAGCTTGCCGATCCCATTGCCGACAAGGTTCTCGTGGCAGCAGCCTTGGTCTCGTTCGTGGAATTCGGGGAACTTCGGGCCATCCCGGTGATCGTCATTTTGGCGCGGGAATTCTTGGTCACGGGGCTGCGCATCTTCGCCATAGCCGAGGGAGTGGTGGTGCCAGCAAGCTCCTTGGGCAAATTGAAAACCATCTCCCACGTGGGGCTGGTCCTTTTCATTTTGGCCACGCGGTATTTTGGGATTGGCGAATGGGGTGAGCTTGCGAAGCAGGGTTTTTTGTATCTTGCGGTGGCGCTGGCGGTGGTCTCCGGCGGGGAGTATTTCTGGCGGGCGCGGGCCCTTTTCCGGCCGCGTCTCACCCCCTGAGTTTTGCTCCGTATTTTTCCGCAAACTCGCGCGCTGTTTGCTCTAGATCCGGGGCTACCCCCCGTTCCTTCGCGAGATAGTAAAGGTGTTCAGAAAGCCACACGTAAAGGTCGGCTTCCGTGCGGCCCGGGAACTTTCGGAGGATCCGCGTTTTGCGCACAGCCTCCACGATGGGCCGATAAACCCGCTGGTACCAGGAAACCACCGCTTCCTCGTATGGGATTTCCCTCTTCTCCTCGATTCCCCGGAAGTAGCGGTGGACGTCGATGTGCTCCAAAAGTTTTCTGTAGCCGGAAAGCTCGGTGAGAATGATCTCCGCATCGGGACAGAGCTCTTTGAGGCGCGTGTGGCGCAGAAACGCGGTGTATTCCGCTTTGAGGAGGATGTCCTTTTCTGTGTCTGCGGGGGAGATGGGGACATCGGAGAGGAATTCCAGGACCTCGGCGTCGATGAATTTCGCCCCGGTTTTGCGGGCGGCGGCCACGCGGTGATGGCCATCTACGACGAAATAAGCATCGCCAAGTTTATAAAGTTTCACGGGCGGCAGGATCTCGCCCCGCCTGAGCGCCGCCTCAATTCTCTTTTGCCGGGCGTCTTCCCCATGCACCGGGAGAAAAGCGCGGTTGAAATCATCATAGCGATCAACGCTTCCCGCGATCTTCTCCACCTCCACCTCTTGTAGGCCAAGATACCGCCAGCCTTTTATCTCCACCTTTTCCTTCACCCAGTCGAAGGGGAGAAGGAGGGCTGGCTCCTTTTTGGCCAGGAAAAACAGGCGGCCAAGGAGGTTTGTCCACCGGTATTTCCCAGGCATCTTAGATCTCCAGCAGACGAAAACCCCGCACGTGCACGACCCTCGTGGCCCCCACCATGGTCTCCGTGGGGAGGCTTGGCCGCGGCGGGGTATGGCCGTGCACATGGAGCTTGGGTTTCCAACGATGGATGAGGCGGAGGAACGTGTCGAACCCCTGGTGGGCGGGATCCTCGGCGTCATGAACCCCCCGCGGGGGAGCATGGGTGAGGAGGATGTCCATGGCCCTTCCTTTGCGGAAGGAGTTCCAGCGAAGCTTTGGGTAGAGGCGGCGAGCCCGCCGACGCATCTCGCCCTCGGTGTACTGGTGTTCCCCCTTTGGGGAGTAGCGGCGGCTCCCACCTAAGCCAAGGACGATCAGCGTTCCCACTTCCACCACTCTTCCGTCCACACCGAGACAGCCTTGGGGAGCACGAATGACCCGGTCTTCCGTTTCCACCGGCCGATCATGATTCCCATGCACATAGAGGAGCGGCGCTTGCGCCGCATCCACGAGAAACTCCAGATAATCATAGGGCAGGTCTCCACAAGATAAGATGATCCCAACTTTAGGGAAGGATCGGGAAAGCAGAGCTTTCTCCAGCGTTGGACTGACCTCGTCTCCCACCGCCAAAATGACCATGGCCAAGATTCTACGCGGACACACGCGGCAATTACATGGCCCAGTTGGCCAGGTTCTTTTTCGGGTTAACCGCTAGTTTTTATGGGGGGATGCAATGGGGAAAGCTCTTTTAGCTCTTGCCATTCTTGGCGTAATAGGGCTTGCGGACACTTTGGTGCTCACAGACGGTACGGTCCTGGAAGGGCGGGTTTCCGGAGTTACGGCTACGACCATTTCTTTCACCTTGGCCAGCGGGGCGGTCAGTTTTCCTCTGGAGAAAGTGACCCGGGTGACTTTGGATTTTTCTGGGGATCCCACGCCGCGTATGGAGCGGCGCCAGTGGTCGCGGGTCTTGGGCCAGGTCCAACGGGAGTTCTTCGCTTGTCGGTATTTGCAAGAGGGGCTGGTTGTGGCGGGGCTAGCGTTCATTGGCTTTGGCCAGTGGCTGAACTTCTTGGGCTATAACCTCTTTGGGAACATGCTCACCGCCTTTGGGGGGATCAGTATCCTTTGGGGCTTAAGCATGCCTGCTCCGGGCTGCGAGACCCCGGCCAGCCGGCTCCGTACCCTTCTTTACCTTGGGCTCGAGCATGGCTGGCTCTACTGATGGTCTTCCGTATAATCTGTTTTTGTGGTCGTTCAGAACAGGATCAGGAAGGTACAAAAGCGTGATCGCTCGCTAGTTCCTTTCGACCAAGGCCGTATCGTCAACGCCATTCTGCGCGCAGCCCGCTCCGTTGGCGGTTTTTCCCAAGATCTCCTCCCCGGCATCAATGATAAACTCTTCATGTTCGGAGACGATGAGCACATCGCGGAGTTCCTCTCGGACGTAGTGGTGATCATCCTCAATCGCGATCCGCGCCACTGGATCGCGAACTTTCCCCCCACCATCGAGGAAATCCAGGACACAGTCCTGCACGTTCTGCGCAGCTTTGGCCTCGTGACCGTGGCCGATGCCTACGAGTGCTGGCGGTGGGGGAAATACTGGGTGAGGTCTGGAGCGATCACGCTGGATCAGTTCGTGGGAAACGGCTATCCCACGAAGTTCCACGAGGAGACGCTCGAGTGGAATAGGATACATGGCTGCGACACCGTAGAGGGCCTGAACGCTATCGTACGCTCCGGGAAGCTGAAAGCTCTCATCGAAGCGGCGACTGAGCGCTACGAGCGCGCCCTGGATGAAGCAGCGAAGAGGGTTCTTCAGCGCATGGAGCAGGGGGACGAGATCCGCATGATCTGGATCTCCGGTCCTTCTTCTTCGGGGAAGACCACGACCACGGTGAAGCTCACCCAGCGCCTGGAGAAGGAGGGGCTTCATTTCCTCATGCTCAATTTGGACGACTATTTCTGGCCGGTGGTGGAGCACCCCACGGACTGGCTCAACGACCGGAACTTCGAGACCCCCGAGGCCTTGGACATCCAGCGGATAAACGCGCATCTCAGGGCCCTTTTGGAGGGGCAAACCATTGAGAAGCCCATCTATAGCTTCAAGGAGGGCAAGCACGTGGGGACGAAGCCTGTGCGCCTGCGCAAGGATCAGATCTTGCTTTTAGACTGCCTGCATGGTTTTTATCCGCCCCTCACCGCCGGCATCCCCAAGGAGAACATGTTCCGCTTGTACATCGAGGCGGCGAACATGCTTTATGAGGGGGACGGCACAACCGGTCGGCTCACGCAGTTCACGGATGTGCGGCTCCTGCGGCGGATGCTGCGGGATGCCACACACCGGAACCATCCGCCCCTCCACACCCTTTTGCACTGGCATTATGTGCGGGCGGGCGAGCTTTTCTCCATCATCCCCCTCATGGGTTTAGCGGACTATGTGGTGCAAGGGGGCATGCCCTTTGATCTTCCCGTCCTCAAGCCTTTTTTTGTTCCGGATGGGATTTGGCCAAAGCCCGAGGAGCTTGTGCCGTATAGCTCTTTCCTGGATGCCCAGATTCGCTACCGCCGCATCACTAACCTCCTCAATCAAATCGCTGGCTTAACCAGTTGGGAAGTGCAGGACCACGAGCTAATCCCTGGC
This sequence comes from Candidatus Bipolaricaulota bacterium, assembly GCA_025060555.1. Classification (GTDB taxonomy): domain Bacteria; phylum Bipolaricaulota; class Bipolaricaulia; order Bipolaricaulales; family Bipolaricaulaceae; genus DTER01. Next base: position 5,586 of record JANXBC010000055.1, read on the forward strand.
GATCACCTTGTGCGGGAATTCATCGGCGGAAGCACCCTGAAAATCCCCCACAACGAGTAACCAAATAAAAACCCTCTCCCCTTTGGGAGAGGGCCATGTTGAGGGAGAACAAGGTCAGAATCTCAGGCCAAAGCCGAAGCGGTGGGAGGGGGAGAGGAGCGGGTGGGTGAGGAGGGCGTAGTCCACCGTATAGTTTCCGAAGTGCACACCAAGACCGAGGGCGACGCGGAAAAGGCCGCCCTCTTGGCGGAGGCCGACCCGCACCTCCGTGAGCCCCATGAAAGACCAGCCCAAGCCAAGAGCGAGGTATTCGGAGGTGAGGTCCACGGCCGCAAGGAGGCCAAACGGGCTCACCCAGGCTCCCGCGACCACGAACTCTGTAGACAGCCCGCCGAAAGAAAGCTCCCTTATGACCATGGCGGCTTGCACTTGGCCAAAGCCGGTGGTGAACGAAGCTAAAACTCCGATGTCCAGGCCAATCCCGCTCTCGCCCTCCCCGGCGATGCTTGTGCTTTGGTAGCGCAGGGCTATGCCGCCCAAGGCCGGGAGGCCGAACGCGCGGAGGTCCAGGCCAAAGCCGGCGATGAGGGCAAGCTGAGAAAAGCCGAGGCCTTCGCCTGCGGAGGTGCCGGAGTAGCCAAGGCCAGCGCCGAGGCTGGGCATGGCCGCACCCACGTATCCTGCGCCGACCCAACCGGCCAGGACTGTGGAGTCGAGGGTTATTCCGCGCACTCGGCCAAGCCCAGCGGGGTTATAGATGAGGCCCTCCGCGCCCTCCGCTAAAGCTGCGTAGGCGCCGCCCAGTCCCATGGCCCGTGTCCCCAGGCCCAGGTCGAAGAGGGAGACCTGGGCCTGGGCTACCGCGCTCGTGATCACTATCGCCAACGCGAAAACCGTTCTGCGCATGGCTTACCTCCGCACGAGGATCCGGCCGATTTCCGTGCGTTTGATTTCGTTTTGGATCTTCGCGGTAACGAAGAAGAGGTAAAGGCCGTTGGGGACGGTTCGGCCATTTTGATCTTTGAGGTCCCAAGTGAACGTGCCGACAGAGACGGTTTTGTTGAGGAGTACGGGGCGTCCGGCCTGATCCAGGATGGTGATCTTGAGGTCCGTAGCCCCGGCTGGAGCAAAGATTTGGATGCGGCACTGATTTCCGGTCACGGGGTTATCGAGTATGACTGTGCCGAACTCCAGGCCCGCCGGGTGCACCACGATCTGGATGGTGCGCGCTGTGCTCCAACCCGCACTGTTTCGCGCTTGTACGCTAACCGTATACGTGCCCACGTTTTGGTAAGCGTGGGTGAGGCTCAGCGTGGTTGCGCTTTCCGTGACTTCCTGGACCGCCCCATCCCCGAAATCCCACTTCCATGCAGTGATGGGTGTATCCGCAGCCGTGCTGGCCGTGGCGGTGAAGGTCACGTTCTCGCCGACGGCGGGGGTCGTCGTGCTTGCCACAAGGTTAGTGATGCTAGGTGGTCTTGCCACCCGTGGCCCTATGGTGACCTGTTTTTGAGCTTTGCCTGTCTCACCGCGGGCGTTGGTGACCTCCAAAGTAACCGTGAATGTGCCAGCGGTGGTGTAGGAATGGGTGATGGTTTGTTGCGTAGCCGAGCTTTGTTGAGTTGAGGTGCTCCCGTCGCCGAAGTCCCACTTGGAGGT
>JANXBC010000056.1 GCA_025060555.1 Candidatus Bipolaricaulota bacterium
ACCCCGCCTCTCGGGGAACCCATGGGCTCCACATGTAGCGGGTTTTGGATGCAGGGGACCGCTACCCCCCCACCCTGCACGGGCCTGGCGGAGGGGGCGGGATTTGAACCCGCGGCACCCTTTAGGGGTGCACCTGCTCTCCAGGCAGGTGGTTTCGGCCGCTCGCCCACCCCTCCGTCCTCCAAGTGTACCCAACTCGCCTCTACCCGAAAAACCGGCTTAATACAAGCCAAAAGAGGAAGCCCAATCCGCCAGCAAGCGTTGGGGTCAAAACCCAGCCCGCGAGGATGCCCCATACCTGCCGAAAATTCACGGTCGCTACCCCTTTGCTCAGCCCCACCCCTACCACCGCGCCTACCACCGCCTGGGCTGTGGACACCGGCACCCCGATGGCGGCAAAACTCTGGAGCACCGTGACTTCGGCAGTAACAGCAAGGAGGGCCGGCCAAGTTCCGAGCTCCACCAGCTTGCGCCCCACTGTCTCGATCACTGGCCGGGAGTAAGTGAGCACTCCCAGGGCAATAGCTCCCCCGCCGATCAGACCGGCGAAGTCTGGCGGGAGGAGCCCAGCCCCAACAAAAACCCCTGTCACATTGGGAACGTTGTTGGCGCCCAAAGCAAATGCTCCCCAGAGGCCGACAAAGATCAAAATCACCCGCGTCAAGCGGTCAAAAGCTTCCAGGCCCAGGAGCCTGCGACTCAAGATGGGGGTAAGCATACGACTGAGGAGGTAAGCAAGGAGGCACGCTCCCAAAGGGTTTATAACCCAGGAGGCCACGATTTTGCCAAGAAGGCCCCATTCCACAGGACGTCCGGCAGCGATGGCCACGCCAACAATAGCCCCTACAATGGCCTGTGGGCCTGGCACGGGTAAACCACGCCAGCTCATCATGGCGACGATCAAACCCGCCGCAAGGGTTGCACAAAAAGCCCCACCTATTCCGTGGCTAGCCAGGTTCACGTAGGTGTTCATCCCGGCTTTGCCCCCAAGGTATGCCCCGAGAACGGACAATATGGCGGAGAGGGTCAAAGCGGTGCGGTAGCGCCAAGCCCCGACAGCGATGCCCAAAGCGCAGACATTGGCCGCGGCATTCGCCCCAATAGCCCAGCCCTCAATAGCGCCGGCAAAACAGCCCACATTTGTGTGCTCAAAAGAAGACCCTGAGGGAAAGCCACCCTAGGGCCCCGATGCATCCGGAAAGCGCGGGGGTACTGACCCAGCCCAACATGATCGCTAGAACTTGACGGAGATTTACAGCGGAAACACCCTTCACCAGCCCAACCCCTACCACCGCCCCTACGATTGCCTGGGAGGAGGAGACGGGGACGCCCAGAAAGGTGAACACCTGGAGGACGGCGGCTTGGGAGGCTAAAGCCAAAAGAGCGGGCCAGGTGCCAACCTGGACGAGTTTTTGTCCAATGGTGTCCATTACTGGTCGGGAATAGGTGAGCACCCCCAAAGCAATGCTTGCTCCCCCAACGAGCCCGGCAAGGGATGGGGAAAGCACCCCCGCTCCCACAAAGACCCCGGTCACGTTGGCCACGTTGTTTGCCCCAAGGGCATAGGCACCCCAAATGCCAATGAGGACCAACCCCCAACGCACAAGGAGATCAAATCGCTCTAGGCCCAATACAGTGGGCCCGAGCATGGGGGTGAGAAAGCGGTGGAGGAAAAATGCCAAGAGGAGAGCGCCCAAAGGGGAGGTAATCCAAGAAAGCACGATACGCCCAAGAACACTCCAATCCACGGATTTCCCACTGGCGAGGGCCACGCCCACGATGGCACCCACAGCGGCTTGGGAGGTGGAGACCGGCAGCCCCCGCCAAGTCATGAGGGTCACGGTGAGGCCGGCGGCGAGGGCCACCACGAACGCGCCTGCCAGGCCGTGGGCGGCCAAAGCGCCATAAGTGCTCATTCCGGCTGCTCCGGAGAGGGCCGCGCCAAGCACGGCGCAGACAGCGGTGAGGAGGACCGCGGTGCGGTAGCGGATGGCCCCTACTGCGACCGCCAAGCCGCACACGTTAGCGGCGTCGTTAGCACCAAGGGCCCAGCCCATGAACAGCGCGGGAAGAACAGCCCACATCGCCCGCCCCTGTATGGTGGGCTTTATACTCTATGGTTGGCTTTGGGTAAAGGGCAAAAAAACTGCGCCCGGCAGGACTCGAACCTGCGGCCTGCGGTTTAGGAAACCGCCGCTCTGTCCTTCTGAGCTACGGGCGCAGTAAATCCCCTCTTGAGTTCAACTCGACGCGAAAATGAGCTCGGGCTCAGTGCAAATTATCCCGCGCGTCTTGCCCCGCAAATACCGAACCTCCACGGGTGTGCCCGGTTGCGTCCTGCGATAGACTTCTTCGCTCACCAAAAAACGCTGGCTTTTAATCTCCCCGTTCTCTTCGACTTCCACGATCAAGTAATAAACCTCTTCGCTGACCCGTACCACACGGGTTTCTGTCTTGGACCCTGGGCAGGCGGGGCACCCTCCCACCACCACCGTCTGTTCCCGCTCCACCGTGCCCACCGTCTTCCCAACCACAGTGCCCTTGAGCGTTACAAGCTCACTTTGCGCGCAATCGGTCACGGTGAGGTACCCCATCACCGCCACAGCGCCAAGGAGCGCCAACAAAAGAAAAAGTTGAAACGGCTGCATAGTCTTTTAAGGATAAAGGAAAGCCCTCCCTTCTGCCAAGTGGGGCGATAAACTCTAAGCGCATGGAGATTCTTGAGGGGTTGACGGAGGAGCAGCGGGAAGCGGTAACCCATGGGGTTGGCCCGTTACTGGTCCTCGCTGGTGTCGGGACAGGCAAGACCACGGTCATTGCTCGGCGCATCGCCTACCTCATCGCCGCGGGCTTCGTGAAAAGACCGAGCCAGCTTTTGGTCTTCACTTTCTCCAACCAAGCCGCGGAGGAGATGCTGGACCGGGCCTTCGAGTGGATTCGCTATGCCGCCTTGGACGCCTGGGTCGCTACTTATCACTCGGTTTGTGAGCGCATCCTTCGGGAAAATGCGCCTCTCGCGGGCCTCCCCCCGGACTTCAGAGTGCTAGATGAGTGGGACCAACGCCTGTTCTTGCTCGATCACCTCACCGAGCTCCCCCTCCGCAGGCTTCGCCCCCAAGCGCTCCGTCGACCTCTCTCCTTCCTCTCCCCCATCCTTTCCCTCATTCAGCGGGCCAAAGATGAAGCCCTCTCTCCCGCGGACTACCTTCGCTGGTGGGAAACAGCGCAGGACTCCCTTCCCCCCGACGAGCGAGAGCTTCACCGGGAACTAGCCGAAATTTATCAAGCATATCAAGAGCTCCTTGCAAAAGAGGGGGTGGTGGACTTTGGCGATCTCATCCTGCGCTGTGTGGATCTCCTCCACAATCATCCCGGCCTCCTTGCCGAATATCATGAACGTTTCCCCTACGTGCTGGCCGACGAATTTCAGGACACGAGTCGCGCGGAACTCCGCTTGGTCACCCTCCTTGCCGGCCACGGGAACGTAACGGTGGTAGGCGATGATGACCAGGCCATCTACGGCTTCCGTGGTGTCCCCTGGGACAATCTCCTCGCATTTCTCCGAGCTTTCCCGCATAGCAAAGTGGTGGTGCTGACCAACAATTTCCGTTCAACGCAAAAGATTTTGGACTGCGCGGTGCGCCTTATACGGCAAAACGCGTACCGGCTGGAGGCCCTTTCCATCCGTGGCGAGATCCCCCATTCCATAACTAAGGAACTGCGCTCTCCCTTTGGACCGGGTTTGGCCCCGGTGCACCGGCATTTCCCCAGCGTCACAGAAGAAGCGGCATATGTGGCGGAAAAAGCGCGCGAACTCCACGCAGAAGGTGTGGCCTATCGGGAAATGGCTGTGCTTTACCGCAACCGCTACCGACCGGAACCGTATCTGCGGGCTTTGTCCGAGGCGGGCGTGCCCTGGACGTTGGCAGGGGGCTATCGCGCCGGGCTCTTCGATCAGGAGGAAATAAAACTCGTCATGTCTTTCCTCCGTGTCCTTGCCGATCCGCGCGACGACCAATCCCTTTATCACCTTCTGGGCTCACCCATCTATCGGCTGGAGAGCTCGGACTTAGCTCAGCTCACCGCGCTATCCCAAAGGACGCATCGCTCTTTACGCGCTCTCCTTTCCCAAGCCGTGGAGGAGAAAAGTCTTTCCCCCGAGGGGTTGGCCACAGCCCAGCGCGTTCTTGAAGATCTCGCCCAGTGCGAGGCCCTGGCGAGAAGTTCACCAACGGGGCAGGTCTTGTACCACTTTTTGGCGGAACGCACGGGGTATCTTGGGCGGCTAGCGCGGGAGGTTTCTCCCCGCTCCCGGCGGGCGCTGGAGAACATCGCCGCCTTCTTTGAGGAAGTGGTGCGGCGGTTTGAGGAGGTCGCGCGCTACGACCGCGTGCCCTGGTTTGTGCGCTACGTGGAAGAGCTCCGGGAGCTGGGGTGGAACCCCATGGTCGGCGAGGCCGATCCCGGAGCTGACGCGGTACAGGTGATGACTTTTCACCAAGCCAAGGGGCGGGAGTTCGAGGCCGTGTTCCTCACCGGACTCGTGGAAGATTTTTTCCCCGGAAGGATCCAGCGACCGGTGTTCTCCCTTCCCCGGGAGCTCGTACTGGAAGACCTGCCTTCCGACGTGGCCCACGTGGAGGAGCAACGCCGGCTTTTTTATGTGGGCATGACCCGGGCCAAACGCTACCTTTTCCTCCTTTCCGCGGACGATTACCGTTTGCCCGGGGAAGAGCCACGCCGGCGGCCAGCGAAGGTCTCCCGGTTTGTTGTGGAGGCGCTGGGCGAAGAGGGGCTTGGGCCGCGAGCTCCGGAAGCACCAGCGTTGTTCCGGATCAGCCGCACGGCCCAAGTGCCGGAACCAGTGCTCCCCCTGCGGGGCGAGGGAACGCTTCAGCTCTCCTTCCGGCAAGTGGACGACTGGCTCACCTGCCCCCTCAAGTACAAATACATCCATGTTTTGCGCGTCCCCATCAGACTCCATCCCACGGTGATCTTGGGCAATGCTGTTCACCAAGCGATTCAAAGTTACCATCTTGCCAAAAAGCAGGGCCGGAGCCTTTCTCTTGCGGAGACGATCTCTGTGTTCGACCGTGCTTGGCGCTCCGAAGGTTTTCTTTCCGCCGCCCACGAAGAGGAACTCCGCCGCCACGGTCAGGAAGCTCTCCGCCACTTCTACGCCTTCGAGGAGGAAGAAGGTGCACGCCCAACTTTTGTAGAACAGTACTTCGCGTTCGAGGAGAACGGTGTCAAGGTCATAGGTTATTGGGACCGCGTGGATCGCCGCCGCGATGGCGCACTGCTCATCGATTACAAGACCTCGGAGGTGAAAGTGGAAGCCGCAGACCGCCGTGTGCAAGAATCTCTGCAACTTGCCATCTATGCTCTCGCCTATGAGCGCATGTTTGGGGAACGCCCAAAAGAGCTACAGTTGCGGTTTTTAACCCCAGAAGTAGTGGTGGGCAGAGCTGAACCGACCGATAAATTATTAAAATGGGCCTGGGAGTGCATATTGACCGCCGCCGAGGGCATTCGGCGTGAGGACTTCCAACCTAAGCCCTCCTTCACCGCCTGCCAGTATTGCGCCTATCGGGCCATCTGCCCCGCGGCCCTGCCCCGCTGAAGAAAAATCCGTACAATCCAGGTTTGTAAGGAGGAAGTGGTGAAAAGAGAGGCCTGTGGGGAGCTGCGGGAAAAGGATGCGGGACGAAGGGTCACCCTAGCCGGTTGGGTCCAGGCTGTGCGGGACTTCGGCAGCCTCACGTTCGTGGACCTGCGTGACTCCTCTGGCGTCGTGCAATTGGTTTTCCGGGGCAACCCCACAGCGCGCGAGCTTGGGCGCGAGGATGTGATCCGCGTGGTGGGAACGGTTGTGCTTAGGGAGAACCCAAACCCTGCGCTCCCCACGGGCGGCGTGGAAGTGGCTGTAGAAACCCTGGAAATCTTGGCCAAATCTAAACCTCTACCCTTTCTCCCCGATGAGGAGGTAAAAGCCAGCGAAGAAACGCGACTACGCTATCGCTTCTTAGACCTGCGGCGGCTGCGGATGCAACGCAACCTCCGGTTGCGGCACCATGTATGTTTGGCCATCCGCGAGTATTTGTCTGGGCAGGGATTCATCGAGGTGGAGACGCCCATGCTCACCCGCTCCACTCCCGAGGGAGCGCGTGACTTCCTTGTGCCCAGCCGTCTGGAGCCCGGCAAGTTCTACGCCCTGCCCCAATCCCCCCAGCTTTTCAAGCAGATCCTCATTTGCTCAGGGGTGGAGCGGTATTTTCAGATCGCCCGATGTTTTCGCGACGAGGACCTCCGCGCTGACCGCCAGCCGGAATTCACCCAGCTCGACTTGGAAATGGCCTTCCTTGAGGATCCAGAAGAACTCTTTTCTCTTCTTGAAGGTTTGGTAGCCCATGTGTTTCGCAAGACGATCGGGGTTGAAATCACCACGCCTTTCCCGCGCCTCCCTTACGCCGAGGCCATGCGCCGCTACGGTTCCGACAAGCCCGATTTGCGCTTCGGCATGGAAATCGTGGATCTCACCGATCTCCTTCGTAACGCAGGTTTCCGCGTGTTCACAAGCGCGGTGGAGCGCGGTGGGGTAGTACGCGCTCTCCCCGTACCAGGGGGGGCAAGCATCTCCCGAACGGAGTTGCAAAAGCTTGAGGAATTGGGGACCGGGCTTGGTCTAGGTGGCTTGCTTTGGCTCAAAGTAAGCGATGGCCTCCAGTCCCCGCTTGCAAAGTACTTGCCCGAAGAAATCCTGCGGGAGGTTGTTCGCCACTCCGGTGTTGAGCAAGGGGACCTTCTCCTCCTTAGCGCTGGGCCGGAGAAGGTGGTGGCCCAGGCCCTGGGTGAGCTGCGGCTGCGTGTGGCACGTGAGCGCGGCCTGATCCCCCAAGGAAAATGGGCACTTGTGTGGATTGTGGACTTCCCGCTCTTCAAACTCTCGGAGGAGGGGCGCATTGAGTCTGAACACCATCCGTTCACCTCGCCCAAGGATGAAGACCTACCCATTTTGGAAAGCGATCCTCTGCGTGTGCGCGCTAAGTGCTATGACCTCGTCTTAAACGGGGTAGAGCTCGCTT
>JANXBC010000057.1 GCA_025060555.1 Candidatus Bipolaricaulota bacterium
GTTCCAGATCGCCGTGCTCACCAACGCCTGCCTTCCTGGAGATTCCCCGGTGCGCCGGGCCCTGGCGGAGCTGGGAATCCCCCTTTTCGAGCGGGCGCGGAAGCCCCTGCCTTTCGCCTTTCGGCGGGCGTTGCGGCGCCTTGGGGCCAAGCCTGTAGAGGCCGCGGTGATCGGCGACCAGCTCCTCACCGATGTTTTGGGCGGGAAGCTTGCGGGGATCTACACTGTGCTCGTGCCCCCGCTTTCCCCGCGGGAGGCGCGACGCACCAAGGTGAACCGCGTTCTGGAGCGGATCCTCGGCCGGCAGGTTTAGCCCGTATATCCCTCTCGATGCGCCTCACCCTGCGGGGAGCGCTGACCTTGGCGGAGCCCTTGTGGTGGGCCAAGGTCTTGGCCGGCGAAGAAGTCCGACCCGACTTCGACCACGGGCGGACAAGGAGTTCGGCAAGGAGTGAGGAAACACCACGGGTTTTACTTCCCTAAAAATCAGGCCCGGCGTTCCCAACGCCGCAGCGGGATCGCCCCCAACGCATGGAAGGCCGGCATATAGCAACCGGTATCTCTTTTCAGCGCGCCCTCGACCGCGGTCGCTCATACCGGCGCCAGCCCCTCTATACGCCTGGCCAGCGGGCCCTCCGGACATTCCCGGGAAGTCATTTCACAATTAGCCTCTCCTTGTACTCCTTGCCCCGGGCTTGCGCCGTCCCGTGCGGTTCCTGCGGGGGGAAGGCAGTGGATCACCCTCGTGCGCCGAAGCCCGGCGCGGACTGCACCAGCGGGGCCAGCGGCCCCCCAAGAGCCGGCGGACGACCTCCTTCAGGCCTTGGAGGGAACAACCAAGACGGAGCTCCGCTGAGCCGTCCCCACAGGATGACGTGCACCACGGCTCCGGGCCCCGCTTGGGGCAAGACATCGAAACGCGGTGATTTGCTCCACAGCGGTGGATCGGCTACATAGGGTCTGTTGAGGGGTGCGGTTCGCTGGGGTTCGGCTTTTAGCCCGCGCTGGCTTAGCGGGGGGACCGCAGGAGCTGCCACGGACGCACCAGCCGGATCCGAACCCGCCCCCCATCCCCTGCGAACGTGATCAGCTCAAGACGGGTCCGGCCTATATAAAGCACGGGGGAAACCTCGCGGGACACGCGCAGCACCAGTTCCGCTAGTTCCACGCAGCGGTTTTCCACCATGAGCTCCTCTGAGCGCAGCAGCCCATCGCTGGGAAGGCCCGCGCCGTAGGAGGAATACCGGGTCTCCTTTAGCACAAGCTTCCCATCCGCGGATGCGACGAGGCGTTCCCGTACAGGGACCCTCTCCACCGAGTGGACGAACTCAAGCCAGAACGATCTTCCTGGGGGCCACAACGCGATCCAGCATCGGTCGCTGCCCTCCACAACGAGGAGGGGGATGAACAGGAAGGCGATCAACAGGCTCAAGACCGCAAACAGTAGGCCGCGTCGGACCACTCTTCCTGGCTTCACGGGCTTTCCGCGGGAAGAGCGAGCCTCCGGGCCTTCCGCAGCTGCCACAAGAGGATGGCAGCCACCGTCCCAAACCCGAGGAGATCCATCGTCCAGGAGGGCATAATCAAGATGACGGCGGCGGCGGCCATGAGGAGCCTCTCCAGCAGGCCAACCCGCGTGAACAGCCAACCTTCTTTCATCACGGAGAGAGCGAACACCCCCACCAACCCGGAGGCCACCCCCAACACCAACTGCACTGGATCCACCTTGCCATAAAGGAGCAGCGCCGGGTTATAGACGAAAAGGAATGGTATCACAAAGGCGCTGATGTCGAACAGGAATCCTTGGATGCCGGTTTTGATTGGATCGGCGCGGGCGATGCCCGCGGCGGCGTACGCGCATACCCCCACCGGGGGAGTGTCATCGGCCAGGATCCCAAAGTAGAACACGAACATATGGGCGGCGAGCAGGGGGACCCCCAAAAGCACCAGCGTCGGCGCCATCAACGCGGAGACGATGATGTAGTTGGGGGTTGTGGGCACGCCTAACCCCAACACAATGCACCCCAGCATGGTCAAAAGCAAGGCGATCCACAACTGGCCGCCCGACAAGTTGATCATGATGGTCGACATGCGCAGCCCAAGACCCGTAAGTGTGATAACCCCTACGGTGATGCCCGCGCATGCACAGGCGGCGGAGACCGCCACCGCACTTCGTGCGCCCTCCTCCAGCGCAAATACCACATCCTTGACGAAGTCAACCCACGTGCGGGCCAGTTGCCGCCCGCCCACCGCCTCCACGGCTGCGGGTGCGGACGCTTCCTTCTCTTCACGCCGCGGCACGGGGTTGCCGCGGGCGAGCAGGGCCCGCATCATCCGCCCCACAACGATCGTGTTGCGGGCGATCAGGGACACAAGCAGGGCCAGCAGGATGGACCAGAACGCGGATTTCATGGGGCTGTACTTCGCCACCACAAGCATTCCGATTAGGCCGACAATGGGGATCAGGAGGTGGATGTTCTTGAGGAACGTGGGAAGGAACCGCGGCACTTGTTCCTTGGGCAGCCCTCGGAGGTTGTGCTTGCTGGCGTGCAGATGCAGGATGAATAGGAGCCCGGCCATGTCCAGGATTGCCGGGATCGCCGCGGCCTTGATGATCTCCACGTAGGGGATCCCTGTGACCTCCACCATCACGAACGCCGCAGCCCCCATCACCGGGGGCACGAACTGCCCCACCGACGACGCCGCCGTCTCGACCCCGCCCGCCACCTCCGGGCGGAACCCCACCTTCTTCATCAGCGGGATGGTGATTGTCCCCGTGGTGGCCACGTTGGCGGTGGAACTGCCGGAGAACGTTCCCATGGCGTAGCTGGCCAACACGGCGGCCTTCGCCGGTCCTCCGCGAAACCGGCCCGTGCTGGCGATCGCCAGGTTGGTCAGGTAGTCGCGGATCCCCGTCCGCTGAAGGACGCTTCCGAACAGGATGAACATGAACACGAACGTGGCAGCGGCCCCCAGGGGGACGCCGAAGATCCCCTCGGTGGTGGGGTAGAGGTGGTTGATGATGCGTTCCCACGAGTAGCCTCGATGGGCAATGATCTCGGGCAGGTAAGCCCCAAAGCGGGCGTAGAGGAGAAACACAATGGCTACCATTGGCAGCGCCAAGCCCACGGCCCTTCTTGCGGCCTCAAGCACGAACACGAGGGTTAGCGCCCCCATTGCGAAGTCCAACCAGGTCTCCGCCCCCGCCCGGACGACCAACGCATCGAAGTTCCACAGCAGGTAAACTGGCCCCACCACCGCCAAGGCTGCCAAGAGCACATCGTAGAAAGGAAGCCTCGTCTTAGGGGATCGCTTGCGCGCAGGGTACAGGAGGAAGATCAGGGCCAGCACGAACGCCAGGTGGGCAGCCCGCAGCTTCTGGACGGCCATCAAGCCGAACCCCGCCTCGTAGAGCTGGAAGATGGAAAGCGCGATCGCAAGCAGGCCAACCCCTACGGCCCACTTTCCCTTGAGCCTCCGCTCCCGAACAGGCTCCTCCGAGGTCACCACCTGGCGTTCACAAGCCATGGGTTTTTTCGGTCAACACCCAAGGGGACGGAGACCGGAAGCCCCCGTCCCCTTGGGGATGGTCCACCGCCAGCTACTCGCCCTTGTAGAACCGTTCCGCCCCAGGATGGAGGGGGATGGACATGCCCTCCAGCGCCCTCTCGCGCTGGATATCGCACCCGCGGACGTGGGTCGCACACAGGAGCTTCAAGCTCTCAGGCAAGAACAGCGCCTGCAACATCTGGTAGACCAACTCCGCGTCGACGTCCACGCTGGCCACCAGCATGGCCATCACTGATACCGTTGGAACGTCCTCTTCCAGTGTCTTGTAGGTCCTCATCGGAATAGTGAGCCTCGTGTAAAAGGGCCACCGCGCCATCAGCGCCTCGGCCTTGTCCTGCTCCACAGGCAGGAGCACCACGTTATGCGTGGCCGCAAGTTCGATGACCGCAGCGGTAGGGATCCCCGCGGTAAGGAAGGCCGCATCCACCTTACCGTCTTTGAGCGCGGCCGCAGCGGGAGCGAACGCCAAGAACTCAGGAGTGATGTCCGTGTACCTCTTGGCTACAGGGTCGTAAAACCCGTAGAGCTCCAGGATCTGGCGGGCGTTGGCCTCCGTGCCGCTCCCGGGAGCGCCCACGGCCACCCGCTTGCCCTTAAGATCGGCGATGGTCTTGATCCCCGTTTCCTTGAGCGTGACGATCTGGATCACTTCGGGGTAGAGCACCGCCATACCCCGCAGCTTCCCGAGGGCCTTGTCGGCCTCAAACATCTCGGTGCCCTCGAACGCGTAGTAAGCGATATCGTTCTGGATTAGCGCTAGTTGCGCCTCACCCCTGTGGACGAGCCGCGCGTTCATCACCGAAGCCCCCGTAGCCTCGGCGGTGACGATGAGCCCTGGAATTTTTTCCATCCAAATCTTGGCCATTGCCCCGCCCAGCGGATAGTAAACGCCGCCGACCCCTCCCGTGGCTAGGGAAAGCCTCCTGACCTGAGCCTGCGTGCTCTCGGTTCCCGGAAGAAACAACCCCACGCACGCCAAAACAATCGCAAACAACACTAGTCTCCTCTTCATAACTCCCCCCTGCTTTATGTCGGTTCCTCCGACGCCTCCAATCCGACCCCCTCGCATGAGTTTTTATATTGTATACGAATTCCTTGGCACCCGTCAAGTGGATCGACTCGTTTCGAAAACTCCTGTTAAAGTAGCGCCAGCAGCCTTACCATTCCCAAGCGCCAAATAACTAGCCCTACGTCCCATCATGGCCACAAAGTGCCAGCGGCTTTTGGTATGGGCATCCTCGATCAAGTTGCGCACCAATTTCGTTCCCATGTGGCGGACGGTTTTGAAGCCAAAAGTGGGCATGTTATTGGTAAGAGGAGATCATTATCGATGGTTTTGGGACATGAGCGATGCAGATCGCCCTCTCAGCGGCTTTGGCTACCTTAATGCCGCGAGGGTCGTGTCATCCGCGCCGATTTAATAGTGGATGCCAAGATCCTGAAGGGTCTGAACCGTACAACGCGGTGGTTTCTGAGCGCGGGCGGGGTTGGCCTGAGAGGTGGCAAGGCGGCTCCCATAGCATCGGATCCCCCAGACATCGGTGAGGACAAGGGGGCGGACGGCATCTTTATGTCCTCATCAGCAGCGACAATTGTCACGGCTTTAAGGACGCTGGTAACCCGTGGTGCCGATCCGCCCCCACAAGGATGCCGATCTTTGTGGTTTCCCCGTGCGGCATGTTCACCTCTGGGCCAGCCAGCTTTTAAGGAGGGCGATCCTGTGCTGGATCTGCGCTGGGCAACGGCCAAGGGCTTGGATCTGGGCAAGCTCTGCTGGGCTCATGCCTCGGCGAAGAACCTCTTCTTCCAGTTGCCGAAGCTCCTCCTCCGGCGTTCGCGCCTGAGGCTGCGGTTCAGCGATAAGGATGGGCATAACTTCACCTCCTTCCCCAAGAAGGGGAAAATTATACATCTCCAAGATTCTCGCTAGCGCTTCCTTTTTCAAGCCGGGGATAAGCTTAGGAAGCGCTTCAAGCTCGATTTGGCTTGCTTTTCCACAACCTCAACCTGCCTAGCCGGAAGCAAACGTTCCATGATACCCGTCAAAGCCACTATTGCTGTCCAGGAGTATTCTAAAGCCAGCTTTTCAACTATTTTCAGGGCCAAAGCCAACCGTGTTTCTTCGTCAAGGCGGGCACTGACCTTCCTGATCGCCCATGCAGCTGATCGCCGCGCCCCTTCGCTAGAAGAACCCAGCGCCTCAGCGAGGGCAAAGGAAAGCACCTTCTGGGACTCGCCGTCCAAGTAGGGCAGGGCCTCCCTTAAGCTCCTGGCCGCTGTTCGCCTCACCTTTTCTTGATGCGATCGACCTCCACGGATCGCCAGGCGGCTCACAGCGCCCCACCGTCCTTTCATCATGATCACCTCCGGTGAAAGCCTACAGACCTTGATTCGCGGCACCTTGCGAGAGTATACCAGTCTGGAAAAACCGCTGTAGCGGCAACCACCATGGGTCTGTGGCTTCCTGTCTTCCCTAGGAAAATGAGCCGTGAGGAACTCGAGAGTTTCTTGGGGGCTACAATCAACCCCTTACCAGCTGTTTAATAGCGATATGGCTTGGGCCACCCTTCACCAAGAGAAGCTCGTCCTCCTCCGCCCGCAGGGCGAAGCGGCTGTCTGGCTCTGGGACATTGCACGAACAATCGCTCGTGAAGCCCTTGGGCGAAGGAGATTCGCACAAGACCGGGACTCTCATCCCAAGCCCGAGGAGCGTGCGCAATTCCAGGTCTTTCAGAAGCTCGACCCACGGCCATTAGGCTCACTCCTTGCCAGAAGGTGGTGTTGCCATCCCACTGTTTTGGTCTTCCTCGATAGGCAAGTTGGAGTAAGAAAAGCGGAGCTGGAGGAGATAGGGAAACGCGGATGGAAGGAACTGGTCGAGAAAACCTTACAAAAGGCCGCGATCTTCACTGGGGAATTTTGGGCTAGAGATAAAAAGAAGGTTACAAAGAGGATAAGAGCGTTGGTCAGCGGGTTACAGTTTCCGCGCGCAGGTGAAACGAGGCGCGGAGGAGCACCCGCCGCCGGGCAAACCAGCCTTTTCTTTCCGCTTGGTAAACGTAGACCTTGTTCCCTTGCGGCGGACTTCGCTGCCCAAGCCTGCAAGCTAGGCCTGCAGCGCCTCGCCCAGCCCTTGTTCGGCCATGGCAACGGAGCGCCGTATGGCATTTCCAGTCGGTGGGTGTTCGTGGGCAATAGGTAACATTAAGGGCCATGGACGACGGCTGGTGGCCGAAGCCCTACAAGATCAAGGTCGTGGAGCCCATCCGCCTCCCCTCCCGCGCGGAACGGGAAAAGCTCCTCGCGGAGGCCGGCTACAACGTCTTCAACCTGCGCAGCTCGGACGTGTACA
>JANXBC010000058.1 GCA_025060555.1 Candidatus Bipolaricaulota bacterium
TGCCTCTTGTGCCTTCCGTAAGAAAGTGGCAACTGGGGAGGCAAACGTCGCGATAGACAACAAAATGACAAGCGGGGTGATAAAGTGGCGTAGAGCTCAGAAGCGGATGACGTGGAGGCGAATCTAGCGAGTGAATAATCTGATTTTGGTTCGTATCAACTTGAAGGTATGTGCGTAACCATGGTTTTTGGCGTGCGTTATACGCTTGCCGGGTAATAGCGCTCAACTTTGTCTTCCGAGCCGTGGAACGCGAAAGGAGCGCCTAGCAAGTCGGTTTGTTTTGAGGGCTAACTCAATTTGTTGAGGACAAATAAAGTTAGGGAAAAGGCAGATTTTCTTGGCGTACATTGGTTCCTTTTGCCATGCCAAACCTTTAGGCATGGCATTCGACCGCCGTTCTTTGCCTTGGTTACCCCTACTGGATTTTTCAATGTTCACACCGGAGCCTTAGCAGAATCTCGTTTTCCCGAAGAAATGCAGGCGTGCCCCTTGGGAAGTGAACGCCCGCCTATTTACAGCATCCAGTCGCACAGAAAGCTGCGGGAGCTTCGAATTTATGCAGTGAGAGATCTTGCAAGTTGTGCAGGAGCGCTTTCTTAAGTAGGAGCACGCACTCTGCGCCTGTCCGAAATGAAGCGTAGCGCTGGTCTAAACTCCGTTGCTGCCCTTCAGGCTAGCGAGGGCATAAACCTGGATGCAGGCGTATTCCGGAAAGACACGGTTTTCCCGCGTGAACCAGGGAGTCACGGGGTGCTCCCCCTAATCCTACCTGAAAAGGGGAGGATAATGATCCACCGAAGAGGCCAACAAGACCTTTTCGTACGGAGTTTTCCGTCCTCAAGAGGCTTCCGGGGGCGTGGGTGAGAAAGGCCGGCCACGGGGATCTCCAGATGGAGCTCATCGAAGGTTTTACTATTTCTTGGGTGGGCTGCAAGTTTCCGTTGGCAAGCATTGATAAGCTAAAATTTTGGACCTGGGCGGACCTCTTGGTACCCATTCGATGGGCCTCCCAGGATTGGCGTTGACGAGAGGCGCTGCTCTTCTCTATAATCTTAGCAAAGATGATTTGTTTAAATCAAAAAGGAGGTGAGTGTAAGACGGAACAAACAGAGGTTGGGGTAATGGAGACGGTGTTGACGAGTTTGGTGAGATTGGTGTGGACCAGTTAGGGAGGTGAAGGGATGCGATTAAGGATCATAGGTGTTGTCGTTGTGCTATTTGGGGTTGTTCTGGGCATGGCCCAAGCCAGGCGGTTTGAGGGTGTCACGATCACCGTCTTTACTCAACCTCCGCCGTACATTGCTAAACCCGTGATGATGTTCGCTCCCGACTGGGAGCGTCTTACTGGTGCAAAAGTGCGGCTGATCACGGCTCCATGGGGTGAGCTATATCCCAAGATGTACTCCTCGTTTGCCCTTGGGCAAGCGTTGTTCGACATTGTCATCATGCCCGCAGCCTGGCTTCCCGATTTTGCAGAAGCCGGATTCCTTGTCCCCCTGGATGACTTCATCAAGAAGGACCCGTACATCCAGTGGGAAGATATTCTCCCTGTCTATCGCGAGCGCATCGTAAGCTGGGGCGGCAAGATCTACGCCGTTCCCGTGGATGGGGACTGCCACATTTTCTACTACCGCAAGGACGCTCTCGAGAATCCCGAATATCAAGCGATGTTTAAGGCTAAATACGGTTATGACTTACCCGTGCCGCCGCGCACCTGGAAACAGGTTCGGGATATCGCCGAGTTCTTCCATGGTTGGGACTGGGACGGCGATGGGATCACGAACTACGGGGTCGTGGAGCCGCGCCGCTACGCTGGCCAAGCCGACTGGTGCTTCTTCTCCCGCACCGTTGGCTACGTCGCGTTGCCCGGGCAGCCCGGTGGGCAGTTCTTCGATCCGGAAACGATGGCTCCGCGCATCAACTCCCCCGGTCACATCCGTGCTCTCGAGGATTATGTGGAGATCATGAAATTCGGCGTCCCGGGTATGATCAACATGGACTCCGGTGAGGTGCGAAGCGTCTTCGCCTCGGGAGTGGCCGCGATGGCCATCGACTGGGGTGACATCGGGGTCATCTCCGAGGTTGGGCCGGAGTCCAAGGTCAAGGGCAAGGTGGGCTATGCAATCCTGCCCGGCTCCTACGAGGTCTGGGACTTCGCCAAGGGCCAGTGGGTGACCCTGCCCGAGCCCAACCAGGCGGGGTATCTGGCGTTTGGTGGCTGGGTGGCCGCAATTGACCGCAACAGCCGGAACATCGAGGCTGCTTATGATTTCATTTCCTATCTCTCTCGGCCCGATAACAGCTACATCAGTGTCACCACCGCTGAGACCGGGTTCAACCCGTATCGCGCCTCCCACTTCGAGCGCCTGGCGGGGTGGATTGGGTTTGGCTTCGGTGCTGAGGCGGCTGAGGCTTACCTCAAGGCGATTCGCGATACCATTGGCCACCCCAACGTCCAGCCCGACCTGCGGATCCCCGGGGCGGCCAAGTACTTCGAGGCCCTCGATGCCCAGCTAGCCCTTGTAGTTGCGGGCCAGAAGACCCCCAAAGAGGCTTTGGACGAAGTGGCTCGGATCTGGGAGCAGATTACCAGGGAATACGGTCGCGATGCTCAACTCAAGGCATACCGTCTGTCCTTGGGCCTTTCCGTTAAATAGAAGGTAGGGGAGGCGGGACCCCGGGCCATCTTCTTGGGGTCCCGCTTCTTTGTTTACAAGGAGCGCGCGTGATCGGCAAAACTGCTCGACGACAGGCTCGCTTGTTCCTTTCTCCTACAGTCTTGCTATTGCTAGCCTTCACGCTTTTCCCGTTTTTGTTCACAATCGCTTTGGTTTTCGGAGAAGCTCGCTTTGTAGGAGGAGGGCTACAGATCGAGTTTGTCGGGATACGGAACTGGCAGCGACTTTTCCACGACGAGCGTTTCTGGAATGCTTTAGCGGTGACCCTTCGCATTGTTGTCCTGGCTGTGAGCCTAGAGTACCTGCTTGGTCTTGGTTTGGCGCTGCTTTTGGATCGAAAGGTGCGCGGGCAAAACGTTTTTCGTGTGCTCTTCATTGTGCCCATGCTCCTTACCCCAATCGCGGTGGGCTACATGTGGCGGATGATTTTCGATGTCGGGCGCGGTCCGATCACTGGAATCCTTCAAAGGCTGGGCCTATCACCCGTGGGGTGGCTTACCGATACCTCAGTGGCCATCTACTCCATCGTGATCACCGATATTTGGCAGTGGACCCCTTTCATGTTTCTCATCCTTTATGCAGCGCTTCAAGCGATCCCCCCCGATTACATTGAGGCAGCCAGGGTGGATGGTGCATCCGGATGGCAGGTGTTCCGGCGGGTGATCCTACCATTGCTGGCACCGGCGTCCATCGCCGCCATTCTGCTGCGAGTGGTGGAGTGCTTTAAGATCGTGGACACCATTTATATCATGACGGGGGGAGGGCCAGGACGTAGCACGGAATCCATGACCTTGTTTGCTTATGCTATCGGGTTTCGTGCATTTGATCTAGATTACGGGGCCACGATCGCTTTTAGTTTATTCCTTGCAGTGCTCATGGCTTCCATGGTGTTTGTGACTATGACCCGCCGCTTGCGGGAAGTGCGAATGGAGTAAGGATATGAAGAAAAACTTAGCAACGATTTTTGTCTATACGCTCCTCCTCCTCTGGTCTCTTGTAGTGATAGCTCCTTTGTTCTGGTTGGTTACGACCTCCATCAAGGATAAAAACGATGTGTTCCTCGGGCCCAAGTTCATACCTTGGGTGGACTTTATCCCCACGGGACAGTGGTGGGTTCGCCTCTTCACCGTGGAAAAGGACGCGGTTCTCTATCCTTACCTCAACAGCCTCATTGTGGCCGGCGTTAGCGCATTTTTGACCACGATTTTGGGGGCGATGGCAGCCTACGCCCTTACTCGCGTGCAGTTCAAATTTGGGCCGATGAAAAACGAAGATATCCAATTTTGGATTGTATCCCAGCGTTTTATGCCTCCCATTGTTTCGGTGTTTGCAATCTTCGTAATGTATCGTGTAACGCGCCTCTTGGACACCCATATTGGTTTAATCCTCGTGTATACCGTGTTCAATCTTCCTCTGGCGGTATGGCTTATGTCTAACTTCTTCGCCCAAATCCCGCGGTCTGTGGAGGAAGCGGCCTGGGTGGACGGAGCTTCCCTTTTGACAACGTTATTCCGCGTGGTCGTGCCCATGGTGCTTCCAAGTCTTGTCGCGACCTTCCTCTTTTGTTTTGTATTTGCGTGGAACGAGTTTCTTTTCGCCCTCATTCTTTCCTATTCGCGCACGCAAACCGTCCCCCTCCTTATCGCGTCCCAGCATTTCCAGCGAGGCCCCCAATGGTGGGATATCTCCGCTCTCTCCACGCTAGCCGTGTTGCCGCCAATCGTCATTACGATTGCTCTTCAAAAATATTTTGTGAAGGGATTGATCCCCATAGGAAAGTAAAAAGTAAGAGGATATGGCCAAAACCGTAATTCTTGCCCACGATTTGGGAACCACCGGGGATAAAGCTGTAGCTATCGATCTTCGTCGCGGCCTCTTGGCCAGCGCGTTTGTCCCCTATGAGACTGTCCGTCCATTTCCGGCAGGGGCGGAGCAAGATGCCGAGGACTGGTGGAGGGCCGTGTGCCAAGCTTCCCAAGCCGTGCTTGCCTCCGGCGCTTTTGCTCCGACGGATCTCGCCGGCGTGGTCTTCTCCGGACAGATGATGGGATGCCTTCCCGTGGATAAGCAGGGTAGGCCCCTGCGGCGCGCCATCATTTGGGCCGATCAGCGGGCCGTCCAAGAGGCTACAGAATTGCTCGAGCGTGTTGGGATTGTTCAAGTGTATAAGATCACAGGCCACCGTGTGGGTCCAGCCTATTCTGGCCCCAAGATTGCCTGGCTTCGCCGCCATGAACCTGACGTCTATGCTAGGACTTATAAATTCCTTCAGGCTAAGGATTTCGTGGTGCATTGTCTTGCCGGAACCTGGGCGACGGATCTCTCGGACGCGGGGGGGACAGGCCTTTTGGACCTCACTTCCAAAGAGTGGTCCCCTCTGCTTCTTCGTGCCTTGGAGATCGAGGGAGAAAAGCTCCCGGACCCCGTGCCCTCCACCACCGTGGTGGGTGAAGTTACCAAACAGGCAAGTCGGGCCACTGGCATCCCCGAGGGAACACCAGTAGTGATCGGTGGGGGAGATGGCGTATGCGCTACAGCCGGTGCGGGCCTCATGGGGGAAGGGGAAGGCTATGTTTACCTAGGCGCATCCGCGTGGGTTGCCGCTTTAGCCAAAACCCCTTGTTTAGATCCTCAGATGCGCACGTTCACGTGGGTCTATCTTGACCCCGCTTGGTATTCGCCAAACGGAACTATGCATAATGCCGGGGCCGCGGTGGACTGGGTGCGCGAGCTCTTCGGCGTGGAGGATTTTGCCGTGTTCGAAAGGGAGGCTGGGCGCTCCCCACCGGGAGCGGAAGGGTTGCTTTTTCTTCCCCATCTGCGCGGTGAACGGAGCCCTTTTTGGAATCCACTCGCGCGTGGGGTGTTCATTGGGCTTTCTTTCCATATCGATCGTAGCCATATCTTTCGTGCCGCCTTTGAAGGCATTGCTTTAAATCTGAAGGCCATTGCGAAGGCTTTGGCGGAGAACCAAGTCCAACTTATGCGCGTTCGCCTGATCGGGGGTGGCGCGCGGAGTTTCCTCTGGGCTCAAATCATCGCCGATGCTTTGGGTTGCCCCGTGGAGTTGGTGGCCCAGCCTCAAGAAGCCACCGCAATAGGTGCCGCAGCTGCGGGAGCGGTAGGGGTTGGATTGGTCTCGGATTTGGCTCATGCCGTTAAAGATCTCGTCCAAGTACGGGAGCAAGTGAGTCCAAAACACAAGGAAATTTACGAATTTTTGTATCCGTTGTATCTTGAGGCGTACCGGAATTTAAGCCCCTTATGGCCAAATTTCGCTGATTTCTCGCGTAAAACGAACATGGAAGGAGGGGACCATGGAATATAGATATTTGGGAAGGACAGGACTCCGGGTGTCTGAGTTAGCTTTAGGAGCGCAGACGTTCGGTTGGTGCACGGACGAACGCGAAGCCTTTCCCATCTTAGACCGATTCGTAGACGCGGGCGGGAACTTCATCGATGTGGCGGATAGCTATAACAAAGGGGAATCCGAGGCCATTGTGGGCCGCTGGCTCGCCTCGCGGGGGGGCCGCTCGCGTCTCGTCATCGCCACCAAGGTGTATTTCCCAGTGGGAAAAGGCCCAAACGACACGGGCCTTTCCCGGAAGCACATCCTAGATTCCGTCCACGAAAGCCTGCGGCGTTTGCAAACGGACTACATCGACTTGTACCAGCTGCACTGTTGGGATGGAGCCACACCTTTGGAGGAGACGCTAAGCACTCTGGATCACCTGGTGCGCGCCGGAAAAGTTCGGTACATCGGGGTCTCCAACTTCACCGCAAGCCAGATGATCAAAGGCCTCTTTTTGAGCCGTCTACACGGCTGGGAGGAGTTCGTCAGCACGCAGATGGAATACAGCTTGCTCGTGCGCACTGTGGAATGGGAAGTACTTCCGGCCTGCCGCGAAGAGGGCATAGGATTTCTCGCCTGGTCCCCCCTGGCGGGCGGTTGGCTCACCGGTAAATACCGGAGGGATCAGCCCCCGCCCGCGGATAGCCGGGGCGGCCGGAGGGACCGCTGGGAGGACTTGCCGGAGCAAAGGGCCAGTGAGCGAACCTGGCGCATCGTGGATGCTCTGACGGAGATCGCGGCGCGCAGAGGAAAGACTCCGGCTCAAGTGGCCCTCAACTGGGTCCTTTGCCAACCCGGGGTCACCGCCCCCATTTTCGGCGCCCGCACCCTGGAACAGCTCGAGGAGAACCTGGGGAGCGTGGGTTGGC
>JANXBC010000059.1 GCA_025060555.1 Candidatus Bipolaricaulota bacterium
ACTTAGGTGTCAAGAACCCCGGGACAAACTTCTCTTTTCCCTTGGCCACCTGTCCGCAGAACGCGGCGCAATCTAGGGCAAACTAGCTAACGTGCTTACTATCGAGAATGTAGCCACAACGCTGGGGATCACCGAACGAGGTGTGCGTCTCAGGGTTGACCTTCTTTCCGACATTCTTGACGCACATCTGCGTCGAGGGCCGAAGAACCAGTTGTTGTTTGACGACAGCGCGTTGGCCATCCTTAAGCGTTTGGAGGAAGTGCGCCGTGTTGACGGGTTATCTTTGCGTCAAGCAGCGATGGTCGTGCGAGGAGAAGTCCAAGGACAGGAGACAAAGGGTAGGAGTTTGGTAGCGCCGATGACTACGGCAAACAAGGTTAAGCATGAGAATGGGATAGACGAAGCAGATTGGCCTGTAAAGAAGTTGATTGAGGAACTGGAGCGAGAGAGGGACTACTGGCGGGAGATGGCGTTAAGGCTTCAGGAGCAGGTGAAGGAGCTGGAGCGGTTGGCCCTTCCTGCGCCGCGCGAAGCGAGGCCATGGTGGGGGCGGCGCCTGTTCCGTTGGCTCTGGGGTTAGCCGAGAGCACGGTTTCCATTCAGCCCCAGCGATGCCTCCTTGGCCGTTTTCGCTGCGCCTTTTTCGTGGCCACTGGGGGGCACCGGGGCGTGCTTTTGCCCTATTATTCCCGGGGGTTGACTTTGGCGGAGATCCGGGTCGGGACTTCTGGCTACTTCTTCCCGGACTGGGTGGGCACAGGGTCGGTGATCTCTGAATGACCTCCTTTAACCCAAGGCCCATCTGCCCTTGGGCCGGTATCTCCAACGCCTCTTCCACTAACCGCTCTATCCCCGACCGGGATGCCTATGGACCCCGAAGGAACCAAGGGTTGAACCAGACCAACAGGTTGTGCCCCAACTGGGCCCGAAGAGCCAGATCCGCTTGAGCAAAGAACCGCTTCTTGCGCCTCTTCTCTAAGCTTGAGCCGCGCTTGTCCTCTTTGATCTATACCTTCATCCCGCCCCGTAGGTCGCATACGTTAGCGATGTCCTTTGGTGAGGGATGGACCAAAAGCAATGGGGTGGGAGAGGGGGAACCACCGCGTCACGAAGCGGTTAAGGGCAGGAAGGTCCCGCCTTCCTACGGCCGCGAGGATTTGTTCCACTTGCCAAGCCCAACGCGGATGGGCCAGAAGATCCCGTAGTGTAGTATAGCCCGCAAGCTTGAGGCGCGTTTCCGTGGTCTTGCCGATCCCAGTCATTTCTGCCAACGTCAAAAGAACGCCGTCTATGGTGAGCTCAAGGTGTCTTTCCTTGTTTTTGTAAGTAGCCAAAGCGGTCTCTAATGAGTAATGAGCAAAGTTTGGTGGGGCACCCATGGATGCTTTCCCATGGGTGCCCCTGTTTCTGGTCATATCCATCAGTAACAAAGGACGCGGCGCCCAAACCAGAGTGGCCACGTCGTGGAGGGCGGTTTGGCCGTAGAGAGGTCGGACTGAAGCATAACGTTGGGGAGAACGAACCCAAAGAAGCCTATGCTATCCAGACCTTTTTCGGCATCGATGTAAAGGGTGACCGGGGCCGCCACGGTGACCATTCTTCCGGCAACACCGAGGATGGTGTAGCCCAAGGTCGCAAGCTGGGCCAGTTGTTCGGGGGTGGGCTCTTCCACAACGTACCAAAGGATCACGGTTTCTATGGGGACCTGTCCGGTGGGAGCCAGGACCTGCCAGGTCATCGCTTGTTGTCTAAGCCAATCGGGCACCACGCTTTTCTGTGCAGGCGCAGCTAACCCCAGTCCAACCCAGGCTCCAACCAATGCCAGCATGAGCAAAGCTGTGGCCTTCATAGCGTTTCACCTCCTTTTGATGGTGATGGACTCCACAACCTCGGTTGTGGAGATTGCGTCCAAGGCCTGTTCTTCTCCCATCACCAGGTAACGGCCCATTTCATCCGGACCGTTGACGATCACGATCCCGTGGGTCTGTAATGCCGAACTGAGCTGGGCCACGGTGATCTCGGGTTTGGGCACAAGGTAAGCGGTCACCCCAGGAGGTTGGGTGAACTCGCTGGGGAGGGAGAACTCGGGCTTGGTGGGAGAGGGCGTGGGGCTGAGGGTGAACCAAAGGATGACCCCGGCCAAGGCCAAAGCCTGGGCCCCGGCCAAGGCCCATGCCAGATGGCGGTTGGCCCAAAGTTTCTCCCGCCGCAGGATGGGCTGTGGAACTGCCACACCTTGCCAACGGAGCAACTTTCTGCGGCAGTGTAAGCAGAGGGCGAGATGGGCACGGATTTCCACCTCGGTCCAGGCTTCGAGCTGCCCGCGATGCATGGCTTGAACCCGTCCTTCCGTCCATACCGTGGGTTGGTGGGGCAGCTTTCCCTGAAGATAGGCGATGAGGAAAGGCTCCGGAGGATGGGCTTTAGGCCGCTTGGGTTTTTCGGCCACCACGCGGCCTAGCTCCGTCCACGGTCCCAAGGGCTTAGGCTCCCGCATGTTGTCCCTCCTCGGCGAGGGCCATGTATTCCTCCTCTACCATGCGGGCGACGCGGTCCAGGTTCACCGTTTTCCCTAGAAATTGACCGATGAGACGCTCGGGGAGATAGGTCCCCCGCAGGTCTTCGAGCAGGTCCAGAGCTTCTTCTACAGTGGACACCCTGAAGCGATGGTTTCCGCTGAGGGCCCGTTCCCAGCGCCAGCGTTTTATGGGGTCCTTTTTCCCGCTGTGGCTGACGTTGTAGAGGATGAGGGCCACCACGTTGTCGGGTTTCCCCGCAGGGGAGTTCTTCATGCGTTGGAGGGCGCGGCGATAAGCGAGGATCTCCTGGGCCAAGCGTTTAGCTCTTGCCGCGCTGTGCTCGCCCCCGGCGGTGTTCTCGAAATAAGTCCAAGCCCAAAACATCACGTCCCTCTCCTCGAACCCTTGGTCATCGCCCACGAGGAGGTGGGCGAGGAAAAGGTCGATCATGGCCCTAGCCAAATTCTCGACCTTCATTGTTCGGGGAAATTGTAAGCAGGCAGGAGAGGATTCCGACACTCGAAGAAAAAGGGGGCCGGGAGGCCCCCTTGGGCGCGTTGGTGCAGAGTTCCCTAGCGTATCAGGCGATAGGACTCCGCGGCGTTGACCAGCCCCCAGCCCACGAGGTAGTTGTAGCGAACCTTAGGGAGGCAAACGCCATTGCATTCTTGGCCACAGAGAGTCGTGGCCCCACGCAAGAGGAGGTTCACGAGCTCCTTAGGGGAAAGGGTGGGGTCAGCCTGGCGCAGGAGGGCCGCGATCCCGGCGGCCACGGGTGCCGCCGCTGACGTTCCCCCAAACGGACGGTCCAACACCCGGGATTGGTAACCCGTGGGAGCCACGAACTCGGGCTTGAGCCGGCCGTCATCGGTCGGCCCTTGGCTGGAGAAGGGCATGACACACCAGGCCTTCCCTGTCCAGCCCACCGCGCCCACGCTCACCACGTGCTCCGCCGCGGCCACGTTGATCAAGGAACCGTCGGGAGTGCAGTGCTCAAGGTCGAATTCCCCTCCCATGAGGTACACGCACACGTGGAACTCCACGGGGCGGGTGTAAACACCAGAAATTTGATGATGACCGGAAACATTGGCCACCTGGATCAAATAGGTTCCGGGAGTGGTCAGTTCTCGATAGATGTACTCCACAGGAGGAACGCCTCCGCGTGCGAACTGGTTTATATCGCTTATCGCGACCCTGCTGATCCTCCCGGTGGGCGAGCGGTAGTAAATCGCGAGGTCTACATCCTGGACACCTATAATCTCCTCCTGGGTCCAGGGGGCTTGGGCGTCCTTTTTCACTTGCCAAGGCCAGCCATCCCACTCCAATACCACAAGGAGCTTGGGATTCGGGCCCTCCCAAGGTTTCACCTCTATGGTAAGAGTGTTGCGATCAGCATCGGATGGGGACTGCGGATCGAAATCGTGGCCGATCACCGCATCCCGGTCGGAATAGACGGCCCGGAACATGCTGCGGTCCGTGGCGCTGCAGCGGGCCATGTTCCCCACCGCAAAGAAATAGGGCGTCTTAGAGGCTACCAAGGCCGCAGCCTTCGCAAGCTCGCCCTTCCCATCCATATGGTCCAAGGGGATGGGATAGAAAGTGGAGTCAGAGAGTATGTCCAGCTTGAGCATCCCCCGCTCGATGAGCGCGTATGCGTAAAGCGTCTCCAGCAGTCCAGGAGCGGAAATCAGGTAGAACTCGGCTTCCGGCGCAATGGCCGCGATGGCCTCCGCACAGGCTTCGCCATGAACGTCTTGCTTGAACCCCTGGACGAGACGGCCTCTTCTCTGTTCGTCCACCTCCACGCGCAGATAGTGCACGCGGCCTGGGAGCTTCTTTCCAAGGGCCCCGGTGAACCCCACATCGAGCACGCCCACCTTAACCCCCTTTCCGGTGAACCCACGGTCGTGAAGGTCATAAACTCCCGTTTCTTTAAACACGTGGGAAGGGTCGACTGCGTAGAAATTCGGGGGGGCCTTGGCTGTGGCGGAGGTCAGCGTGGGCACGGAAGGCAAAAGCGCGGTCACCCAGGGAAAGGCCTCGCTCTCCGGGGCAAAAGCAGCAAAGGAGGTGATGGATCCCCGTAATAGCCCCAAGGTCTCGTAGTGGAGGACGAGCTCGATACCCGCAGCGGCTAGCTCGGCAATCCGCTCCGGCGTGGGCGGCTCGGCGAAGATCGCCACATATTCCTTTTCCGGGATTTGCCCAGTAGGAGCCAGTACCTGCCACTGCATGATTTCCAAATATTCGGAAAGGGGCAGACGTCCCCCTTGGGGAGCCGGAAAAGCAAAACCACAAAACACTATGCTCAAAACTAGAATATAAAACGCCCGCATTCTTCCTCCTTTGTATATGTTTTAATTTTCCCCTCTAAAAACTGATTCTTTACAAAATTTTCATGTCATGGTGACCACCTCCCCACGAGCTGGTAGGAGGCTTCGACCACATGGGTGTAGATGGGGTTGTTGAGTATGGTGCGTTGGGCCTGGGTCAGGGCCCACGAAGAGCCAGCCTTGTCGCGAAGGCTCAGCGCCTGAGATAACGTTAGAGACGGCGCCCACCACAGCGCAGACAGATTATCAGCCACCATATGCTCGCTTAAGTGTGCTGACGTTGTCAGGTATACTTAAAACAGCCTTTATCAAATCGTCCATGGAAACACGGTTAAAATAAACCCCAAGCACATCGATTTTCTGTGAAGCTTGAACAATTGATTCCAAACTACGAATTACGATTTCCGGTACTGTCGTCGAGAGGGTGTCAATGAATCCCTGAGCTTGTGCAGTCAGTGCTGGCATGCGGAAAAGTGCGGATGCCCATACCTCAGGTCTATCCAGCATCGCGCCTACCATGAATTCGAGGACAGTGTCTTCGAGTTGGGAACACCATTCCCCGAGTCTAAACGCCTGCACTGCTTCCCATCCGCCAATTGTTTTGGCATGCGCTACCAAAAGAGGACGAACCTTGTCTTTTTGGACTTCTCCTTTAGCCCATCGATCAAGTTCCTTAAGCAAAGCTGGAGAGGGTGTCCCGGGGAGTTTTGCGCGTAGAGCCGTTATGTGCTCGGGCTTGTCAGCAGCATCGTATTTGTAGCCGATCTCAAACCACGTCTTTTGCACTGCAGGGACATCTTGAACCACTGCCTGAGCGTTGATGTACACGCCAAGAGCACAGACTAACGCCACCAAACCCATACATTTGTTAAGCATAATTTTTTACCCCCCTTTTTTATAAGTTTAAGCGTTCAATA
The DNA here is from genome assembly GCA_025060555.1 of Candidatus Bipolaricaulota bacterium. Classification (GTDB taxonomy): domain Bacteria; phylum Bipolaricaulota; class Bipolaricaulia; order Bipolaricaulales; family Bipolaricaulaceae; genus DTER01. The sequence continues at coordinate 5,770 of JANXBC010000059.1, forward strand.
AATTTTATGTAATGTGCTCACCCCCTTTTTATCCTTTTGGCAAATTTGGTTTACCGCCACCTCCCCACGAGTTGGTAGGGGGCCCAGAACCAGGGGTGAGCGAAGGCGTGGCTCTGCAGAAGCTCGCGTTGGGCCAGGGTCAGGGCCTGGGCCCAACTCTTCCCCGCCAGCCGGTGCTCCGCTGCCCGCACCAGCAGGGCCTCCACGGCCAGGGGATTGGCCTGCCACAGGGTAGCAAGAACACTTTGGGCCCCCGTGCTCAAAAACGCCCGCACCAGCCCCACCACCTCGTCCCCACTGGTGATGTCCTCCAGCTGCTCCGCAGTCAATTCCACCCGCTCGCACTCCTCCCCCGCCAGCACCGCCAGCGTCCCCTGGAGGTTGCGGAACGCCGGAAGCAGGGTCTCGCACGCCCCCAAGACCACAAGCTCCACCCCGCTGTGATCCGTGAGGAGCACCTCCCAGGCGTGGAAGTTCCCGTCCGGCACCCGGGGATCCCCCGGAGCGTAGGCCTCCCTCTCCGGGGCCAGGAGGAGCTTGGAGGCGAGGGGCGCGATGGGGTTGAACACCCCGTGGCAGGCGTAGAGGACGACCTCGTGCCCAGCAGGGCGGTAGGCCCGAGGCTC